>DDTL01000030.1 GCA_002344345.1 Saprospiraceae bacterium UBA2365
ATTAGTTTAAGAGTTAGGGGTTAATTTATTTTAGAGAATCGACCATCACAATCGGTTTCAGGTTTGGATATTTTACCTTAATGCATTATTTTTGAAAACTCAAATATTATGTCGATGAGGATTAGCAGAGTTGTTTTCGTTATCGCCAGTTTCCTCATTTTTAGTAATTCTTTATATAGCCAGCCATGGTTGGAAAATGCAACAGATGCAGAAGGAAAGCTGAATTTTTTTATGATCAGGGAAAATGCCGAAAAATACTGGGAGAACCGGCCCATTGAAAAAGGCAAAGGATTTAAACCCTATAAAAGATGGGAATATTATTGGCAATACAGGGTCAACCCTGACGGATCCTTTCCTGATTCAGGTATCACTGAAAAAAACTGGAAAGAATACCTTTTGCGCAATCAAGGCAAAAACCGTGTGAACGAAGCCAATTGGGAATCGATCGGACCCAGTCTCACTAATGGTGGATATGCCGGTATTGGCAGGGTAAATTGTGTAGCCTTTCACCCCACTGACCCGGATATCATCTGGATCGGAGCTCCGGGCGGCGGATTATGGAAAACCACCGATGGTGGCGCTACATGGATCACCACCTTTGACCAATCAGTTGTATTGGGTGTTTCGGGCATACTCATTGATCCCAAAAAACCCAATATCATGTATATTGCAACCGGAGACGGTGATGCAAGCGATACTTATTCAACGGGAGTATTAAAATCCATTGATGGTGGAGTTACCTGGCAGACAACCGGACTTAACTGGAATGTGTCCCAGACAAGGGTTATCCGCAGAATTATTTTTCAACCCGAAAACTCAAGTATCCTTTTTGCGGCCACTTCAAATGGATTATACAGGACATTGGATTCCGGAGAAAACTGGACACAGGTTTTAACAGGAAATTTTTTCGATGTCAAAGCAAATCCCAACTCATTTTCTAATATTGTTTATGCTGCAACAGGTTCAACAGTGCAAAAATCGATTGATAACGGTGCAACATTTACTATAGTCCAAAACATCAGTGGTGCCAACCGGATCGCGTTGGGTGTTTCAAATGCCAATTCAGGTTATCTATATGCTCTGGCTTCCAATGGTTCCGGCAACGGATTTCTGGGATTTTATCAATCAGTAGATACGGCAAAAACATTTACGTTAAAAGCCACCACGCCAAATTTACTCGGGTGGGACTCAGATGGTGGAGACTCAGGAGGACAGGGTTGGTATGATCTCTGTCTTGCAGTGGATCCAACCGATCCAGAGGTTGTATACACCGGCGGTGTCAATGTTTGGAAATCCACCAATGGCGGCACTGCCTGGTCTTTGAGGACCCATTGGTCAGGTGCGTCAGGTGTTCAAACAGTGCATGCTGATCAACATTGCATGGAATGGCAGAATCCGACTACGCTATGGCTGGGAAATGACGGTGGGATTTATAAATCCACCAATGGCGGAGTCAACTGGTCTGATAAAAGCAATGGATTGATCATCTCTCAAATGTACAAACTCGGTGTTTCTCAGGCAGATGCCAAAGTGATCACAGGACTTCAGGATAACGGAACCAAATTAAAAGGCACAAGTGGTACATGGAATGATGTCATCGGCGGTGACGGGATGGAATGTGCCATCCGTCCTGACAATGCCAGCGTGATGTATGGTTCTCTTTATTACGGTGCCATCAGGCGATCTACCAATGGCGGTAGTTCCTGGACCAGTATCAAACCATCTAATGCAGGAGATGGCGCATGGGTCACACCTTTTGTACTCGATCCGAATGCTTCCCAAACCATTTATGCCGGATTCAAAAGAGTCTATAAATCCACCAACCAGGGTACGAACTGGACTGCATTGGGAAGTAGTAACCTCAATTCCAGTGCATTGAATTACCTTCATGTGGCTAAGGCCAATTCCAGTGTCATTTATGCAGGCAGAGGCTCTTCATTATACAGAACTACCAATGGAGGAACCAATTGGAGTACAATGACAGTGCCGGGTTCCAATACGGTTATGCTGGCCATTCATCCTGATGATGCTGATATGATTTGGGCAGTCAGGTCAAATTATACAGCAGGTCAGAAAGTATATAAGTCAGAAGATGGAGGCGCTACCTGGATCAATGTCAGCGGTACTTTGCCCAATCTCCCGGTCAATTGCATCCTTTTTGATGAATCGACCAACAAAGATGGTTTGTACATCGGAATGGACGTGGGAGTTTTTTATAGAGACAATGACATGGAAGACTGGGAATTGTTTTCAACCGGATTACCTAATACACCGGTTTTTGAATTGGAAATAAAATACGATACAGATGAGATCTTTGCAGCTACCTATGGGAGAGGATTGTGGAAATCTGTAAAGAAATACAATGGCACCTTCTGCAGGTCAGTCAGTGGGATCACGATTGATGAAATGGGTATAGACAGTGCCAGGATCAGTTGGAGTGCATCAGACCCGGTTCCGGTGAACGGTTATCAATATGGTTTTTCTACCAATACCACACCACCACTCAACTGGAGTACAAGTTTTACTACAGAGGGTATCATTTATGGTTTATCCAGCAACTCAAAGTATTATTTTTTTGTGAGGAGCGTTTGTGAAGAATCTCTGGTCTCTTCCTGGCAATCAGCAGGTCCGTTTTATACACAACTGACCTGTGATGACATCAGCACAGATACAGGAGGAAGCAGCGCTGAATATTCAGACAACGAAAATATCATTCGGTCGATCTGTCCGGATATCGAATTGCATTATATTTCAATTACATTTACGGATTTTGATGTGGAAACAGACTGGGATGCCTTGTATATATTTGATGGTAAATCCACTTCAGATCCAATGTTTTCAAGCGGAAATCCGGAGACAGATGCCGGCTTTCCTGCCGGAGGATATTACGGTACAGATTTGCCGGGAACTTTCACTTCAACTCATAGTTCAGGTTGCCTGACTTTGCAGTTTATGTCCGACGGTTATGTGACGGGTGATGGTTGGGAAGCAAATGCAGATTGTATACCAGAATGTAATGCCACCGTTTTGATTGATGAAGACGATGGTTATGGTTCATTTCGGAATGTGGTGCTTTGTGCCGATCCCGGACAAAGCATCGTTTTTGCCCCTGAAATGGCGAATGACACCATTCATCTGGACTCTCCGGTGATCATCGATCAGGATATGACGATCGTACCCGAGGGTATGACGCTTACTTTACAGGCAGATCACGATCATTATATCTTTGAAGTACTTCCCGGGGTAACCCTCACTTTGGGAAATATCAGTTTGATTGGTGGAACAGGAGCAAATCAAACCAGGGTCATATTAAACCGGGGAAATTTGCAATTGCTGAACGTTCAGATCATTGATGTCCTGGCAGGAACAGGTTTGGGGAAAACCATTTCGAATGAGGGAACACTGGATTCTCATGGAAGCATACAGATCAGCTCTGAATAGGAATTTATGAGATGAAAATTTCTTGGCGTGTTGGAATTTTCAGAAGGTGAAAGCAAATTTAATTTTGATTATTTAAACGATAAATTATGTATACTTCCAGAAGACAATTCATTAAAACAGGGATGATGGCAGTCGCAGGAACCATCGTTTTACCTGAAATTCTAAGCACCAACATCCATCAGACTTTTGAAAAAAGAGGATTTACTACTGCTCTGCAATTGTATTCAGTCCGGGATGCAATGCATAAAGAACCGATCAGTACTCTGAAATCATTGGCCGGAATGGGATTTAAATATGTGGAACACGCAAATTATTCCAACCGGAAATTCTATGGAATGACTCCTTCAGAGTTTAAAAAAGTACTCGATGACCTTGGTATGCAAATGCCATCAGGCCATACGGTTTTGCGTTCATCGCATTGGGATGCGGCAAAAAAAGATTTCACAGAAGAATGGAAGTATTTGGTAGAAGATGCAGCTTTTATGGGGCAAAAATATGTGATCAGCCCGTCACTGGAAGCAGGTATCCGGCAGAATTATGATGAATTGCTTCGATTTATGGAGGTATTTAACCAATCCGGTGAATTGTGCCGGAAATATGGTATGCAGTTCGGATACCACAATCATGATTTTGAATTCCGGGAACAACTCAATGGTATTTATTTGTGGGATATCATGATGCAAAAAACTGATCCGGAATGGGTTGTCATGCAACTTGACACAGGCAATATGTTTGTTGCAGGGGCAAAAGCCAAAGAAGTCCTGGCCAAATATCCCGGCAGGTATGCCAATCTTCATTTGAAAGACATGACCGCCAATGCAAAAGGAGATGGCTTTGAAAGTACTGTAATGGGCAAAGGAATTTTACCCATGAAGGAAATCATTGAGTTAGCCATCAACTCAGGCACAACACTATTTGTGATAGAACAGGAAGCTTATCAGGGTAAAGATCCTTTGCTTTGTATGCAGGAAAACTATGATATGATGCATGAATGGGAATACTTGTAGGAAGAGCGATAATTGATAATGGTTAATTTTCAATGGTTAATGGTTAGTGGAATAATCATTGTAAATAATGAAAGTTAGAAGTTAGAGTCTGCTCCGAAAAGTCTGATTTGTTGATTTTCAATCTTTTTTTGCCCCAACCCCTAAATGGAAACGATTGAAAACCAACAAATTAAAAATCCACTATTAAGGTGTAAAGACTTTTCGGAACAGACTCGAAATTTGTAGGTCAGTAATGTAAAAAATAATCAACCATTAACCATCAACCATTAACCATTAACCATCAACCATTAACCATTAACCATTAACCATTGATCAATATCGCTGCAAAACCTCCTCCGGGCATCACAGGGATGGTTAATACATCGCCTTTTGCTACAGGTTTTTTGATGATCCTGTAATCTTGCGGATACCGGTCAGCATTGACACCATCGGTTATAATGTTAGCTTCAAATTTACCTTCCAAAAAATCCAGCGGAATCACAAATTCACGCTGTGTCCAGTCATTCATTCCGCCGATATACCAATTATTACCTTTTCTTCTGGCAATAACCAGATATTCTCCGATGCTTGCTTTAATTACTTTGGTTTCATCCCATGTGGTTGGAATTTTTGCGATGAAATCCAGGCATTCCTGCTCTTTTTTGTAAGTAGATGGAGATTCACAGAGCATTTGCAGAGGTGCTTCATACAATACGTACATTGCAATCTGATGACAACGGGTTCCCTGGCTCATCGGACGTTCAAAATGGATCGCAAATCCGCTTTTTCCACCATTCACCATTGCTCCGGGAGTGTAATCCATCGGACCGGCAGCCATACGGATAAATGGAATGGTGAGATTATGCCCGGGAGTAATGAGTGAGCTCCATTTATTGTTTTCATTTCCCCTTACACTTTCATAATTAAGCACATTGGGATATTTTCTCTGAAGTCCGGAAGGTTTAAAGCATCCGTGAAAATCCACAAGCAATTCAAGTTCAGCAGCCTTTTTGGCAATAGCTTCATAAGAACTCACCATGGACTGGTCTGACCTTTGCATAAAATCTACTTTCACACCTTTTGCACCCCATGATTTGTATGTAGTCAGTATCTGATCCAAATGTTCATTCAAAGGTTTCCATAAAACCCATAGGATAATGCCAACTCCTTTTTCCTTGCCATAACGGATCAATTCGGTTACATTCATTTCCGGGTTAAAGTTCAGAATATCTGTAGTGCTCTTTGTCCAGCCTTCATCCAGGATCACGTATTCAATCCCGTTATCGGCAGCAAAATCGATGTAGTATTTGTAGGTTGAAGTATTCAAACCAGATTTAAAATCCACGCCGTAAATATTGTTGGCATTGTACCAATCCCAGGCAACTTTCCCCGGCTTGATCCAGGATGTATTTTGCAGGACACAGGGTTCAGCCAACTGGTATGATAGGTTGCTTTCAATCAAGTCACCATCTTCGGTGCCAATGATAAAAAGCCTCCAGGGGAATGTTCCGGGCAATTTCTTTTTGGCGATAAATGAGGCTTCTTTGGTGATGAGTTCATTTCTGTCCGCAGCATTTTTTATGTCGGGAATGGCTTCCAGAACATATTTTGGGAAAATCCCCGTGAATCCGTTTTTATCTTGTTTTTGCAAAAACAAATTTGGGTAATCGTGAAGACCTGTTTCGGTGACTAATACCCTGATCCCGTCTTTTGTCCTGAATTTTACCGGTAAACTGCAAAAACTGCCTTCCCGGATCTTGTCAACACTGCCTTTTAAGTAACTTCTTTCATTATGCGAGTACATGGATTCTTCCTCAGGGTACCAGGCAACAGTCTCCTCAGGAAATTCTATGTTAAAATTTTCATTATTAATCAGCATTTCCGTTTTTCCGGATTCCTCAAAACGATAGGCAAAGCCATCATTGTAAGCCCTTAAAACTATAGATATTCCTTTTTTGAATTGCAACTCAAGTTCTTTATAGTGATCTTGAATAACAGCATTTTTATAAGCAATTTCAGGCATGATCAGACTGTTTTGTTCCCTGTTCAACTGCTTTTTAAACGTATTTTTTTGAACTGTTTTATCCTGTTCAGTATCCAAATAAGCTGCTTTTTGAATAAAAACAGGTTTATCCAGGTAAAAAACTGACCAGTTGATCGAGTTGGTTAAGGTGATTTCCACTTTCAGGTTGCCATCAGGTGAAGTCAAATTGAAGTTTTGTGCAAGAGCGCTTTGGGTGAAAATGCCGGTCAGAATGATTTGGATAAAAATTAAAAAAAATCGATTTCTCATGTGTTGATGAAATTAGGACATCTTATAAAAAGAAAGAGTTCGGTTAAAGGATCATTTTTTGAATCAATAACCGAACTCCAGATGCAATAAATTTTATTTCAAATTCCAAATTATGCTATTTAAGCATTTTTGGAGTATTAAAAATTGTTTTGGATCACCAGAAAATGGTGTAGATCAATCCAAGGATCAGCAAAATAACATAAGCTGCAATATTGAAGCCCTTTCCTGTGATAAAAGTTTCTTTTTCCAGGGAGATCGCCTTAGGATCCTCATCGTATTTGGCAGTTGTAAGACTTACCATCCAGATCACCACCATGGTGATAAAGCAAGTGTATAACATCTGATCAAGGAAAGGCATTTCTACAGGCAACAGTTTCAGAGCCAATGCCACAGGAATGGATGAAATAACTCCGATGATAGCTCCTTTTGTATTGGCTTTTTTCCAGAAAAGTCCCATTACAAAAACAGCCAGGATACCGGGACTTACCACGCCGGTGTATTCCTGGATATACTGGAACATCTGAGGCATGGAGTTTAATGCAGGCGCTACCACAACTGCAATAACCAAAGCCACGATCACAGTGATCCGTCCTACTGTAACGAGGTCAGAACCGTCTTTTCTTTTGGAAAAATATGGTTTATATATGTCCATTGTGAAGATGGTTGCAGTAGAATTCAGCATCGAAGCTAAAGAAGAAACAATGGCTGCAGTTAATGCGGCAACTACCAACCCTTTCAAACCAATAGGTATAAATGATTTGATCAGCCATGGATAGGAAATATCATAATTAATGGATCCATCAGGTTTCATGAAATCTCCTTTGATGCCTTCAATCATGGATGTACCTTCAGGTTGCATGAATAAAACATAAGCGATGATCCCCGGGATCACGATAAATATCGGGAGCAACAGTTTTAAAAATGCTGCAAAAGCAAGACCTTTTTGTGCTTCCGGGAGTGATTTTGCAGCCAATGCTCTTTGAATGATGTATTGGTTAAAACCCCAATAATACAGATTGGCCACCCACATTCCTCCGATCAATACACCAATGCCCGGCAAATTCATAAACTCCGGGTTATCCCGTTTGATGATCATGTGGAATTTGTCTCCTGCTGTATCGATCACATGATTCAAACCATTGAGGATACCACCATCAGGTGTCACATGATGCAATGCGATCAGCGTAGTAATAAATCCACCCACGACCAATAGCACAACCTGGATCACATCTGTCCAGGCTACCGCTGACAAACCACCCCAAATGGAATAGGCTGCTGCAAAAAGCGCCAAACCTATAATGTAATACATCATCATGGATCCGTCACCTGATCCTAAAATTGTATCCAGGGCTTTGGATCCCAAAAACAATACAGATGTCAGGTTGACAAAGATGAACAGCGCCAGCCAGAAAATAGCAAGGATGGTTTTGAGATTGGTATTAAAACGCTTTTCAATAAATTGTGGAATGGTAAACAAGCCTTGTTTGATGAAAATTGGGAGAAAGTATTTTGCTACCACAATAAGGGTCAATGCTGCCATCCATTCGTAGGTGGCAATGGCGAGACCAATGGCAAAACCTGAGCCTGACATACCGATAAATTGCTCAGCAGAAATATTTGCTGCAATCAGGGAAGCACCGATTGCCCAAAACGGTAAACTTTTTCCTGCAAGAAAATAATCTTCTGCGCTTTTGGTTTCACCTTTTTTTGTCCGTGAAACCCACAATCCCACACCGAGGATCAGCAAAGCATATGCTACAAATATAATGATATCCAGTGTTCCAAATGATCCCATATTAATCGATTTAATGATAAAAAATCTGAGGTTTTGCGTCTCCACCATTATCGCACAACAATCAAAAAGTTGGCCGATGTAGTGGCAGCAACAAATATAGAAAATGTTTATTTTAATTCTGGTATCTTTCCCGATTTGTTAATGCTTTTTTTTCTTCATAGTCATTGTCTGTAATGATATATTCTTATTTTACGCTCATTTCAAATGGTTGATTTCAATAATGAAGTTAATAGTGGTTCATTTGTTGAAAACTATGGTATATCCATAGCTGTTTTCACAGGATTCTCCCTGCTTTTTCATTTCTTCATCTTTCGAAACAGAGATCTGGTACTGAAGTTTTACCTTTGGCAGCCTGAAATGGATGAATATTTTTTTGATGGCATTCACCCGGACATGACGGTTTTTTACTGGTTTGAATCTGAGTAAACCAACCACGCGGATGGCTTCTTCATCGCAATCATCCCGCAAGCTTTTGATCACATGCTGACCATGAACCATACCCTTATCGTTGATTTTATATGAAAGCAAAACGTGCCCTTCCAAACCTTCAGAAAGCGCTTTTGGTGGATATTGCAAATGTTGTTTGATGAATGCTCTGATGGCTTTTGGTCCGCCAGGATACTCTGGAAGCCTGATAAAATCTTTTTCTTTTTTGCTTTGTAACATGTGATTTTTGCGATTTTGCTGCAAGATAATTCATTGATTTCAACTCTCCACCATTATGCATATTTCAAAGAAAATAATCTCAGAAAATCAGGCAAGACCAGCATCTTCATGGCTGGATAGGCATGAATTTGGAGGGTAAGTTCTTCATCACTATACTTACTTTGGTCAAAGTCTCTTACATTTGCCTGGATTTTTTTGATTCAAATCTAATTAATGAGCACTGTAAAGATCACAGAACAAGTTTCGAATTACAACAACCTGGAAAAAATGTCCACTGTTGAATTGCTTACTCATATGAACAACGAGGACAAGCAAGTGCCGATTGCAGTCGAAAAAGCCATTCCTGCAATTGAAAAATTGACTGATGCTGTTTACACCCAAATGAAAAAAGGAGGCAGATTGTTCTATATCGGAGCCGGAACCAGTGGAAGGTTGGGGATCCTCGATGCTTCTGAATGTCCTCCAACCTTTGGTGTTCCTCATGATTGGGTGATAGGACTGATCGCTGGTGGCGATGCAGCCATCAGAAAAGCAGTGGAAGGCGCCGAAGACGATGTAGATCAGGCCTGGAAAGACCTGGAAGCTTTCGATATCGACGCGCTGGATTTTGTGGTGGGCATCGCAGCTTCAGGGTCCACGCCTTATGTGATCAACGGTTTAAGAAAATGCAGGGAAATGAATATCAAAACAGGCAGCATCAGTTGTAATCCCGATGCAGATGTATCGTCATGCGCTGATTTTCCGGTTGAAGTGATTGTCGGTCCTGAATTTGTAACAGGAAGTACACGTATGAAATCCGGAACTGCCCAAAAATTGGTCCTTAATATGCTTACTACTTCTGTTATGATCAAACTTGGAAGGGTAGAGGATAATAAAATGGTGGACATGCAACTTTCAAATAATAAACTTATAGACCGGGGTGTACGGATGGTGATGGATAAAACCGGCCTTGAACATTATGATTTTGCGCGGGAACTATTATTGAAAGCAGGAAGTGTCAGAGATGCAGTGGCCGGATTTCATAAAACCAGTTAAGGCCAGACTGCAAACATTAGTCACATTTAAAATATAAAACAGGCCATGCCTGCACCCTTAAGGAGCTTGTATTCATTTTTTCAATCCGAAAGTAAGCTGCTGTGAGTGAAGCATGACCTAAAGCACCCGGAATCAGTCCTTTTTACTCAATTTGATAAAGTCTTTTACCACTATTTCTGTGGCATGTTTTGTTTCTCCCTTATCATTTTCATAGGATTTGTAAGTGATTTTACCACTCACGAGCACTTCAACCCCTTTAGCCAGGAGTTGTTTCATCCATTCAGCTGATTTACCAAAAGCAACCAGGTTGTGCCATTGAGTGTCTTCCACTTTTTCTCCCTGATTGTTGGTGTACTGTTCATTGGTGGCCATGCTGACCCTGGCAACTTTAATGCCTTTTTCAAATTCCAATAATTCGACATCTTTTCCAAGATAGCCGATCAGTTGCACATTGTTTCTCAAATTGTTCATAACAAAAGAGTTTGTGTCCAGACATACTGCGTTGATTATAGAGTGAGCCTGAACGGGTGATTAAATAAAATTTTCAATGCAATGATAATCAATTTCGATCAATTGAGCAAATATTTCGATGGTTTTTGAAGGGTATGGTGATCTTTTTTAAAAATCCAGTGAAAATGGTTCAATTATTTTTTATAGCCAAGCTTAATAAACCAGCATCAAAAAGGAAAATGGTTTAAGAACCCCGGTACACATTGTTGCGCGGCAGGCACCGATGAAGATACGACAGTCTTTTCTCCTAAAATCCTAAATAATTGCCAATTATTTATACTAAATTGTTTTAATGTATATATTTGTATTTATTAAAGATTTAACTGCGATCAGTCTGTTAATATTATTTTTTTGATTGTAATTTACGAGAAGTGAAAAATAATCCATCGACCGCAGAACTATAAAAAACTGATAAGCTAAATTGGATAGTCATATGAAACTTTTTATTTTTTTGATTTTTACAACATGCACCCTGACGCTGTTGCCGGTTTTGAATGGCAGTTCAACGATATCCATGAAAAATAACATTTGCCAGGACGGTAGTAAAGAAATCATATGTCTTTTTTTTATGGAAGAAATGCAATTAAATACTTATAAATCTATTCTACATTCTGGTCATCAGATAACGTTTTTGGATGCACCCGTGATCACTTTGCATCCGGAATCAGCCATCCGTTGTGAAGGAACATCAGTTCAGTTGAGGGTAACTGCCACCGGTCAAAACATTCAGTATCAATGGCAAAAAAATGGATCAGACCTTCCGGGGGCAACTCAAAATCTGTTGACTTTGATCAATCTTAAATTTTCACATGCAGGAGAGTATGTATGTAAGGTATTTAATACGGATGGAACAGTTTACTCAAATCCGGCGATCCTTGAAATAGTAAATCCTTTCATCATTACCGTTCAACCACAATCTTTGACCCTTCAAAATGGTCAGACAGCCTATTTTTCTGTTACAACAAGTGAAAATGTCGAAACTTACCAATGGTACAAAGGTGTTACACCGTTAAATGATGGTGGAAATATTTCCGGCGCTCAGAACCAGACTTTAACCGTTTCCAATGTTAGCCAGGTGGATCAGGGAAAATATTTTTGCAAGATCATCGGTCCATGCAACCAGGAATTTTCTGATGATGCATTTCTATCCATTTTGTCTGCCACGAATGAAGTGAACCATGAAAGGCATACCTGGTTCCCCAATCCAGCCAAAAATAAAATTACCTTTATGGACTCTGATGTTAATATTCTCTCGGTTTCAATATATGATATTCAAGGAAAGGAAATTTACCTGAAACATGATCCACAAGGGAATTTATTGGATATTTCCGGGCTAAAACCCGGATTTTATACCCTTTTTACCATAACAGATCATTATATTTCTGCCCAAAGACTTTTGATCATCAGGTGATCGAAAACAGGTAATTTTGTATCAGTTATTTCTTTGATATTTTTGCCCTGTAAGTACCGTTTTTCCCGGCGTCAACTTTCATAATGTAATTTCCTTTAGGCAAAAGTTGCGCATCCAATACACATTTTCCATTTGTTACAGAGACTTTTTTGTCAAAAATTAACCTGCCTTCCATAGAAAATACGGATGCGTTGGCTGTGCCATCAAATTTGTTGCCCAATTCAATAGTTGCCCTGTCAGATACTGGATTGGGATATACTTTTAAGGAATTGATTTGTCTTCCGGTATCTGCTGTGGAAACACCTGAAGACTCTATTTTAAAATCCCAGATGCCTCGCCCGTAAGTGCCGTACCTGACGACTTTTTGGGCAGGAAGATATTCAACCGTCCAGTATTTCTGAGTTGGCGCAACATTGCCTGCCAGACTAAACCATTTTTTTTCTTCATAAATATAAACATAAGGGCCGGCTTCTGTAGCGGCAAATATCATAGACTCATCCTCATTGGTCGCGATGGCAAAAACCATGGTCAGCGGCAATCCGTTTGTCATTCCGCCAAAATGCTTGCCTCCATTGGTTGATTTCAGTACTCCAGCCGTTGAATAACCGCTTCCGGATACATACACTACTGTGGGATCCAGATTGGAAGGCAAAATACAGGCGCCATAAAGATAATGAGAACCGGCAACAGTATTGTTGGAGAGTTTGTAGGTAGTCCCGCCATCTGTTGAATAATATAATTTACCGTTGTTGGTAGCAACAAACCACAACAATGGATTGAGGGGAGAAATGGCCATTGCTGAAATTTCACTGCCGGATGCTGCATAAAAATTGTATGGTTTTTGTTCGGCAGTGATCGTTCCATTGGCATAACTCAACTTGATGATGTGGGAACCACTTCCTCCGTTCATATTACCTCCTGCAAAATAAACTGCATCTTCAGCAGGATCTTCCGTTGCAATGATCGGCGGAATCCAAACGGTTTCGTTGTCCGAATTGACTTCCCAACTCGCATCATAAGTTCCGGTCAATGTATTGCTGTAATGAGTTACCCAGCCTCCCGGATAAACCGTCCACATACTTGAACCGTTTTTTGTAAATACAATGTGCCCGTAATCTCCGGAAATCACCTGTTTGTAAGATATGGTCGTTTCACCCTGCACTGTTCCGCGTTGTAAACCCTGATCCTGTGAACCGGCATAAACAAGGTTGGGGAATTTCGGCGATGTACGTACAGAATAATACTGACTGACATTCAGATCAATCATGCCGATATTCGTATTTGTGATCGTTTTATCATACGAAATACTTAAACCCCCATGATTGCTGATCGTGATAAAGGTATTGCCTTCCTGATCCTCAAATTCATCAAATTGCATGATGTCTGCATGGAGTTTGGATGGTACATTGTCATAATATTCCCACCAGTTGTTGATCATATTCCAACTTTGTCCCCGATCGAGACTTCTGTAAACCTCCACTCCGCCGATCAGTAACAGATCCGGGTGTTTTGCGGAAACATACAATCGTACTTCCCATGGTGTGATCGGGATATTGCTGACAAATTGCCAACTCTGACCCATATTTCCCGTGACGTGAAGTTCATTGTTGCCGTTATAAGCGTACAATTTGATGGTTTCGTTGTCAAGAACGCCAGCGAGATTTCCTTCTCCGGATTCTCCGAATGCAAACCCGGAGTTATCTGTTGCAATAAAGATCGTTTCGGTTTCGGGGTCGAAACGGTGTATTCTGGATTTATTGACTGCTGTTTGTTCGATCAGGAATATATCTCCGGTTGCTTCCACATGAGCCATGGCTACATTCCGGGTATCTGAAGTTTGCAAAGTTAAAATCGATTGGTAAGTTTGTCCGCCATCTGTTGACATGTATAGTTTATATTTTTCCCAATAGTCAGTTTTGGCCAGAATGAAAATATATTGCTTATTTTCAAAATTGGTTAAGTATGCATCTTTCACATTTCCATAGCTTTGTGGTGTATAGGAAGCAGCGGCCTCCCAGGTCAGTCCCAGATCATCGGAAAAATGAGGCTTTTTGTTGATGAGCGCTATCAGCCTTTTTGAACCGTCTGGTTTTTTTATCAGCTTGAGCAAACCATGGGTAAATGTAAACCGGTCATTCAAAACCTGCCAGTCCTGTAGATTAAAATCAGCCTTGAATAAGCTTCCGCCATCGGATACAAGATAGATCATGTTGGTTTCTACATCGTAATCAATGTCAAAAACACTGCCTGCCTGATTGTTGCTGCCTCGTTCCAGCCATTTTCCCTGCAAATATCCATTGGCTATAATGACTTCATTGTTGCGGCTCAATCCATAATCGGGAAAATTTTTCTGCATTTCAAGACTGTTCCTGTATTCGATTTCCCTCCAATCTACTCCGGGAGCCGTCCGATGCATCGCTTCAAACCATTTTTGCCTGGCCAGGTAGTTTTCTCCTTCTTCTCCGTCTCTTTTGACCTGAGTTCCTTCAGTTGGTTCGGGAAATGTATTTTTGGTATTGTTTTGCTTGCAGGATAAGCCAAGCAAACTTATGCCAGCAAAAATGATGGCTGCTAAACGGATTGAATATTTCATGAATTTATATTTATGGCAATGCCTTTATGAATATTAATTAAGGCAACTAATTTACGCTAAAAAAGGGATTTTCCAAAAAAGCTTTGGCTGGAGCAATGAATTTATTTTGATTTGCCTCAAAAATTTGGATATATTACCAATTCAAATATAAAATGAAGATGGTATCATTCTATTCCAAGGATTTTGTGGGTTTGGAGGCTGAGCTTCCATGGAGGATTTTCCAGGCAATATCTGAGTGCCGCTTTGGTATTGGATGCCAATTCAGGTCCGTCCATTGGTTGGAGGAAAAAGTGCTCAAAAGGGAGTTGGTCAAACATCCCGGGGGTTAATGATTTTTGCGGAAAAACCAGTTTCAATTCATTTCCGGATCGTTGTTTGAAATACCCCGCATCTTTTGGACTCACAGTCAGCCAGTCGATCCCTTCCGGAGCTAAGACGGAACCATTGGTTTCCACCGCAATTTCAAAACCTAATGCATGGAAAGCATCGATCAACTTTTTATCCAGTTGCAAAAGCGGTTCGCCACCGGTACAGACCACGAATTTATGTGCTTTACCCATCGGCCAGATTGAATTTATTAAATCTCCAAGGCTGTCTGAATCAAATTTCCCGCCATTTTTACCATTGATCCCTTTAAAATCCGTATCGCAAAAATGACAGATGGCGTTTTTACGGTCTTTTTCCAGACCTGTCCAGAAATTGCATCCACTGAATCTGCAAAAAACTGCCGGTCTGCCTGCATAAAGCCCTTCACCCTGCAAAGTGTAAAATACTTCCTTTATACTGTATTTTTTAAGCGTGTCTGACATGTGCTCAATGCTTCTATGTTCGGTCAAAAATGCAACTCATTGTTGAAATCTGCATCAAAAACACAGTTTTTTTTGCAGCCTGGGCCCAAAACCTGTTCAATGCATTCCAAAATAAATATATTTGACCTCATTTTTTTTGCCAATTATGCTATGATCATCATCGTTTCGGGACGGTTTTTTAAATATTTTACCAGAGGATTTGCAACAGCCATCGCTTTGTATCCTTTTATCATTGTGCGAAAAAAGGAACTCCGGGATAAGCCGTTCCTGGTTTATCATGAAAGAATTCATCTGAGACAACAACTGGAACTCGGGATCATTTTTTTTTACATTTGGTATCTGATCGAATTTTTGATCCGGCTGATATCTTCTTATTCATTTTACCTGGCTTACAGAAACATCAGTTTTGAACGGGAAGCCTATCGCAATGAATCCAATATGCATTATCTCAAAAAAAGAAAATGCTGGAGCTTTGTTTATTATCTTTCAAGATCGTGAAATGAGCATTATAGGAGATCGCATTGCTCTTTATCCAAAAAATTCTGAATCTTGTCCAACATATTGATTGCTTTAAAGGATAATTTATATATTCGCATCCATTATTTAATTATTTAAAAACTAATATTTTGTCAGTACTGATATTTCTTATCGTTTCCTACATCGTTTTGAGCATCAGCTTATATTTTCTGTTTCCCAAAGCCGGAGTTGCCGGTTGGAAGGGATTGGTTCCGGGACTGAATTTTATGGAATGGGCTCAACTGATAGGCCGTAAAAAAGCATATATCTTGTGGTTGTTTTTTCCGATAGTCAACCTGTTTATTTTTGTGAGTATGGCCATTGACCTGGTGAGATCATTCGGCAAATATGGTTTTGTGGATGAAGTGATCACTTTTTTCTATGCTCCCCTTTCTTTCTTCCGTTTGGCTTTTGACAAAAATGCAAAATACATCGGACAGACAGTTTTGCAGGAACGTGAATTTCACAAACAGGTGAAGGAAGCTCGTGCTGCAAAAGATGAAAGGACCTTAAGCAAACTGATGGCTCAGAATCCTTATAAAAAATCAACATTGCGTGAATGGACAGAATCTCTGGTATTTGCAGTTTTTGCAGCCGCATTCATCAGGATGTTCCTCATCGAAGCGTATGTGATCCCGACCCCATCTATGGAAGGTTCTCTGAATGTGGGCGATTTTCTCTTTGTCAGTAAGGCGCATTACGGGATCAGGACACCGATGACCGTCGCCATGGTTCCTTTATTGCACAATCGGATTCCTTACCTGAATAATGAATCATATCTGGCGAAACCTGCATTGCCATACCATCGTTTTAAAGCGCTCGAATCTATTGAAAGAGGTAGTCCTTTCGTTTTCAACTGGCCAGTAGGTGATAGTATTTATCTTACCAGCCAGCGTTCATATGCGGTTTTTCAGGTCAATCAGGATCCCGGGATCATGATGTATGACCGTGAACTGAATGGTAAGGTCAATAATAAGGAGATCATTGTCAGACCGGTAGATAAAAAAGATCACTATATCAAGCGTTGCGTAGCCATTGCCGGTGACACGCTTCAGGTGATTGAAGGGGTCATTTATATCAATGGTGTGAAGCAGAAAGAACCCGAAAATAAGCAAACCCTCTATATGCTCAATAAACCATTGCAGGTCAATAAAAAGAGACTGGAAGAAATGGGCATTGATGAGATGGATGCTGCCATCGATGCCAGAGGTATTGCAGTTGGCTATCATCTGACTTATAAACAAGCTGAACAAATCAATCAGATGAGTCCGAATACACTCAGTCCGGCAGTCAAACAGGTGGATCAGACCTTGTTCCCTTTTGACAGGAAAAATTTTGGTAAATGGTCAGTGGATAATTACGGACCCATTTACATTCCAAAACAAGGAATAACCGTTCCGATTAACATGGAAAATCTGGCGCTTTATAGCAGGATCATCAGTGTTTATGAGCATAATGACCTTGAAGTTAGGGAAAATAAGATTTTTATCAACGGGGCAGAAGCAGACAGCTATACTTTCAGGCAAAATTATTATTGGGCAATGGGGGACAACCGACACAATAGCGAAGATTCAAGGGCCTGGGGATTTGTTCCGGAAGATCATGTTGTAGGTAAACCATTGTTTATCTGGTTCTCTACCAAAAACGGCAAAATGTCCAATGGTATCAACTGGGACAGGATCTTTAAATCTGCCAGCGAATAATATAATAGCATACCGGATCAAAAATGCCTTCAATCGTCTTAGTTTGAAGGCTTTTTTGTTTGTAATGATCATAGAATACTGTCTGTCGTGTCTGCTTTTTTGCATTTATGGAATTACATTAAATTCATTGCTAATGCCACAGGTTTAGATTCACCACATAGGAACATAGAAACATAGGTTCACATAGCAATGGTATATGGATGGGAAAAGTGGAGAATTTGAAGTGTCTGAAGATATTTTTATGCATTAGGACCCTACTTTGTGAGGTTTCCGGAACACATCAAAAATGTAAAAATCTTTTGGATCCACTATTTTTCTTGAGGTTATCATCCTTTCAAAACAGCCAGTGGTTTAAGTTCCGCCAGAATCCTGACCAGGTCTTTCTGATTTTCCATCACCAGGTCAATGTCCTTGTATGCTGATGGCGCTTCGTCCAGGTCTTCTACATCACATATACTGTGTAAAATACCCTGCCGATCCAGATTTTCGATCTCCTTCTTCAGACTCAGTTGACGCTGGGCTTCTTTCCTGCCAAAAACCCTGCCGGCCCCGTGCGAACATGACTGAAAAGATTCAGGATTGCCCAAACCTTCCACAATATAGGATTTGGTACCCTGCGAACCCGGAATGATACCTGTTTCACCTGCTTTGGCGCTGGTGGCGCCTTTACGGTGAACGATCACATTATGTCCGAAATGATGCTCCCATCTGGCATAATTATGCGCAATGTTGATGAAGCGGTCAAAAGAAATTTTGCCCAGCGTTTCGGAAAAAGCCTGCTTTACCCTTTCCATCATCAGTTTCCGGTTGGCCAGTGCAAAATCCACGCAAAACTGCATTTCCAGCAAATAGTTTTTAAAATGGTCTGTATTCATTGGCAAAAATGCCAGTTGCCACTCCTTTTTTATCACAGAATAGTATTTCTGATTTAATTCAATTGCCTTCTGATTGTAATATTCAGCCACTTTATAGCCGATGTTCCTGCTTCCCGAATGGATCATGATCCAGATATGACCATCTGATCCCTGCTGGATTTCCACAAAATGATTGCCTCCGCCAAGCGTACCGATCTGATATAAGGCGCTTTCATATTCCTGACTGACGATTTTCATGCCGGTATCCATTTCCGGCATCAGGTTTTCATCCTGTTTTGTTTCGTGATGATCAAATCCGACCGGGATCAGTGCTTTGATCCTCTGATGAATAACTTTCAGGTCTGCCTTATGGAGCGAAGGTAGTTCAGTTCGCAAAGCGCACATACCGCAACCGATGTCCACGCCAACGGCATTGGGCACCACTGCTTCATGGGTGGCCAGCACGCCGCCGATGGGCATTCCGAATCCTACATGTGCATCCGGCATGATGGCTACATGACGGAAAGCGAAAGGCAGATTGGCTATGTTTTTTGCCTGTTCCAATGCGGCATCATCTATGTCCTGCAACCAGAGTTTGATCGGTTTGTTTTCTGTTGATATGACTTTGACAGGCATTTTTTTTATTGCAAAATAAAGAAAATTTGTAATTATTTAGCTCATTAGTCTTTTAGACTTAAGTCTGTTAGGGAATGATTTATAATAAGGTTCAAACCCGCTGATTCCAGGACAAATTTGGCATTTTCAGCTCAAAGAACACGTTCTTATCCAAGAGTCTCATATTGTTTTGGTTGCCAAATGGTTTTTTGATTCAGCTTCGAATTATTTTTTTATTTTTGTTGTTATATCAAATAATAAGCAATGGCTAAACGAACATTAGTCAGTTTTGATTGGGCAATTAAGCGTCTTTTAAGACAAAAAGCCAATTTCGATATATTGGAAGGCTTTTTGACAGAGTTGATCGGTGAAGATATTGTCATACTTCATTTGCTGGAATCAGAGAGCAACAAGGAAAATGAAGA
>DDTL01000057.1 GCA_002344345.1 Saprospiraceae bacterium UBA2365
CATTTGAACATATATTTTTTACTTGGTGCACAAATTATTATTTAAATATAGACTAAATCTAAATAAAAGGTTTTTATACAAGTATGCAATCATTTCGTTTGCATTAAATATATCTAAAATTATATTTGTGATACCAATAGTTTTTTCAGGATATTGATTCAATTTTAGCTATCGAAAAAGTTTTACGAGATGATACATAAAAAAATGTGGAAAACCCTTTTCCTGCTTGTTTTTGTTGCAGCCGTTAGTCAAAATATAATTGCACAATCAGCGGAAGAGGGCGCCAAACTTTTTGAGCAAAATGCCTGTGGAGCATGCCATACTAAAGACATGAAAACCGATTTGGTCGGACCTGCGCTTGCAGGAGTCAGAGATCGCTGGGACAATATAGATGAGTTGTATGAGTGGGTCAGGAATTCTGACCAATTGATCAAAAAAGGCCATAAATATGGAAATGCCTTGTTTGAAAAGTACAACAAGGTACCCATGAATGCATATCCAAATCTAACAAATAAAGACATTGAATCGATCTTGCTTTTTATTGAGAGTGTATCAGGTAGTGATGCAACTGCAGATGGTGGCGCTGGTAAGGATGGGATAACCCAGGCATTGATAGACAAAGGTAAGGAGGTTTTTGATAAAAATGCCTGTGCTGCATGTCACTCCAAAGATATGAAAACTGACTTGACCGGCCCGGCATTATCCGGTGTAGTTGACAGATGGCCTGATAAAAAAGATCTTTACAGATGGATACGGAACTCATCCGAAATGATAGCAGAGGGACATAAATACAGCGTGGAGCTTTTCGAGAAATACAAAAAAGTTCCTATGCTTCCATATCCAAATCTTACCAATGAAGAAATTGATGCAATATTGGCTTATATTCAATATCCGGATGGATTGCCGGCAGATACCGCAGCGGTCGCTGTTGAGGCGCCTGTGGCAAAAGATGAAGTAGCATCCAAATCATTTTGGGGAAGCACGATTTTTTACATATTACTAGTTGTTGTTTTAGGAGCTTTGGTGTTGTTTCTGGCAATGAAATTGGCACATCTGAAGAATCTGCTGGAAGAGAAGTATTATGGAGAAAAAGGGAACCACAGTATATTTAGTGTATTCACCAGCAGGAATATTTTAAAATATGCAAGCTTTGGGTTGATAGTATTCGGATTGTTTTTTACGGCTGTCAAAGCCATGAACCTGGGAAGGCAACAAAATTATGAGCCTGAGCAACCGATCCTGTTTTCTCATGTAACTCATGCAGGAGTAAATAAAATAGATTGTCAGTTCTGCCATGATGGCGCATCTAAATCAAAGCATGCTGTAATTCCTGCAACAAATACGTGCCTCAAATGTCATAAAGCGATTAAAGTTGGCTCAGAATACGGTACGCAAGAGCTTACGAAAATATATGCCTCCATTGGCTATGATCCTCAGACCAACCAATTCATTCAAAATTATGATGAAATGAGTCAGGAAGAGGTCAAAAAGATCTTCACTTCATGGATAGCCAAACAGAATCAGGATTTTGATGATAAAGCAGTCAATGAACAATGGGACTTAATCGTGAAATCATTGACAAATGAATTGAAATCCAAGGTTCAGGGTCCGATCATGTGGAAAAAAATACACAATTTGCCAGATCATGTATATTTCAATCACGCCCAACACGTTGCAGTTGGTAAACTCGATTGTACCGAGTGTCATGGTCCGGTGGAAGAAATGAAAGTGGTAAGGCAATATTCAACTTTATCCATGGGATGGTGTATCAATTGCCACAGGAAAACTGAGGTGCAGTTTGCTGACAATCCATATTACAATAATTTTGCAAAGTTCCATGAAGAGATCAAAAAAGGTACCAGAGATCAGGTTACCGTTGAAGAAATCGGGGGATTGGATTGTAATAAATGCCATTATTAATCAATAACAGGAATTATAATTTCCATCAAACAATATATATTTTCCACAGCAGATGGAAAAACAAAAAATAAGCAGATGAAAAAAGACAACTCAAATAATGTTTGGATCGGAGAACTGGACCTGAAACGGGATCCGGAGTTCATGGAAAATGCTTCAAATGAGTTCAAGGATACGCCACTATTCGAAATGCTTGGCGAAGAAGGAGTTTTGACCAATCAAAAATCCAGCAGAAGAGATTTTTTAAAGTTCCTGGGATTCGGAGTGGGTGCAGCAGTAGTGGCAGCGGGTTGTGAAATTCCTGTTAAAAAAGCTATACCATATGTGATCAGACCTGAAGAAATTGTCCCGGGGTTGGCCACATATTATGCATCAAGCTTTGTCCGGTCAGGAGATTATTGCTCCATTCTGGTCAAAACCAGGGATGGAAGACCGATAAAAATTGAAGGGAATGAATCTTCTGAGGTTACTTTTGGGGGTACCTCTGCACGGGCTCAGGCTGAGGTTTTGAATTTATATAACACCAACAGAAATAAAAGCCCTTTAAAGAAGGAAGGAGATGCTTATAAGCAGATCAGTTGGAAGGAATTGGATGACGAAGTCATGAAAGGGTTAAAGAACGGAGGTAGTATCCGATTGGTCAGTCATACCAATATGAGCCCTAGCAGCAGCAAGTTACACAGCGAGTTCGCCGCATCTTTCGCTGATGCAAAAATTGTGTATTATGACCCGGTTTCTTATGCCGCTGTTCTGAGAGCTAACGAATTAACCGTAGGACAAAGGGCTTTGCCTGAATATAGATTTGAATTAGCGGATTTGATCGTTAGTTTCAATGCTGACTTTTTAGGTACCTGGGGTTCACCTATTGAAAACGCACACCGTTTTATGAAAAACAGGAAACCGGACGATCCGAAAAATGCAAAAATGTCGAGACTTGTTCAATTTGAATCTCATATGTCTCTCACCGGTTCAAATGCTGACAACCGTATACTGGTTAAACCTTCCGAACAAAGTTCAGCGGCTGTTGCATTATACAATAAGGTAGCCAGTTTGAAAGGAGCCGGAAAGATTAAAGCCTTGCCATTAAATGAAAAAGCTAAAAAAGCAATCGACAAACTCGGTTCTGATCTGGTAAAAGCAGAAGGTAGATCCATAGTTTTAAGCGGAAATAATTTTGTCGGAGAGCAGATCATCATCAATGCGATCAATCATTTGCTTGGTAATTTCAATAAAACCATAGATTTTACACATGCGGATCTGACCAGGCAGGGTGACGAATCAGGGTTAGCCGGGTTGGTGAAAGAAATGGAAACAGGTAAGGTTTCAACGATCATTTTCCTGGATTGCAACCCGGTTTATGATTATGCAGGCCGTGAAACCTTCAGGGAAGCTTTGAAAAAAGTAAAATCCAGGGTTTCCACAGCTTATAGCCTGGATGAAACTGCCAATGTATGTGATTTAGTGGCACCTAATCATCATATGATGGAAAGTTGGGGAGATGTTCAGCCCAAACGCGGCCATTATAGTTTGATACAACCAGTGATCAGTCCGCTTTTTGATACCAGACAGGCTGAAACCAGTCTTTTATTCTGGGCAGGTAAGGCACAGGGTGTCAAAGAAGAGGTTTACTTCAATTATTTAAAGGCAAACTGGACAAGTTTGATTCCGGGTGATTTCTTTCCTGGCCAGACTTTTGAGAACAGATGGAATCAACTTTTGAAAGAAGGGGTTGTTAAAGCATCAGTATCTCAAATATCTGTTGCTTTTAAAGGAAATGTAAATGATGCTGTAAGTATGTTGCCAAAAACAGGCAACACTCCAATAGAGATTTCGTTCTATGAAACTGTTAATATTGGAAATGGTCAATATGCTGAAAACCCCTGGCTTCAGGAAATGCCAAATCCAGTGGACAGAACGGTCTGGGGTAACCATCTAGCCATTCCAATCAGATTTGACGGTGTCAACAGGTATGAAAGCCTCAATAATTTAAAAGATGGTGATATCGTATCCGTCGAATTGAATGGTCAAAAACTTGAAGTGCCGGTTGTTAGAGCATTTGGTCAAATGGAAGGAACGGTTTCACTTGCTTTAGGATACGGTCGTTCAAATGCAGGAATGGTGGGAACCGGAGTAGGTGTGGATGCGAATGCTATGCTTTCAGTTAAGGACGATCTGACAGTTTATTTTGGCGAACAGGTTTTGATTTCTGAAAAGATAGCTAAAGACAAAGATTTTGCAAGTGTTCAGTATCATCATACGATGGGTTTAAAAGCTGCTGACGGAACTACGGGTGAGCAAATCAATGCAGATGAAAGGGAACTGGTAGATGATTTCTGGAAGAATTTCACTTCCGGTTTCCAGGGAGCCTTGACGGAACGGTCGATCATTTATCAATCCAATTTGAAAGAATTGGATGATAAAACGAAGAGTCTTGCAGAGAAAAGAGCAAAATTTAAAAAGCTGAATGATGCTCAGATTTATAACGGCTATGATCAGAATTATGCACTGGGACATCATTGGGCGATGCACATTGATCTCAATGCATGTACCGGATGTGGTGCCTGTACGATTGCCTGCATGGCTGAGAATAATATTCCCGTGGTTGGGAAACATGAAGTTCACAGGCATCATGAGATGGCATGGCTGAGAATTGACAGATATTTTTATGGGGATTTCGAAAATCCCAATGTTGTATATCAGCCAATGTTATGTCAACATTGTGATAATGCGCCTTGTGAGAACGTTTGTCCAGTAAATGCTACCAACCATAGTCAGGAAGGATTGAACCAAATGGCGTATAACAGGTGCATCGGAACAAGATATTGCGCAAACAACTGTCCCTACAAAGTCAGAAGATTTAACTGGCTGGATTATACAACGGCGGATATCATGAAAGGCAATGAACCTGCCCTGCATTTGGGAAATAAAGAGTATAATGAAGAATCACTGGTTTTTGGTTCAGACAATCTGACCAGAATGGTTTTAAATCCTGATGTAACTGTGCGTTCAAGAGGCGTAATAGAAAAATGCAGTTTTTGTGTTCAACGCTTGCAGGAAGGCAAGCTGAATGCTAAAAGAGAAGAGAGGAAATTGACTGACAAAGATGTACGAACTGCATGCCAGATGGCTTGTGCTACAAATGCGATTTCCTTTGGAGACAGGAATGATGAAGAAAGTGTTGTTACTAAAAAAATGAATTCACCTTTAAGCTATTATGTTTTGGAAGAGGTGAATGTCCGTTCTTCCATCAGTTATTCCATGAAGGTGAATAACAGGGATACAGAGTTGAATGCTTAATTGCTAAATAAATAAGAAAAATAGAATTCTAATGATTGCACCGGTATCGAAAATTAGAGAGCCATTAGTTTATGGACATAAGACCTACCATCAGATCACAGAAGATTTGGTAGCGCCAACTGAAAAAGCACCGTCTTTGTCATGGATGTTGGTTTTTATTCCCGCACTAGTGTTACTTGTTTTTGGTGTGTTTTCCATTTATTGGACCATTTATGTTGGAATTGGAACATGGAACCTCAATAAGACCATCAACTGGGGGTGGGACATCACCAACTTTGTATGGTGGATTGGGATTGGCCATGCTGGAACCTTGATTTCAGCCATTTTGCTACTTTTCAGACAAAAATGGAGAACAGGAGTTAACCGAGCAGCCGAAGCGATGACTATTTTTGCAGTTATGTGTGCTGGTTTATTTCCATTGATTCACATGGGACGTATTTGGGATGCATTTTATATCATGCCTTATCTGAATACCAGAGGTCCGGTATGGCCGAACTTCAATTCACCTTTGCTGTGGGATGTATTCGCAATTTCAACTTACCTGATTGTATCTTTACTTTTCTGGTATACTGGTTTAGTACCTGATTTAGCTACAATCAGGGATCGCTCAGCTGGTCTAAGAAAGAAAATCTATGATTTCTTTTCCTTAGGTTGGACTGGAGCAGCAAAGCACTGGCAAAGATGGGAATATCTATCATTGATACTTGCAGGATTAGCCACTCCTCTGGTTTTATCAGTACATACAATAGTAAGTTTTGACTTTGCTACCTCAGTGATTCCTGGCTGGCACACGACTATTTTCCCTCCTTACTTTGTAGCAGGCGCTGTGTTTTCTGGTTTTGCAATGGTTCAGACGCTTATGCTTATTTCAAGGAAAGTACTGAATTTTGAACAGTACATTACACTGAATCACATTGAGTCAATGAATAAAGTGATACTCACTACGGGTTCCATAGTAGGTGTAGCTTACCTGACAGAACTATTTATCTCCTGGTATTCAGGATATATATATGAACAATTCGCATTTTTCAACAGGGCTCTCGGTCCATATTGGTGGGCTTATTTTGGAATGATGTTTGCCAATGTGGTTTCTCCTCAGTTTTTCTGGTCAGGAAAGATACGGAGAAGTGTCGGATGGACTTTCTTTTTATCAATTTTAATCAATATAGGTATGTGGTTTGAACGATTCGTAATCATCGTATCTACTCTTGCCAGAGATTTTCTTCCTTCCAGCTGGAGTTTTTATTCTCCATCCTGGGTTGAGATTGGAATTTACCTTGGAACATTTGGATTGTTTTTTACCATGTTTTTATTATTCACCAGGGTAGCCCCAGTCATTGCCATAGCCGAAGTGAAACATATTTTAAAAACATCCGGTGATCAGTATGTTGGTAAAGATGCAGAAATACAGCATTAAACCATTCATGAGCCATTCAATAAGTAAAAAATGAAAAGAAACAAAGAAATTATTTTTGGATTATATGGAGATGAGCAAGACCTGCTGGCTGCTGTAAAATCGGCGAAGGACAGAAATCTTGAGATTTATGATGTTTATTCTCCCTTTCCGGTTCATGGTTTGGATCCGCTTTTAGGATTGAGAGAATCAAGACTGCATATTGCTGGTTTTCTGTATGGTTTAACTGGTGCATTGATCGCATTTTTAGGAATGAGTTGGGTTTTTACCAGGGATTGGCCGATTATTTTTGGGGGCAAACCATATTGGTCAGTTCCGGCATTTGTTCCAATTGTCTTTGAAGTTACTGTATTGCTTTCTGCGATTGGAATGACGATTACATTTTTCGTTGTATCAGGCATGGGATTTGGCGTCAGTAATGAAACTTTGCATGACTCTATAACCGATGATAAGTTTTGCCTTGCTTTTGATAAGGCGGAAGCAGATGAAGCGACTGTCAGGCAAGTTTTGCAGGAATCTAATGCTGAACAGGTGCATGAAAAAATGATAAAGGCATAATAAGATACATGGAATTTGGATTGTTTCGGGATTTCGAATTTCTGTCAATTCAAGTTAACATTGTATGTTTTTCATCTAAGAATTCAAATGGCAGATAAAAAAAATAAAGAAAATACATATGAAAAATTATATCAGACTTAAGTATATATTACCTTTTATCATAGTAACACTGCTGTTATTCTCCTGTTCTGATGCTTCTGTGAATTCAACAGGTAGCGAATATATGCCCGAAATGGTACATTCTATTGCTTATGATGCAAATACCTACGGTTATTACAAGCGAAATAATTATTCAACCGAAGATGAGTATTTCAAATATGCGCAGCCTCGGTTACCTGTAAAAAATACAGTCCCAAGGGGGAACGCGGTGTCGGAAAGTCATGCATATTTTTTCGGATTTTCAGAAGAAGAAAGAACCAGGGCTTCCAGGGAAATTGTGAATAACCCCTTGACAATCACAACAGGAAATCTTCAAAAGGGCAAGGAACTTTATACGATCTATTGCGGTATTTGCCATGGTGAAAAAGGAGATGGTAAAGGCTATCTGGTGAGAGAAGATGGAGGTAAATATTTGGCTTTACCAGCTAATTTTTTGTCTGATGACCTGGTGAAATCTTCCAATGGGCGATATTATCATGCCATCATGAGAGGTAAAAATATGATGGAACCATTTTATGATAAATTGAATGATCATGAAAGGTGGCAGGTGATACAATATATCAGATCACTGCAGGCAGCCAGTAAAGGTTTGGTTTACAATCAAGTTGAAAACACTTTCAACAAAACAGATAAACCCCTTGGAAAAGCGGATGACGAAAGTTCTAAAGGTCAACCTGCAGCTGAATAATAAAGACATGTCTGGAATAAATTGGACTCCAGAAGAAATAGAGATTTATTAAAATATATCATTAAAGATATGAATCGATTTGAATTTAGCGGAAAGTTGAGGATCACTCTTTTGATCGGTATTGGCATAGGTTTGTTGAGCATGATCCTTACATATTTTATAGGGGATGACGACTTAAACAGTCGATTCTGGTCAAACTTTTTACATAATTCCAGTTTTTTCACTGGTATTTCCCTTATGGCAGTGTTTTTTATTGCAGCCTCTGTGACAGCCTGGGCAGGATGGTATGTTGTCTTTAAAAGGCTTTGGGAATCCTTCTCGATTTTTCTGTTCGCCGGGCTTATACTGATGACCATTTTAGGCATTGGTAATTATTTTCAATGGCATTTTTTATATCATTGGGCGGATGACGGTTCAGTCGCACATGATGCAGTACTCAAAGGGAAATCTGCTTTTCTAAATAAAAACTGGTATCTGGTTGGCGGCCTGCTGATTATGGGGATATGGATTTTCTTCAGGCAAAAAATGAGGCGCTTATCTATCATGGAAGAAAAGCAGATCATGGGAGATTACTCCATACACCAGAAATTGCGGATATATTCAGCAGTTTTTTTGCCAATCGCTGGATTTTCAAGCGCCGCAATGATTTGGTTGTGGTTGATGTCATTGGATGCACATTGGTACAGTACTTTATATGCATGGTATACAGCTTCAAGTTGGTTTGTGGCTTTGGTGGCGATGGTGATTATCACATTATTATTCTTGAAGAAATTGGGGTATTATGAACAAGTCACAGATGAACATATTCATGATTTAGGTAAATTTCTATTCGCGTTCAGCGTATTCTGGGCTTATCTGTGGTTTAGTCAGTTTATGCTGATCTGGTATGCAAATGTTGGAGAAGAAACAGTCTATTTTAAAATCAGAAAAGATGAGTATTCCTGGTTGTTTTATGGCAATGTGGTGATTAATTTTGTAGTTCCCTTTTTTGCGTTGATCGCCAATTCATTTAAAAGGCACAAACTTTGGCTGGTAATTATTTCAGCAGTAGTATTTGTTGGACATTGGCTGGATTTTTTCCTGATGATCAAACCCGGGGTTCTGCACACCGCACATGAATTGATTGGTCATGGTATTGAAAATGAAGAAGTTCTCATGCACCATCATCATCTTCCTGCCGGTTTTGGATTTCCCGGATTATTTGAAGTCGGGACGTTTATCGGATTTTTGAGTTTGTTTTTGTTTTTGGTATTTAGTTCACTGGGAAAAGCTGGCTTAGTTTCCCAGGCTGACCCATATATTGAGGAAAGTTTACATCATCACGTTTAAATCAAAAGAAATGATAATATTTTTGTTGAAAATTTTGTTTTGGACAATTTTGACAGTATTGGTTGGAATTTTGATAGAATTATTCGGCTTTATCGGGTGCAAGGTTGAAAAAAATAATTAGATTATAGTGCTTTTAAAAGCATTTTCCGTATTGTTTGGAATTAAATTTTCCATTTGACGGAATTTATCGTGTAAAAAACCATTGTTTTTCTTGATAAGCAATGGTTTTTTTTTTTTAACCTTATTTAAACGATGAGAAAATATTAAAGCCACGTTAAACTGGGTACTGAATTCAAAGTCAGAAGCATGAAACAAACTCAAAAATTTCAGTGAATGTTTTGGAGCAATTTCATCAATTGATCTGCCTGATTTTTCCTGCTGTATTTGAAAACTTCAGGATTCACCTGTCTAACCCACTGGTTTTTTTTATATATTTGGTATTGGGAGCATAGGAACTCTTTCATTTTGCCTTTTTCATTTCTTTCCAGTGTGCAGCCCGCATTGCAGGATGAAATTATTTTTGCTGCATCTCCATGCTTTGGACCTATGCAAATGATTTTGTTTCCGCTGGCAAGATATTCGAATAATTTGCCCGTCAGTATCCCTTCTGCATGTTTGGTTTCCGGAATGATTAACAGGAGTACATGACAGTTTAATTGATAGTGGATAATTTCATTATGAGGTACACCGGGTATGAATGAGGTGTATTCATTTAGTTTGGATTGAATGATCGAATCCTTAATATTTTGATGAATATTCCCTATGAAATTCATTTGAAAGTCGTTGAACAACCCTGTTTCAACCAAACCATTTAGTACTGACAAAAAAGATTCGGGATGATATTCCAAAGACATTGAACCTGTGTAATTGATAACGAATTTATCAAAATCCTTGATAATTTTTGCAGGCTCAAAATCAGCTTCATCGAATCCGTTGGGTATAATTGTGAATTTATCTTTCGGCAAATCCTGTAATTTTTGTAGAAATAATTCTTTAAGACTTTCACTCACAGTTATAATTGCATCTGATGACTCAAGTGTTTTTTTCTCATAATATCGGTCAATTTTTTTTGATAATTTACTGTGATATAAAAGTGGATAGTAGTATATATCCGTCCATGGATCCCTGAGATCCGCAATCCATTTGACCTTAAGCAATTTTTTTAATTTTCTGCCAATTAATTGAGTTGAATGAGGCGGAGAACTTGTGATAACGACTTCAATCCCATTTTTCAAGATTAATTCCTTTGCTTTTTTTATTGCAAAATAATTCCAGAATTTTCTCGGATCCGGTATAAATAAATTGCTTCTTAGGAAATTAACCGTTTTTTGCTTCAGGGAAAAGTTATCTACATTTGAGAAACCCGCAATCGGAATTTTATTTTTCCCGACAATTTTTCCATAGATGTTGATAGGTTCAAATGATTTAGTTTTGTGTATATGAATGTTATCGGGTATATCTGAAATAATGCTGTGATCGGTCATAGAATAACTGGCATATTGCTGATCTACCGTCAAAACATGAATTTCAATGTTTTGTACTGATAAGTATTTGACCAATTTAACCCATCTTTGAACACCTGCACCACCGCTGGGTGGCCAATAATAAGTGATAATCAAAATTTTCTGCATGCTCCAAACAATTAACTTTAGAAAAATCAAATCGAAGATTTGCCAGGCAATGCAAAGTACTGACAATTTCCAATAATTTTAGTGCATTCCAGGTTTATTTCATAAAAACTGGTTCACTGTTTTAATTAAAAAAAACTTTGTTTGTTTAGATTGATGACATTCAGTCGTTTAGCATAAGATCTATGTATGGCATCAAAACAGTAATTTTCTTTAATTCCAACACGTTTTATCATAAATGTTCTTCCTATTCAAACAGACTGATAATCAAAACGGCTTGCAATGCAAATAAATGTGAAAATTGTTCAAATGCCAATCGACACTAAATTAAGCTTTTTAATTACTTTTGAAGTTTGAGTCTGCTCCGAAAGGTCTTTGCCCCTGAATCTTTTTTAAAAGGGACTTTTAATTTGTTAATTTTCAATCGTTTCCCTTTAATCTTGTGTTGACCTTCAGCTTCAATAGGTTGGGGCAAAAAAGATAGAAATCAATAAATCGGACTTTCCGGAGCAGACCCATGTGTTAAAAACAACAGTTGAAGGTTAGTATGAATGCAAAAAAGTTTTAATCAATTAGATATTTGATAGTTGGGAATCATCTCTAAACAAAGCAGCAGAACCAGCCTGATAGGTTTTTTGGGTGTCGCCATTGGCGCATTGAGCGTTATGTTTGTTTATCCATATGATAGGAATTTGTATGGATACCTGCAGTATATTTTTTCATATGCATATCTTTTGGGACTTTTGCTCAGTTTTGGAAGTCTGGGTTTGATTGTTAAGTTTTATCCGGTATTTTTATCAAAGAAAATTCAGGGATTTTTTCCCTTGGTCTTAGGTATCATTTCAGCTTCAGTCATTGTAGTCACACTCTTCATTATCTTACTAAAGCCTTTCGTTTATGATGCTTTTGAATTTTTGAACTTTAATGTCCGGGTGATTGAAGAAAGTCAAAACACCATATATCTGCTGGCACTTTTACTGGTGTTCGTGATCGCATTTAACCTTCATGCCTCTAATTTCAATAGAACCATAATACCTACCATTCTTTTTGAATTTTTACATAAGTTGGCTTTACCTATTCTCATACTGGCAAGCTTGTACCAGTTAATTGGCCCAGATAAAGTAGATTATTATTATTTGTTTTTCTGGCTGTTCGTATTTTTATTGTTTGTGATCTATTTGAGGAAAATCAATGCACTTGAAATAGCAAAACCACAGTTCCAAAAAATTCCGCTGGAATTAAAAAAGGAAATTGGTGTTTTCATGCTTTATAGCGGGCTGAACCAGCTTGGTTCAAGTCTTGTTTCGAAAATCGACATGATCATGATTGCTGTATTGATCTCATTTACAGACAATGGAACTTACGGAATATTGCTTTTTATGTCAAATATCATTGATATACCGATACGATCCATCAATCAGATCGCTTCACCAGTGGTTTCCAAATCAATTGAAGGTAATGATATGAAAAATGTTGAACAGATATATCAGAAATCTTCCTTGAATGCGCTTATTTTCGGACTTTTGCTTTTTGTTTTATTGTGGTCAGTATTGCCTGACCTGTTTAAAATTATGCCCAGAAGTGATGATATGATACATTATGTCTGGGTTTTCTTTTTCCTTGGAATCGGCAAGCTGGTAGATATGGCATTTAGTGTAAATGGTTTTATTATTATATACTCAAAATTCTTCAGGTATAACCTATTGTTTTTAGGTATTTTAGCAGTTACAAATATTGTTCTGAATTATTGGCTTATTATGGAAGAAGGTATTTTGGGCGCAGCGATTGCTACAGCGTTTTCTATTGTGAGTTTTAATATTGTCAAGCTCATTTTTATATGGAAAAAACTCAGGATGTGGCCATTTACCAAGCAAACTTTTCTGGTGGCTGGTCTTGGAATGCTTATGATAATTGCTGTTCATTTTTCAGCTTCCATAAATAACCCTTTTTTGGATATCGCGATAAAGTCAACTTTGATACCCCTAATCTTTTATGCTGGTTTAAAATGGTTGAAGGTTAAAGCGGAAGTCATTTTTCAGTTTGAAAGGATTCTGTCAGCGATTTTCAGGTTGACTGTAAAAAAATGATCTGCTTAATTATTTTAATCCAAAACAAATTATTTTTTTTGCTAATTAATACGTTAAATAATTCAAAATGAGCATCAAATTCAAGCCTCTTTTACCTCATCTGATCGCAATTTCGGCATTTTTGGTCATTGCGGTCATCTATTTTTACCCTCAGATAGAAGGAAAACAATTATTGCCGGGAGATATCGTCAGCTATCAGGGCATGTCCAATGAATTGGTAAAACACAAAGAAAAAACCGGTGAAACTGCACTTTGGACGAATTCCATGTTCTCCGGCATGCCTGCTTATCAAATCACAGGTCCTCAGGAAAAAAACCTGATGAAGTATGTCGAAAATATCCAGAGATTGTTTTTATCCCGTCCAATCGGGTATTTTATAGGTGGCATGACGGGGTTTTATCTTTTATTACTTGTATTGGGATTGAGTCCGTTGCTGAGTGGGGTAGGTGCAGTCCTTTTTGCATTCAGCACTAATAACCTGGTGTTATTCGAAGCGGGTCATATGAGTAAGCTTGCTTCAATTTTTAGTATGCCATTGTTTTTTGCCGGATTGTTTTTGGCTACTAAGAAAAAATATCTTCTCGGTGGTGTGATATTTAGTGTAGGATTGGCTATAAATATCTACAACAATCACTTTCAGATGACTTATTTACTTGCTTTGATCACCGGCATATTGATGATATTCTTATTTTTTGACAGCCTGATTAAAAAGAATACCGGTCATTTTCTCAAAATGACGGCAATTTTCATTTTAGGTGCTGCACTGGCAGTTGCGACATCAAGTTCAAAATTATGGACGACATGGGAATATTCCAAAGATACCATGAGAGGTAAGCCTATTTTAGAAATTCCTCAAGATCAGGAAGCTGTATCCAGCTCAGAAACTGATGGGCTTGAATGGAATTACGCTATGCAATGGAGCAATGGATGGGCTGACCTGCTTTCTTCTTTTATTCCCGGGGCAACAGGCGGAGGATCTTCAGAACCGGTTTCTCCTGATTCTGAGTTCGCTATAAAATACCGTCAAATAACAGGGGGACGATCAACTGCCAATTTACAGGCTCCATTGTATTGGGGAGATCTGCCGTTTACCAGCGGACCAATTTATTTTGGAGCTATTGTATTTTTCCTGTTTTTATTTGGAGCTCTAATTGTGAAGGGATCCATGAAATGGTGGCTGGTTGCAGGGGTTTTACTGACGATGATGTTTTCCCTGGGAAAAAACCTCGAATGGTTTAATCATTTCTTTTTCGATTATTTTCCCATTTTCAATAAATTCAGATCGCCAAATTCAATTTTAAGTATCACTGCATTACTCATCCCATTATTGGCTGTCCTGGGAGTAGGTTACCTTAAAAGCATGGATAAAAAATTATTATTCAAGCCATTATATATTTCTTTTGGAATTTTGGGTGGTATCAGTTTTATACTTGCTATTGTGGGACCGTCTTTGTTTGACTTTAGTGCTCCAGGTGATGATCAATTGAGTCAGGCCAATATTCTTGTAGAAACGATAGCGACGAGAAAGGCTTTACTGACAAGCGATAGCTTCAGGTCATTTTTTCTGATGCTTCTTGCAGCAGGCAGCATTTGGTTGTATCTGAAAAATAAAATCAAATTGAATGTTGTCATATTGATCATTGGATTGCTTGCTTTTGGCGATTTGTTTGTTGTCAATAAACGATATATCAATTCAGAAGATTTTGTCAATAAATCCAGGGCATCTGCTGTTTTTAATCCCCGGGATGTTGATAATCAGATTTTGCAGGATCAGGATCCTCATTACCGGGTACTGGATCTTTCCATCAATACTTTCAACTCTTCCATGAGTTCATATTACCATAAGACCATTGGCGGATATCATGCAGCAAAACTCCAAAGATATCAGGATTTGATTGATCGTCATATCACCAAAGGTAATATGAGTGTTTTGAATATGTTGAATGCCAAATATGTCATTCAGGGACAACCCGGACAGGAATCTGTTCAGGTTAACGATCGTGCATTGGGAAATGCATGGTTTGTAGATTCATTGGTAGTAGTGAAAAATGCAAATGAAGAAATCGATAGCCTGTCTAACTTCAATCCCGGCAATAAAGCTTATATCCATGAAGAATTTGAGTCTTATTTGGAAGGATTTGACCCTGTTAAAAGTGGTAATATTAGTTTGACAAAGTACACACCGGATATATTGACTTATGAGTCAAATGCAGGTAGTGATCAGTTTGCTGTTTTTTCTGAGATTTGGTATGGCCCGGATAAAGGTTGGAAAGCGTTTATTGATGGTAAGGAAACTGATTTTATCAGAGTGAATTATGCGCTGAGAGGGTTGAAGGTGCCATCAGGTAAACATGAGATCATCTTTGAATTTAAGCCTACATCATACTATCTTGGAGAAAATATTTCATTGATGAGTTCCGGTCTTCTGTTACTCTTGTTAATTCTGGTTTTGGCGACTGAATTCAGAAGATTTATGAAGCCCTGATAAAAATGATTTTTGGAATAACATCGTTTTCAGATTGCTATTGATAAAATATCAAATACCGTTTTAATTCAATTGTTAATTAGGTGTTAAACAAATAACAAATTATGTATATGTGTTTGAATTTTTAAAAATAGATATAATTTTGCATGCATTCTGAAACATATTAACCAAAAAAAATAAACATTTGTACGATGAGAAATTTATTGCTGATAGCTTTTATAGCTACATTCATTTTTGTGGGCTTTTCATCATGTAAGGAAGATGCTGTTAAAGAAGAAGCCAGACAGGAATTAAATACCGGAACTGCTCAAAATGCTGAGACCAGAATGCCTGATGCACAACCTGTTATGACTCCACCGGAAGGTGCAACTGAAGAAATTGCGATGGGTCCTGTTACTACGGTTGAATATGAAGGTGAAGTTCATGATTTTGGGAAAGTTATGGAAGGAGACATTGTTACTCATGTATTCAAATTCAAAAACACTGGTGATGAGCCTTTGATTCTCAAAGATGTAAAAGCTAGTTGTGGATGTACTGCTCCAAGTTGGTCAAGAACTCCAATTGCTCCGGGTAAAAAAGGTGAGATTGAAGTTAGATTTGATACGAAAGGGAGAGGTCAGGCAGGTGGTAAACCTGAAAGTAAAAGAATTACTGTGACTGCAAATACAGATCCAAATCCCACATATTTGACTATCAAAGGCTTAGTCGATAAAAAAGCTTGAGATGTTCTGATGAAGTTTTATGATATTGGGCAGTTTGTTAAGCAGACTGCCTTTTATTTTTGTGATCTCAGAAAATCGATCATCTTACTAAAAGCAACACTACGGTGGCTGATCTGATTTTTTTGTGTCAGATCCATTTGGGCAAAGCTGGAAAGAAAACCTTCCGGGATAAAAACCGGATCATACCCGAATCCACTTTCTCCGGCCGGTGTTTCTGATATTTTCCCTTTTATGATCCCTTCAAAAATGTGTTCCCTTTTATCCAAAATAAGGCAAATTACGGTTCGGAACCTTGCACGCCTGTTTTCCTGACCGGAAAGTTCTTTTAGTAGTTTTTTAATATTGTCTTCGCTTCTTTTTTGAGGCCCGGCATAACGGGCTGAAAAAATTCCGGGGGCTTGATTCAACGCTTCAACTTCCAATCCAGTATCTTCACTGAAACAATTAAATCCGTATTTTTTGTGAATAAAGGAAGCCTTTTGCCTTGCATTCCCTTCTATGGTACCAGCAGTTTCCGGAATGTCTTCATCGATTCCACAGGCAGACAAACTAAGCACTTCATACGTATCCAAACCATCAATGTCAGCCAACAGTCGGTTTATTTCGAGCACTTTGTGTTCATTTTGAGTGGCAAATACCAATTGTTGCATATTAGAGCTATTTAATTTTAGATTAATTAAAGTATCACTATGTCAAATGCATCCACTTTTTGGATTTTCTGCAGGATTTTTTATATGCTTCCTGTCGGGACATCTGATAAACGGTTCAAAAAAAACAAATCATTGGTATTTCATTTTCAATGATTGCCATAATCCCTGCTTTTTCAAAGTGTCTTTCTGAAGTTCCTCAAGACTGAAACTAAACATACAGAGAAAATTACCGGTAGTGATCCATTCATTTAGTGAAATATGCAGATTCAGGTCTAATTGGTCTTTAAAATTTCCAAAAAGAATGGTTTGACCCGATGAAGGAGTTTTTAATAAATCTCTGAAGGAATATTTTTTTAGAATGTCAAGAACGACCAGTTCACATTGAGTGGTTAATTCAAAGCCTATGGCTTTAATTATTTTTTCGAGGAAAGCAAGGTTAGCATCTGTCAATTCGGTTTTTTGAATGCAAATCAAAGGTCCCGGATAATCCCGGTTTCCAAATTGAAAATCCGGAATTTCATTTTCAGAGAAGGCATAAATATTTTCGTTCTCAAATAGTGTAATAATATTTTCTACATCCATAGTTTAAATATGATTTCTGATAAACTGAAAGTATAAAGGATCCATTTATCCGGGAGATTATTTCCACTATTTCACTGCAATTCATTTGTTTTCCACTTTCCTCGGATTAAATATAAAATGCTCAAAAACATCATAACCAGCCAGTAAATCCATTCGCTCATCCAGGCTAATCTCAAGTCTAATTGAAAATACTCTATCACGAGATAAATATAAACTAAATAAATGATGATCCCTATGGCTTCTATCCAGAAAACAATAATGGTATTTCCTGTAGCTACAACGGCATTGAGCCAAATCACTCCAAAACTAATCAGAAGCATGGCGGCGCTTACTATTCGCAGAATTTGAACACCACTTTCATAAAAACCTTCCTCTTGTCCGAATAATGCAAGGAAAATATCTGGAAATAAGTTGATCAGAATAATGAATGAGGCAATTCCTGTCAATGATATTTTCATTATTTTTTTCATTATTCTGAAAAAATCATCAGTTTTTCCCTGACCCAATAAATTACTTAAAACAGTATTGGCGGTCGATCCGAAAGACCATGTAAATATGCCACTCAAACCAAATAAATTGCGCATAACTTGAGAAACAGCTTGTTCTTCTATGGTATAATTACGATTGATCAAAATAAAAAATATCCACCAGGCAACAAGGCTGATCGCATATTGCCCCATTAAAGGCAAGCCCTGTTTAAAAACCAGCAACATCGTTTTTGACTTTAAAGACCATTGATAGCTGATTTTATGTTTTTTAGACAGTTTAGTCCATTTAATGACTAAAAAGACGATGATCATTCCTGCAAATTCTGCTATTACTGAGGCAAGCGCAGCTCCGTTGAAACCCATTTTTGGAAATCCTCCGATACCAAAAATGAGTAAATAATTCAGTGCCATATTAACGATTGCAATCCCAACCGCTCCAAAAAGCAGATACTTGCTTTTTTGTAAACTGATAATATAAGCATTTTGCATCTGGTAGGCAAAAAGGAAAATTAAACCCCAGACCCTGATCCTGAGGAAGCCGGCAGCCATCTCAGCTTCTATTTTTTCCACACCGGACCATATAAGAATGTTATCAATAAATAAATGAGTGAATCCAATGGTGAGTAATGCAAAAGTAGTGCCTACGGCAAGGCCATGCCATAAAGTGGAAAAAATCAGATTTTGACTTCCTTCACCTGCCCGCCTGCTCATGATTGAAAGGAGTGCATTGTTCAAACCAAAACCTACAGCAGAAAAAATCAAATAATACACACCGGTCAAACCTGCCAGAGCAAGTTCTTTACTACCCAGATGTCCCAGAAAGACTGAATCCAAAAGATAGTTGAGTTCAGGGACAAGCTTTGCAAGACTGATGGGCAGGGTCAGGAAAATGATGCCCTTAACGGATGTATTGACTTTTATAATTTGTTTTTGGCTCATGTGAATTTACCAGCGAAGCGCATATTTTTTTTTCAGGATCGCAAAGCTACATAATGAAATGCTCGAATAAAAGTGTTGGTGACATTAAAGTATTCCTGAAATTTATTATATGACAGTTTTGACTGAATTTAGCATTATGATATGAAAAAACCATACCGATTTAGATTCTGATTTTTATATTTAATGAGAAAATTGGGAAATATTATTTGGAAATATTAAAATATTCAATATTAAGTGTTTTTTATATAATTATTTAAGTCTTTATTTAGAATAAATGATAATTTTGTTATATCTTGCAGTAGTATATAGAACACTGTGCAATTATTGAAGGTTGACGGTCAAATTAATTGGAAAAAATAAATATTTGATATATGGATACAACACTTAAAATAATTAAAACCGAAAATTCCAGGCTTGGAGATTTTGACTTCAACAATATGCCCGGATTTGGTAATGCATTCAGCGATCACATGTTCGAGGCGGATTTTATTGATGGAGAATGGAAGAATTTTACCATCAGACCGCTTTCCAATTTTTCAATCCATCCGGCCAATCTGACCTTACACTATGGCCAGGCTATTTTTGAAGGAATGAAAGCGTCTTTGTCAAAAGAGGGAACACCATTTATTTTCAGACCCTTTGATCATGCCAAAAGGCTAAATATGTCTGCAGCCAGGATGAGTATGCCTTCATTCCCGGAGGACGTTTTTGTGGATGTTTTGGAAAAACTCATCATGATAGATAAGGATTGGATACCTCCTATGGAGGGAAGCGCTATGTATATCAGGCCATTTATGTTCGCAATGGACGGGTTGATCGGTGTAAAGCCCTCTCAGACCTATAAATTCATGATATTATTGTTGCCGGTTGGCGCTTATTACAACAAACCCTTATACCTGAAAGTTGAAACCGAGTATGTAAGAGCTGTCAGAGGTGGTATTGGCGAAGCAAAAGCAGCCGGCAATTATGCAGCATCACTATATCCTTATGTTGAAGCAAAGAAAGAAGGCTTTGATCAGGTGTTGTGGCTTGATGCAATCGAACTGAAATATGTACAGGAGATCAGTACTATGAATATTTTCTTTGTTTTGAAAGATAAGGTCATTACTCCTGCCCTTGATGGAGCCCTTCTCAAGGGAATAACCAGAGATTGTTTTATTAAGATCCTTAAAAGCAAAAATATACCTATTGAAGAAACGAAGATTAATATTTACGAGATTTTTGAACTTTATAAAAAAGGTGAATTGCTTGAAGTGTTCGGGGCTGGTACTGCTGCCATAGTCGCTAATGTTGACAGACTTTCTCTCAAGGGAGAGGTCATTCAATTGGATGTAAGTAAGTATACAATTTCTCCTATGATAATGTCTACCATTAACAAAATAAGATCAGGTGAATACCCTGATGACTTCGGCTGGCTTAAACCGGTAGTTCAGGAGGTTTTTGCCTGAAATGGTATTATTATAAGGAGGCGATGTCTTTGAATGGTAAAAAAAGTCTTTTATGGGAGCTTTCAATGCCTGGTAGCAGTGAAAGCTCCTACTTATTTGGTACGATCCACCTCCAGGAAAGGTCTTTGTTTTTTAGAATACCCGAAGTACAGAATTGTATTGAAAGGACAAATGCATTCATGGCTGAATTTCCTTTGGATGAAATTTCTGCAGGAGAAATGGATTTTTATAATCTTCCCGGAGGACGGAATTGGCATGATTATTTGAGCGCCAGGCAATATAAAAGGCTGGAAAAGATTTTTCTCAGATTTTTTTCAATAAACATCCATGCTTTCAATCAATTACTCCCGTTAGTCATGGAGCAAGTTTTGCTGGATACCATGATCAAAGATCACAGCGGCCAATCCATGGATTTTGTCCTCTGGTATTTTGCAAAATCAAGGGGTAAAACTTTGCTTGGAGCAGAGTCCAAGGTCAGTCAACTGGAGATCCTTGAAAAGTTTCCCAAGGATATTCAATTTAAAAATCTAAAGAAAATTGCACAAAATCCTGCATCATATAAAGCAAAAATTCGCAAAGCCAAACAGGCATACTTCGAAGAAGACCTGAAAAAACTGGCCAAACAGTCCATAAAATCATTGGGTAAAATGAAAAGTGTCCTGGTTTATGATCGAAATATTAAAATCACCCAAGCTATTTTTAGCGCCATGCAGCAGCAGACTCTTACATGTGCCATTGGAGCCGGACATCTGACCGGACAAAAAGGTGTGCTCAGGTTATTAAAACAACATGGAATTACCTTAAAGCCGGTTGATTAATTGATCAATGTCTCCTGGCTGATTCAAGAAATTCAACTATTCTTTCGTCCACTTTTATATCAGCGGGCTTTACAGGCTTCATTAAAGAAATTCCCTCCAATGAGGTACACCTGCTCAAAGCAACATACAGCTGACCAAACTCAAATGCACCTGAACCTAAATCAATGATCACATTTGAAAAAGTTTTCCCCTGGCTTTTATGAATGGTCATTGCCCAAGCCAGTTTTAAAGGATATTGCGTGAAACTACCTATAACTTTTTCAGTGATCTGTCCGTTTTTTTGAGCCTCCAATTCATACCTGATAAATTCCCAATCCATTTTTGCAACTTCTACCTCTCTCATACCTTCGATGCCTTCATCTATCTGTACCTTGATGCGATTTTGTTCCAAATGGGAAACCTTACCAATCGTTCCGTTTACAAATTGCTTTTCCGGATCATTCTTAATGAACATCACCTGGGCTCCCACTTTAAGCCTTAAAAAAATATCTGTGGGTAGAAAACTTTCATTGATTTCCCCTTTGGTTTCAGCGTTGAATTGAAAAAGTTCAGAATCAATTTCTTCCAGACGCGCTGAGTTGATCTGCTGAACTGTCATATTCCGAGGAGAAAGTATTATAGATAGATCCTGTTCTTTTACTTCGCTCTTACACCTGCTGTTCAGAACTTCCAGATCATCAAAATCGAAGCTGTTAGTTCTTATATTGTCCAGTAAACGGATAAAGCTTTTATCCTTTTGTCTGTGTACTTCATGCAGCTCAATCAGTTGAGGAACACATCCTTCAGTGAAAATATCAGCCGAAAAAAAATAGGGACTATTGTATCTTGAAGCCAGATACTCCCTTTCAAAGGGTGTTGATATAACTGGCGGAAGTTGAAATAAATCTCCAATTAAAATCATTTGTACTCCTCCAAATGGCTCATCAATTCCTCTGTTTAATCTCAGAAAAACATCAATGTGATCCATTACTTCCACCCTGACCATAGATACTTCATCTATGATGATCGCATCTGGTTTTTGATATAATGATGCTCCACGGATCCTTTTCAATGAATGGCTATCAATCAATTTAGGAGGGAGCCTGAAAAATGAATGAATGGTTTGCCCTTTTATATGCAGCGCAGCAATGCCGGTGGGCGCTAAAACAACAACTCTTTTTTTGGTAGTGTTTCTGAATAGTTGTAAAAGAGTCGATTTGCCTGTTCCTGCTCGTCCAGTAATAAAAAAATGTTGATTACTTCTTTCCAGCAAGTCAATTATTTTGCTGAAACGTTGGTCTATGGTGATGATGTTGCGAATGTCTATAGCGCTATTCTTTTATTAAGTGAATATAACTCGGAAAGTGGTCACTGTATCCTCCTAAAAACTCACTTCCTGAAAAAGTCCTCAATGGATAACCTTTAAAATGGCCTTTTTTCTGGCGTAAAAACTGTTTATTGAAAATATACGCCTTGTGGAACGAATAAGAATTGGGTTTTTTTGTCAGAAAACCTTTGCTGATGATGATCTGGTCAAATAAACTCCAACTGTCCTGATAAGCATTGGAACCAATGCCTCTGCGATAGTATTGCGCAACTGTATTGAATAATCCTCTTTCTGGAACATCGGTGATTTTGGATTTGGCTCCTAAAACCTTTGTAATACTGAGATCTTCCGGGTTATCGTTGAGGTCACCCATGATCACGACTTTTGCATCTTCCGTTATATTAGTAAGGCTGTCAACTATCGATTTGTTGACTTTGGCGCCAGCAGCTCTCCAGGGAGCAGTCTTGGCTTCACCACCTCTGCGAGATGGCCAGTGATTTACCATGAAATGCATCTCTTCGCCATCCAGCAGACCTTTGACATATAGTACCTCTCTGGTAAAAATCTTATTCAGACCATCATAAATATCTATCGGGAAAGTTTTTGCATCCAAGACCTTGAACCTGCCTGCCTGGTAAATCAGTGCAACATCAATGCCTCTCCTGTCAGGTGAATCAAAGTGTACGATCCTGTATTTTTTATCAGAAATCTGAGGCATTTTTACCAGATCTTCCAACACCAACCTGTTTTCCACTTCTGCCAGTCCCAATATTGCCACTCCTTCCTTGTCAGAATCTGTTCCCAGTAGAGAAATAACCTTAGCTAAATTATTCTGCTTGTGCCAGTATTTTTTAGAGGTCCAGTTATTACTTCCTTCAACGGTGAATTCCTCATCCAACACATTAGGTGTATCGATCGTATCAAATAGATTTTCAACATTGTAGAATCCAATCGTAGCTATCTGGATTTTTTTCTGGGCCGATAAGAAAGTGAAATTGAAAAGGGTTATAAAAACGAAAATTGCCTGAAGGAATGATTTACACATGTATTTTATATTTTCTTGGGTGTAAATATAAAAAGTAAAAGCCTCAAAAGCTGAATATTTTGAAATCTATAGGAAAATTTTACCCGGAATCAGGCTAAAGTTCAAATTTCCCTGTCTTTTCAGCTTTTGAGGCTATAGAAATATTGTTTTATTTACCAAGAATATATCTCACTGCGAACCCTCCGGTAACCCAGCTTGGATATATACCGCCAATTAGATTGATTCCCGGAGCCCAGTCCAGGCTAACATTAATAGGAAATTCATTGAAAGCATAATCCAAGCCTATGTTAAGATTTACACCGGCATCAAACCAGCCACTTCCCATAGAACCATATGCACCACCTCCATAATACCAATATAAGTTTTCTATTCCAACATTAGGGATTTCCTTATGTATTTGGTAAAGTCCGCCTACAACCAATCCTCCTCCATAATAAGCTCCTATTCCGGCATACGCCTCAATAGCATGAGTGTCTTTGATAAATTTTTTGTAGGATCCAGTCAGATAGTATCCCCCGCGAAGACCAACAGCAGAATTATAGCTTTGTGCAGACAATTCACCCATTCCGAATACAACCAATGCAAGCAGTGTAAACATCCATTTTTTCATAGTTAATTAGTTTTTGTTATTTAAAAAAATAATATACTTAATTTACAAATGTATGGTTTTTGAAATGATATCAAAAAATAATTTTTAATAATTATTAGGATACACTTGAAATTTTGCACCGGCATCGTGATATTAATACATTTGGAAAAGTGGTGTACCAAAAATTGTTTTGGCTGCCGCTTTTATTGCAAAAACACGTAACTAATGATATTGGCGCCCATTCGAAGCGCAGCCAATCTTTTATCTTCAGGATCATTGTGCACACTCTGATCTTCCCAACCGTCACCCAAGTCTGATTCATAACTGTAAAAACATACCAGTCTACCTTCCCAAAATATGCCATATCCTCTCGGGGGCTTTCCATCATGTTCATGTATTTTGGGCAAACCATTGGGGAATTTAAATTTCTGGATATAAATTGGATGATTGAATGGCAATTCAACAAATTCCTTTTCAGGGAAAACTTTTTTCATTGCTACCCTGATATATGGATCCATCCCGTAATTGTCGTCTATGTGAAGAAATCCTCCTGCTATCAGATATTGACGAAGATTGTCAGCTTCCTGGTCTGAAAACAATACATTTCCGTGCCCTGTCATGTGGATAAAAGGATAATTGAAAATATCCAGGGAGCCAACTTCTACTGTCGCAATATTTCTTTTAAAATTTGTACCCAGATGAGTATTGCAAAATCCGGCCAGATTTGGAAGTGAAGTAGGGTTGGCATACCAATCGCCACCACCTTTATATTTCATCAAAGCTAAACTAATGCTGCCTGATTGTTGTGCCTGGATACCAATAGTGAATAGTAGTAAAAGACTTATTAAAAGAGTTTTATATCTATGCATGTTTACTGTTTTTTTTGTTACTTTTGATCATCTTCCCGGATGCAATTGCAGCATCATAAATAATGTACGTTGAAGGGAATAAAATATTACATTCTGAATAAAATCAGTTACCAATGAAAACTACTAACTGTTTGAACAACAGCTATTCCTGCGGTTTCAGTCCTTAACCTGTAATTTCCCAGATTGGCAAATTGCCAATTATTTGCTTTAAATGCATGTAGTTCTTTTTCAGAAAAATCGCCTTCAGGACCGATGACGACTAAATATCCTTTTTCTTTCGGTCCCAATAACATTCTCATCTGAACATTGGTTTCATCATAATGAGTCGCAATTTTAATTAAATCCGAAGGTTGATCGATAAAATCCATGAATTTAATTTGACCGTGAAGTATGGGAATATGGGTTTTCAGGCTTTGTTTAACAGCCGACCGAATGATTTTTATTGCCCGCTCAGATTGAATATGCTTTCTTTCTGAATGCTCACAAATGATGGGTGTTACTTCATCAACTCCGATTTCAACCGCTTTTTCCAAAAACCATTCAAAACGGCTGATATTTTTAGTTGGTGCAATACCAATATGTAAATGATAAGGATGTTTAACCCCTTGTTTACTGTCCAATATTTGAATGGAACATTTCTTTCCTGAAATGGATTTGATCTTGCCTGTAAACAAATGACCTTTTCCATCGGTTAAATGGATCTCATCTCCGGTCTGATATCTCATTACTCTGGTGCAGTGATTCAATTCTTCACCGGTTAAGTATGCTTCATCCCGGTCGATTTCTTCTGTTAGGAACAAATTCATTATCAAACAATAATTTATAGAAGTTATGAGTTTCTTAGTGAAAAATCAAACAATGTACTTACTTTTGTGCGCTTTAATGCGTTAAGGCAGGGTTAGCATGTCAACAAAGGGCAAATATATTACCTTTATTAAAAACTGTAAATGGATACACTGATTATTGTTCTCCAGGTAATGCTTAGTTTAAGCATTCTGGTGATTCTTCATGAAGGCGGACACTTTATGACCGCAAAATGGTTCAAAGCAAGGGTTGAAAAATTTTACTTGTTCTTTAATCCGTGGTTTTCACTGTTTAAATTCAAAAAAGGGGAAACCGAATACGGAATTGGATGGTTGCCATTGGGCGGTTATGTTAAAATCTCAGGAATGATCGATGAAAGTTTTGATAAGGAACAACTTCAGGGCGAAGTTCAGCCTTGGGAATTTCGTTCCAAACCAGCCTGGCAGCGGTTGATCATCATGCTGGGTGGCATCATCGTCAACGTCATTTTGGGTATAACTATTTTTATTTTCATATTTTGGCTGAATGGATCCAGTTATGTCACCAATGAATCCATTAAAGATGGTATTTATGTCGATAGCCTTGGTTATCAGATCGGTTTGAGGGATGGAGATAAAATTATGAAAGTAGGGGAGGCCGATTTTATTAAATTTGATAAAGGCGAACTCGTTAGAGCCCTGGTCATAGACGGAGCCAGTACCATCACGGTAGAAAGATCCGGGAAAGAACAGGTTCTGCAGGTTGAAACCTCATCCGTTCAGGAATTATCCAAATATAAAAATAGAAAGTCAGAGATTTTCGGTCCGAGATTACCTTTTGTCATAAATGAAGTTGCGAAGAATACTCCGGCTGAAGAAGCCGGTATGCAAGCTGGAGACAGGGTCATAGGCATGGATAGCATACAAACACTTTTTACCCATGAAGTACTAAAGACTTTAGATCTTGCTAAAAATAAGCGGGTTGATTTTACCGTTTTGCGGGCTGATACTGATACAATCAAACTTGCGGCTACTATTGGAGAGGATGGGATTCTAGGTGTTACCCGTGAATTTGAAAAATTTATCCAATTGGAAACTGAAAAATATAGTTTCCTGGAAGCTGTGCCATTGGGATTCAAAGAAAGCTATACCTTTTTAGCGGATCAACTGAAAGCCTTTGGGAAAATGTTCACCGGCGAACTGAAAGCTAAAGACAGCCTGGGAAGTATTATTTCTATCGGTAAAATGTTCGGAACTGAGTGGGATTGGCTGAGATTCTGGAATTTGACTGCGATGTTATCTATTTTACTTGCTTTTCTGAATTTATTGCCTATTCCCGGATTGGACGGTGGTCATGTAGTCTTCGTCATATGGGAAATGATCACAGGTAAAAAAGCCAGTGATAAAGTAGTGGAATATGCAACATTGGTTGGATTTATACTGCTGGTTGGACTAATGATCTTTGCATTCGGCCTCGATATACTCCGCCTTTTTGAATAAAACGCTAGCGTTATTTTTCTAAAGATTGTATGTCCTGCCCGAATAAAGCGGCAATCTCATTAACATATTGCTTTTCAAGTACTTCCCTTTTGATTTTAAGGGTCGGAGACAATTGTCCGGCTTCAGGTGTCCATTGGTCAGCAACAACATGCCACTTTTTGATTTGTTCATGTTTACTGACAAGTGAATTGTATTTCTTTGCTGTTTTGTCTATAAGTTTTTGTACCTCAGGATGTTCTATGATTTCTGTCTTATTCCCGGGAATGATATCATGTTTTTGACACCAGGTTTGAAGATAGGCAAAATCAGGGGAGATGATAGCTGCAACAAATTTTTTGTTTTCACCTACTACAAGCATGTTTTCAAAAAGAGGTGATTCAGTGAATTTTGACTCGATCAGCTGAGGATTGACATATTTTCCATACGATGTTTTGAATATGCTTTTTAACCTGCCGGTAATGATCAATTGTCCATGTTGGGTGAATTTACCTGTATCACCGGTATGTAACCATCCATCCTGATCGATCACCTGTGATGTCAGTTCGGGATCTCTGTAGTAACCCATCATAACATTGTGACCACGGCAAACGATCTCATTGAATGCTCCCAGTTTCACTTCCACTCCGGGAAGAGGTAAACCCACGGTTCCGAATTTACGGCCATGTGGAACTCTTTGACTGACTGCAATGACGGGAGATGCCTCACTCATTCCATAACCCTCAAAAACGGGCATGCCTATAGCAGAAAAAAAAGACGCCATGTGACTTTGCAGCGCTGAACCTCCTGATACCACTATGTCGAAATTTCCGCCAATCGCAGCTCTCCATTTCGAGTAGATCAATTTGTCTGCTATGTTAAGTTTTAACTTCAACCACGGGCTCATTCCTTCAAGTTGATATCTGGTAGCTGTCCTGAAAGCCCAAAAATAGATCACTTTTTTGAGTCCTTTTTGTTCAAGTCCGGCTAAATAAAGTTTGTCATATATTTTTTCCAAAAGTCGGGGAACACATGTCATCATAGTGGGTTTGATCTCCTTAATATTCGCCCCGATCATCTCTATACTCTCAGCATAATACACAGACATTCCCAAAAACTGGTATAAATAAACCATCATTCGTTCATAAGCGTGGCATAAAGGAAGAAAGCTCAGTGCTGTTTTACTCCATTCAGCTGGTGTCATGTGCAAACTGTATAACTGATTGACCAAATTGCTGTGTGACAACATTACACCTTTAGGATTGCCGGTTGTGCCTGATGTGTAGATTATGGTGGCAAGATCTTCTGTTTGAATACGAGATCTGATGGATTCAAGTTGATTGCTCAATGAATTAATTCTTCCCGTGTGAATCAGATCATCCAGACATCTGTATTCACCTGATTCTGCATCGATCATAAAAACTTCCCTGAGTTTGGTAAACTCTGGCAACAATGGTCGGATCTTTGAAAAAATATCTTCCCCATCGATAAAAATGATTTTCATTTCGGAATGTTGGAGGATATGCCTGTATTCTTCCTGGCTGATCGTCGGGTAAATTGGGATAGAAACAAATCCTGCTTGCATAATGGCCATATCAAGAATATTCCATTCGGGCCTGTTTTTGCTGACTATGCCAATGTTCGAACCGGGTTCAATGTTTAATTGCAACAACCCGTAACTGACCAGATCTACCAGTTCAATATATTCGCGGATACTGTATTTTTTCCAGTGTCCTTCTCTTTTGCAGGCCAGTGCAACCTCTTGTTGTGGATATTTCTCAATGTAATTTGTTAAAATATCAAATATTCTTGTAACTACCATATTATTGGTTTTTAATGGAGGTAAATGTACATAAAAATATATACCTGAAGTTAATACTTTACATAAAAATCTATCGGTTTATTGATATAAATGTAATTTCATCTGGAATTATGATGCGTAGATAGTATTATGGTTTTGACGTCTGAAATGGATATAGACTGTCTTAGTGAATTTTACTTTTCAGGCGTATTGATTTTGTAAAATCAGAAAAGGAAGAATTTTGAATAATAAAATTGACTTAAAGTTAATAT
>DDTL01000160.1 GCA_002344345.1 Saprospiraceae bacterium UBA2365
CGCTCCTGATGCAACTTTCACCATCGATCTTCCTGAAAGCATCACACTTGAATCAGATAGTGACAAAATGCAAGTCAATGATTTCGTTTCTAACCTCGGAGATAATTCAACGCTGAGCAATGAGGGAACGGCTAACCTGAAAGTTGGCGCAACCCTGATCGTAGAAGCCAACCAAACTCCTGGTTTGTACGAAGGTACATTCGATGTGACGGTAGCTTACAACTAATCATAAGATATCCGTTTTCACAAAAAGAGATTGCATCTGAGGGTGCGATCTCTTTTTGTTTTGGGGAAGTCCTGAATAAAACTGAGTTCTTTAATCAACCTGTACAATTAACCCTTACTTTCCTTCAAAAAAAAAATTTCCGGTTTATTTCAGCCAAAAAAAACCAATCTTTTTTTTTGACATATCTCCCTGAAAATTCATCAATTTTTTATCAGTTGAGATCCCTATTGCAACCAATACTATTACTTCGTAAATTCCTTTTTTGGCAACTTAAAGATACAAATCCTTAAATTGCTGTACCATTTTTAATTAAATCAAATAATTAATGATGGCGCATGAGTCATGGATCAAAACAATTTTTAACAAAATGTGTTGTTATTTAGGTGGTTAGATAATTAGTCTGTTAGCCTGTTAGTTTCCTTGGATTGAGCGAGTACATAGAGCAAAAGACACCTGATTTATCTGGAAACAGAGGTTTTAAACCTTTGTAAAATCATATGCTAACAAACTTAAGGCTAACAGACTTTTGTGCTAAATAATTAACAAAATGTAATACAAAAAAGTAAAAGTTCAAATTAACATAATCGGTAGAAAGTGATGAATTTATCTTACTTTTGACTCAAATGAAAGGATATGGATTTTAAGTCTGCAATGAAAAGTCCAATTTGTTGATTTTCAATCATTTTTTACCCCAACCTACTGACGTCGCAGAACAACACCATCCTAAATAGAAACGATTGATAACCAAAAAATTATAAGTCCCCTTTTAGGCCTGTGCTGACTGTAAACGTCAGTGCCTGTGCTGACTGTAAACTTCAGTGCCTGTACTGACTGTAAACTTCAGTGCCTGTACTGACTGAAAATATCATTACCTGTACTGACTGAAAACGTCAGTGGGGACTTAGGGTGCAAAGACTTTTCGGAGAAAACTCAATATTTGCCAATAAATCAGCTATGGGCTGATTTTGCGGGTAGATCCAAACATAATGACCTTACGGAGGATTTTTTTTACCTGAATGAATCCAGGATAGTCCATATATCGGCATGAACATTATCTTTGCGGCAAAATTATATTAATATGGCTGACAATAAAATCATTTTTTCAATGGAGGGTGTTTCAAAAATCTATCCTCCTCAAAAAACAGTATTGAAGAATATTTGGCTATCTTTTTTTTACGGTGCCAAGATTGGAGTATTGGGTCTTAATGGTTCGGGGAAATCTTCATTATTGAAAATTATTGCCGGAATTGATCCCAATTATGACGGGAAGATCACTTTTGACAAAGAATACAAGATTGGCCTGCTGGATCAGGAACCACAGTTGGATGAGTCTAAAACTGTCCGGGAAATTGTTGAAGAAGGATTGAAACATATAGTGGATATAGTGAAGGCATATGAAGATGTAAATCTGAAACTGGCGGAACCTATGGATGATGATGAAATGATGAAAATCATTGAATTACAGGGAACACTGCTTGAGCAAATGGATCATTTTGATGCCTGGAATCTGGATCATAAGCTGGAAACAGCCATGGAATCGCTTCGCTGTCCTGTTGGAGAAACACCGATCAATATATGTTCAGGCGGTGAAAAACGCAGGGTTGCTCTTTGTCGCTTATTGCTTAGCCAGCCTGATATTTTGTTGCTCGACGAACCGACAAACCATCTGGATGCTGAAAGTGTGGAATGGCTGGAGCAATACCTGAAGAAATTTCCGGGAACTGTCATCGCTGTCACTCACGATCGTTATTTCCTGGACAATGTAGCAGGCTGGATACTTGAACTGGACAGAGGCGAAGGAATACCCTGGAAAGGAAATTACAGTTCCTGGCTGGAGCAAAAATCCAACAGACTGGCTATGGAAGAAAAAACTGAATCAAAAAGAAGGAAAACGCTTGAACGCGAACTTGAATGGGTCAGAATGGCACCAAAAGCCAGACAAGCTAAAGGGAAGGCACGATTGAATGCTTATGATAAACTTCAGAATGAAGAGATCAGGGAAAAAGAAAACAAACTGGAATTGTTTATTCCACCCGGAGAAAGATTGGGAGATAAAGTAATAGAGATCAGTAATGTTTCCAAAGCCTTTGGAGATCGTGTGCTCATAGACAATTTCAGCGCTTCCATCCCAAAGAATGCGATCATAGGGATCATCGGGCCAAACGGGGTGGGGAAATCCACACTTTTCAGAATGATCCTTGGACTTGAAGCCCCGGATAAAGGAACCATTGATATCGGAGAAACAGTCAAACTGAGTTATGTGGATCAGTCCCATGAGGATCTCAAACCTGACTTGAGCGTTACAGAAGCAGTTGGCAGAGGGCTGGAACTGATTTATGTCGGCAAGACACAGGTCAATGTCAGGGCTTACCTCAGTAAATTTAATTTTACCGGGGCTGATCAGCAAAAAAAAGTTGGTGTACTTTCCGGTGGTGAACGCAACAGAGTTCATCTCGCTATGACACTGAAGGAAGGAGGTAATGTGCTCTTGTTGGATGAACCTACCAATGACATTGATGTCAATACACTCAGGGCTTTGGAAGAAGCCATCGATAGTTTTGCTGGTTGTGTCCTGGTGATCTCCCACGACAGGTGGTTTATCGACAGATTAGCAACGCACATCATTGCTTTTGAAGATGATTCACAGGTTGTCTACTTTGAAGGTAATTTCACGGATTATGAAAAAGCTAAAGTAGAGAGACTGGGTAACATTACTCCGCGAAGGCCAAGATTTAAAAGCCTTCTTTAAAATAAATATTAAAAAAACCGGGTTATTGCCCGGTTTTTTTAATATTTAAACTTACTTAATTGGCAAATATAAATTTAAATGTTTTATATTTTCCTTTATCCATAACCTGTACAAAATATACACCAGGTATCATTTGTCCGGGAATTAATTGATAACTAGTGCCTGCTGAACTTGCTTTAGTAAATGGAATAACCTGTCCCAATGTATTATAAATGCTGAATTGTGGGTCAGATAGCGTGTTTTCACTATCTACAATGGTCAATATGTTTTTAACAGTTGAGTATTGCATGATAATTCTTCCCAATCTTTGATCAATGGTTCCGGTTTCACAAGGAACTACTCCAAGCTCCAGTGATGTTCTACATTCCGGATACTCAACATCCTGAATTCCAAACTCAATGGCAATGTTTTCTTTACAATTGAAAGGGCCTATCAAAACCGGCAGGTTTTCATAAGCAAAAGTACCATACGTTTTGCCATTTCCTCTGATTGTGAATCCTTCACTGCCGGTATTGCTATAATCAAAGTTCATTTGGACATAAAAGATTTCCTGGTCGATAAATATGATCATGTGCTCGATATCTCCCAACTCACAATACTCCCCGAAACAATCCAGATTTTCAAATGTGTAGCTATTGCAACATTCTGGTTGATCGTTGATACAAACCCTTAAAACGTTTTCACCATTTGGGTAAAATTGAAGCTCTTCAATAAGCAATGGAAGTGAATTCAAAGCAAATAATCCGATGTGATAGTCATTGAGATATAGGTCAAAACTTTCATTTCCTGCATTTGAATATTCGAAATCAAGCACAAATCGAATCGTTTCTACCGAAGTGCATTCAAGGTCGGAAATGGTTATGGTGCCAATATTACAGTCATCATTCGAACAGCAAATAGGTTGAAGAAGCGTAAAATCACTGCATTCAGTATCCTCATTATCAGTGACCACAAACTCCCAGACTGTTTCACAATCTCCAGGCAAGTATCCCAGGTCAACTGTCTGGATGAACATACCATTCTCGGCGGTTTCTAGATTGGAGTAGGCGAAACTGCCATAATTGGTACCATTTCCCTGGATAGTAAACCCGTTGCCTCCAGTTTTTCTGTGTAAAAATTCTACAGAAACCGGGAAATATCCTTCCTCGTTACAAATTCCCGCAATGGCATTGACCTGATGGATGAGGCATGATTCACAAAAATTGTCCGTGAGCTCAAAATATTCAAAACAGAAAAAATCAGGAGACGAAATCAAAACTTCTTTGGGCAAAGTTGATCTGGCTACCGGTCCTATCAGAATTGGCAGATCATTCACATGGTAAAAACCAAGGTAATTACCGACGCTGCCGATATGAAAGCTATCTTGTGCATTGATATGGTCAAAATCGATCTCAAACCATAAGCTATCTTCTGTGCAATCCACCGTTGTCCATTCTATATTAAAATATGAACATGGACATGGATTGATCATAATTTTTGAAGCACAACAATCTTCAGAACCTGAGGCACAAACCATTAATGTATCCTGTCCTGATGGATTTCCTTGAAATCCATTGATAGTCAGAGGTCTCTCGTTGAGGTTGTGTGTGCTGTGATACGCTCCGTTAACAAATACATCAAAAGATTCACCCGGACTATCAGATATAAAGAAATTAAAAGTAAATGAATAATGGTCATTGTCTACACAATTATCGGTTTCAACCTGAAGGTTGGAGATAACACATTGTGCATTTATTTGGATTGAACTGAAAAATCCTACGAAAATCAGAAACACTAAAAATTGAAAAGGATACCGCATTTGTTAAAATTTTATTTATTATTGATCATTACAACAAGAATAGAGGATGCACTTATTTTATTGTAGAATATCTTGTAAAATTTTGCTCCTGTTGAAAAACGATAAAATCTTAATTATTATTTAAAATTTTGATCTTGGTAAAAGGAGCATTATTTCCATGTGATGCTTAATTAGAAAATATCTTATTTTGAAATAATCTGGTGTCAAAGTTAAAAACACAACGTAAAAACCTTAAAATTATTCGATTTATTTATATAATACTGTAACAGTTTTTAATTTTACAACATCGTTATAGTAAATTTCACTCAATGAATAAATCTATGATCATGTTAAAATTATTCACAGTCACAAAGATGCTGATTTTCTCATTTGTGCTGCTCAGTTCAACTGAAATATTTGCCACAAAAACAGAAAGTGTTGAATTATCTACCTTAACTTTCAATTGCCCACAAGATGTAACGATAGCCTGCTGGCAGGATTATGAAAATACAGATGTGACAGGTCATCCAAAAAATATAAATGTTGGGCAATGGTACTTCAGCTATGTAGATGAGGTCAATCTTTCACCCTGCAGAGAAGGTTACGTCATCAGGACCTGGACTGGTACGAATCCAATTGGTCAATGGACTTGTCAGCAAACCATTACAATGGTATATAATGTGTTTTTCAATGGTCAGATACAATGGCCTTCAGACTGGACTGGTAACTGTGACCAGGATATTCCTTTCGCTGAGCCACAATATAATCCCGGATTTTGCGACATGATTTCTCATACATATAATGATGATACTATTAACTTACAGGGCAATGTTTGCTATAAAATATTGCGTAATTGGAAAGTAATCGATTGTTGCAGGTATAATCCAAACTCAGGATCAAATCAGGGGCAATGGTTACATACACAGGTTTTAACGGTCATCAAACAGGAAAAGCCTGTATTTAATGAGATCAAAACCTGGGAAATAGGTGCAATGAACAACGATTGTACTGCAAGTTTTAATCTGTCCAAATCAGCCAGTGATGTGCAATGTGGCAAAGTTTCCAAACTGAAATGGAAGGTGATGGTCGATTATTTTAGCTGTTTTGGTATAGACACAACTATCACAGGAGAAGGTGATGTGATGGATGTTTCCCTTAAAAACATTGGGATTGGAACGCATAAAATTTACTGGGAAGTTTACGATCATTGTGGAAATGTCAGCCAATGTGAAGAAAATATTGTTGTTACAGATAAAAAACCACCTACGCCATTTTGTTATCTGGGTGCAAGCACTGTTTTAATGCCTTCGGCAGGAATGCTGGAAGTGCATGCTAAAGAATATACTAAAGATGCTTATGATAACTGCACTCCAAAAGAGGATTTACGGTATAGCTGGAGAATTAATCCCAAAGATTCTGTTAAGGTTTTCACTTGCACTGACCTGGGGTTTCAGTTTTTACCCATATATGTGTTTGATCAGGCAGGGAACAGGGATCATTGCTTCGTGTTTTCACTGGTTGAAATGCATGGAGAATGCGAACCCTTCCAAAATCTCGTTCAGGGAAAAATATCAGAGATGGATGGATCAGCCGCCCAAAATGTAGTGTTGAAACTGGGATTGAATGCATCGTATACCTTTCCGGTTGACACAACTGGTCTGGAAGGAAAAGGGCAGTTTCATTTTGTTGAGACAGATGCAGAGGCAGCACTTTATTTTGAACGAACTTTGCAAGGCAATAAAGGATTATCTACTTTGGATCTTGTAGTGTTATTCAGGTATTTGCTCGGATTATACCAACCCGATTCCGATACTTTGTTCAGATGGGCTGCTGATGTCAACATGGATCAAGAAATAAATGTACAGGATCTGATCGATATGAGGAAAGTGATTTTGGGACTGGAAACCGGTCAAAATCATATGCCTTTGCCTGTTAGGATAATCATGAGAGATCCTGATCAGCCGGAAAGGTGGATTGAAACAAGTTCATTGAAGGATTTTCGAAACGGTTTCGATGTCAGGATTTTAAGCCCGGGTTCTTTGCGGAATTTTCTGACAGCCAACTGACAGAATCATTGATAAAAAAATATCCCCGTATTGGATAAAACTCCTTACGGGGATATTTTTATAGGTGCAATTTTTTAAAGCGATTGGATCAGGAAATAAATTTTTAGGCTGCTGCGAAAAGTCCAATTTTTGGTTTTCAATCGTTTTTTGCCCCAGCCTGGTGATGTCATAGATCAGCACAATACTCAGGGGATACGATTGAAAACCAACAAATTAAAAATCCCCCATAATGGGGATTTGAGGGCTAAAACTTTTTGGAGCCGCCTCAATTTTTCAAATCTTAATTCATTTTTGCAGATGCAAAATTTCAAAAACCAATCAGTTTCAGTAATAGTCAATTTCCTGATTTTCAAATAATGTATACAAAAATTAAACAATTATAAATCAATTAATTATATGTTATCCCCAAGCAAATATTGACTTAAAATGCAAAAGTCAATAAAGCTTGAATATGATCAGGTGAGTATAAGTTAACATGATTAAATACAAAATTCCAATATAATTCATCAAACCAAAGAAAAGAATTAATCAACTTTCTTCTCTTTTACCATAAAAGTGAAGCCTGCAGCAATGATCATGCTTACACCAGCCATTAATATTGAATTAATCGGATTATTATACAGCAGATACTTCAGGATCAATCCGCCAGTCAATCCATTGACAATTTGAGGAATGGTAATGGACATATTGAATAGCCCCATAAAAACACCCATTTGTTTAGCCGGAATGGTGTTGGCAAGCATAGCATATGGCATTGCCAGGATACTACCCCAGGCAATACCGATACCAACCATTGGAATGATCAATAAATTTGCATCAGGAATGATCTGAAAAGAAAGAAAAGAAATTCCACCGATCACCAAAGCTGATGCATGAGTAGCTTTCTTCCCGATTTTTTTGGCAACTATTGGTAATAATAAGGCGATCACAGCTGAAACCCCATTATATATACCGAACAATATGCCCACCCAGTTCCCCGCATCCTGAAATTCAGGTGCATTAGGATCAGTGGTTCCGTAAAAACTCTGAGCTACAGCAGGCGTGGTAAAAACCCACATTGAAAATAAGGCAAACCAGCTGAAAAACTGAACCAAAAGCAATTGCCACATCGTTTTGGGGATTTTCAAACGTCCTTTAGTTTCAGTTTCATGGCCGGATTCATAAAATTCAGGCGGATATTCCCTGGTTCTGATGACTGTCCAAACAATAGAAGTCAACAAAACTGCTGCACCTAAATAAAAAGATAATGTAACGTTCATGGGAACCTGGCCGGTTTCATTATTACTTGTGGCAATTCCAAACCAATTGCCCAGAATATAAGGCAACCATGAACCCACCACGGCACCTATCCCTATCAGGAGGGTTTGGGTGGAAAAACCCAGTGTTAACTGTTCATCAGGTAATTTATCAGCTACCAACGCCCTGAATGGTTCCATCGAAATATTGATCGAAGCATCCATGATCATCAACATACCTCCACCAATGAACATAGGGGCGATCACATTTGTCAGGTTTGGTGCATTCGGCATCAATATCAATGCGATGCTGGTTAGGATGGCTCCTGTAAGAAAATAAGGCCTTCTCCTTCCCAATCTCGTCCATGTTTTATCACTCATAAAACCTACAATTGGTTGTATGATCATGCCGGTGATCGGGGCAACAAGCCAAAACCAGGGCAATTCATGTACATCAGCTCCAAAAACCTGTAAAATCCTGGAAGCATTGGCATTTTGGAGGGCAAAACCAAACTGAATTCCCAGAAAACCAAAACTCATATTCCAGATTTGCCAAAAACTTAATCGCGGTTTACTTTGCATATTAATATAAGTTAATTGTTAAGTCGATAAATATCCGAAAATTTTAATTTATTGTATTAATTTTGTAGCCGAAAAATGCACTTAATGTATTTTTTACACTAAATATTTTGTGCACGATAATTTAAATTTAAAAAATTCTATGATAAGCGTTGCTTTAATATCACATGATGGTAAAAAGCCGGAGATGGTTTCTTTTGTTTTGGGCAATCGGGACTTCTTTGATAAATGTACGATCTATGCCACTGGAACCACCGGGTCTCATATCGAAAAAGAAGGCCTCGATGTTAACCTCCTGCTTTCAGGTCCCATTGGAGGAGATGCTCAAATTGCTGCTTTACTTGCGGAAGGTAAGATCGATCTGATCATTTTCTTTCGGGATCCACTTGCAAAACACCCACATGAACCTGATGTTCAGATGCTTATGAGGCTTTGTGATGTGCATAATGTGCCTTTGGCGACCAATCCCAAAGCCGCTAAATACCTGTTGGCCGGAATTGAATGCCTGGTAATGAAAAAGGACACTCATTAATTGACCAAACTTATTGTATCAGTTGATTTATTAAATCCGGCAATGTGCTTTATGAGCCTTTGTATCGTTTTGTGAAATAAGTCAGACGTTGGAGGATCCATGCATCATAGGGCACTTGAAGTGTATGTCACTTCAGATAGGTGAATAGTAACATTTGAGTCTGCTCCTAAAAATCTCATTTGCTATATTTGAAATACATATTAATGTTATTATAATATATAATTTACTAAATT
>DDTL01000027.1:0-20482 GCA_002344345.1 Saprospiraceae bacterium UBA2365
CCATCATTTAGGGGGTTAACCCACAAATGATAAATTTTGTAATGAAGGGAGAATTCGTTTTTTTGCGGCTTAGGTATTTGAATATCTTGTTAAAGGCGGATAGTCAGGGGAAAAAGAATCACTAAAACCACAAGATAGATAAAAACTTTAATCAGTTATAAATATGAATGAAAAGAATGATCAATAAAGTTTAATAATATGAATATTTCAATTAGAACACAAGCGGATAATGGACATTTAATTCTTTATTTAATAAATAGTAATGGAATAAAGATTCTAACACTACGTGGAAATGAAAATGGAAATTGTACATTAGTAACTGGACACACTTATAGATTGGAATGGCATGTATGGAGTCCAACTTCGGCATATTATTCAATCAATGCTCTGGTAGAAACGCCAGAATTAGGATCCCCCCCATTCGAGTGGGAGAAGTCATATGAAAGCCCTCATCAAGATATGGGTGGATTTTATTTTACTGTTTAACAAATAATATAATATGAAAATTTTTATTCTATTCATATCATGTATTTTCGTTATTAATTCTATTTATGCTCAAAATGACGCAACATTTATAGTAAGTAAAGAGTTTGCGAAAATTGATACGCTTCGATTAAATAATATTCTCAATAGAAATATGAGTCCCAATGGAAATGGGACTATGCCAAATTTTATTTCAAATTTCTCTCTGGTGTCTTCTTTTAGTGAAGGGGAGAACGGGAAAATAGAATTGAAATATGTTACTCCTCAAAAGCTTATTATGGGTCTACAAGTAGATCAAAAGATAAGTAAATCTGACAAAACAGCTGTTCCGTTTGAACTTGATGGATTAAGTCCGGGCACAACTATTTCGTTGAATATAGGTAAATTGTTTTGGGAAAATATAGAACTACCAAGCAAATATTTTGACCTATTTATGAATGAAAAAGAAATGTATTGTAGGGAAAATGAAATAAATGGAGATAGTTGTAAAAATATAATGTTGTCGGAACTAGGGCCTAAATTTCAAAATAGAATCGCTTCAAAATTAAGAAAACCAATAATAATAAACATAAAAGGTTCTCTTACTAAATCGGAGTATAACTATACAAATGATTCAATTTTCCTAATAGAGAATTCAAATTCATATTTGACACCCTCAATATCTTTTTCTTTTATTAGACCTATTGGAAGTTTGTCGATTTATGGGTATTTAGCATTTTCATATAATTATTCAGAATATTATACTTCTGGAGAAAATTTATCTTTTCTAATACCCTTTGGAAAAACGCCTAATTATTTTAACAAATCAGTTACTTTTGGTAAGCCAACAAAGGAGGTAGATAATAAGATTAATATTGAATATAGAAGAAATTTCCCTTATAAGATTGATTCTGAAAGCAAAACATTTGCTGTTTCTTTGTCAACAACTTATGGTTTCAATAGTGAAACATTTGCGATTTCTATACCTGTTTATTTTATTAATGGAGCAGATGACAAGGGAAAAATTCTGGGATTGCAGGGAGGTGTAAAATTCAGTTATATTACTAATACAAAAGAGTTAAAATCATTTAAAGATGGTTTCAATGTACAATTATTAGTTGCTTTGCCTTTTGATGTATTTGGTGCATTAAAATAGTAAACAGGTCTTTAATCTCAATGTCCCCAGAAATCAAAGTGTTTTCTATAAAAATGATAAGATAGAATTGACGTAATTATGCTAATGAGTAATTAGTTGTTCAATTCCTTGCTCATCACGAACGAGTGTTTTTATAACATTATCATGTTATATAAGAGCCTTTAAGTTTTAACAAAATGAAATATTTGCATGGAATAGATTTGATATCATTCAAGGCATTTTTTCAAATTGTTATTAATAACAAAATTGAATATTATTAATTAACGGATTAATTGTTTGATTTACATGAACAAAATAGCTTTATTGATTATTTTCCTGCTGTCTGCTAATCTTAGTAATTCACAATCGACTAAGACTCACAAATTAATGAGAGATACAATTGTTAAGGTTGGAAATACTTCAGTCATGTTTTTGCGTGGTACAGATATAACTATTAAAGATAGGAAAAATGTTATTTCAGGTACTTTAGCCAACAACCTAAAACTCTATTCAGCGGCTAAAAAAGATGTTTTTCTTTCAAAAAACACTAAAGTAGTTTTTAATGCGAATGGTAAAGTAATTAGTGGTACTTTACATATCTCACAAAAGAACATTTGTTTTCCATTACCACGAGATCCAAATAGGTGCATTCAAGTTTTGGAGGGAAGTTATTTTTCCTTATATGATGATGGGACTTTTCAAAGTGGGACATTAAAAAATATAGCAGGATTCAAACCATCTAATAGTAAAACTTTAATATTGTTTTTAAATAATGGTTTAGTTTATCTAAGAGATGATGGCACCATAAAATCTGGGTATCTGTATAAAGAATTAAATAGTAAATGGGGTCAATTTAGAGGTGGATGTTATATTGAATTTGATGAAAAAGGGGACATTGTAAAAGGTGTAAGAAATTTTAATTTCCCCAATACGGGAAAGTTTATTATTGAGCATATTGAGTTTAAGAATGGTACACCTTACAGATTAACAAATAAACTTCCCTGTGAATGTGAGTCTTAATTTTATCGAAGTCGTAATCAGGCTCTGGAATTGATGAGGGAAACTCAGGGATTAAAGTAACTACAACACCATAATGGTCATTGTAGCGAATTAAATTTGCAATTTATATTGGCTGTAACGGGCATTGGCTTATTGTAGTATGATCCTTTTTGTTTTAGTTCAACCCACTTTTGGTATTTTTTTTAGTTTCTAAAAGGTACTCTTCCTCCTCCCCAAAAAGTTTAAAACGAATATCCTCTTTTATCATGGTTGAAACATTGAGCGTCGGTAACAGGATGTCGGAAAGCCAGGCAGGTTTCTTTGCGTGTACTATACCGCGGGCCGTGCCAACTGCGATCACCAGAAAATGGGTCAAGAGATCCACAGGCAGATTCAAAGTACGGTCTGTGGTCTGTGATTCCCGGAACGACGGATCAAGTTGGAAATGACATCCCGATTTCAACAACAAAACGGGCTTTGACTTTTGCTCAAAAATGATCCTCGTGAACATGCCTACAATCTTTTGTTCGTCATTCACCCGGATATCCAAACCTAAATTGATTTCGAATCCCGTTTTTACAGGATCAAAATTTTCTTTGAAAGTAGCAAACTCATCTGTTGTGATGGAAACTAATTGAAAGGAAATTTTATCAGCTTTTTTGGACTTCATGCGATTCTCAGATAATTTTTGATGGAAGATGGCTTACTCACAGTTTCGGTAATTGATGAATGTTTCATTTTCCCGGAAAAAACTGGCATTTCTTCGCTTGTATACCTGATCACCGTTTGTTGTAACCTCGCATGATGTCGTATAGCGCCCGGTTCATGTTTGTGTATGCTGATCAGGCAAATATCCAGTACTTGTTCCAGCTTTCTGATGGTTTGCAGCGTCAGATTTTGTCTTCCTTTCATGATCCTTGTCAATGCCTGCGGTGTAATAGCCAGCCTTTCTGCCAGCATCGTCTGACGAATGTTTTGCTCTTTAATGGCTTCAGCTATTCTCAATGCGATCACCACAAAATCCTCCAAAGAATCTGCATGAGCCTTGTTCCAGTGTGCTATTTCTCTCCATTTATCATTTTTGTCCTCCGGTTTACTCAATTGCTTGAGTTTTGCAATTTTCTCCTCTCTTGTCAGTGCCATATTTTTTATTCTTCTTATTTATAAATAGCCTTGCTGCTTTAAATGTCTGGATGCACTTTCGAGCTTATCAAGCTCATTTTTTAATAAAGGATCATCCTGCATTTGCTTTACCAGCTTAATTCCATAGCCTGTAATGAAGTACAGATTTGAATCACATTTAACTGCATAGATCCTTATCCATGGGGCTTCTCCGCTGCGTCCCGTGGCTCTGAAGTCGGTATAATAACGGTGATGGGTGAATGCTCCTTCCTTATGTAACTGAACAAATAATGAATCCAGATCAGGTTTTTTGTATGCTGAACTGTTTTCAGCCAGTTCTAAAATCTGCTAGTCAATTCATTTACTTCCTGGATCGTTTTCAGAACAGCACTTTGAACATCCGTTCTGAAAAAATCAAGCTTTCCCTTATTCTGTTCAAAATATGCAAGAAGAAACTCAGCGTCGGAATATTGTTCCGCCATTTGGTTCATGCTGTGGTCTGCCTCTGCAGTCCGGTGAACAGCATATAATGCACCTGTTATTATTTCTTTAATTTCAAAAATCTTGACAATAATAAACATATAAGTTTAAAAAAAAGATAAAAAATATATCGTTTTTGATATTTTTTTTATTATATATTATTTATTTCTAATTTGTTCTTTTCATGAGAGCATTTGGATGGATCTCCAAATCCTCATGGAAATTAAATAATTAAATGAAAAGATCATTTATGTGATCTTCTGAACAAGTTACCATCCAACTTCTATTATTGGAATATTTATTCAAAAATAAAAATAATTCATGCATAGTTTTTAGAATAGATAGAATCTAAAATCTCTTAGAGAATCATAGCTCAATCAATCACATCAATATCAATCCACACTCGAAAATCCGCTTCATCTTTGTTACACCTACTGAAAATCCTTACCGAAAAGTTCCTGTTCACTGTTCACTGATTACTACTTACCGATCCCGATCAACTTACACAAAAAAACATCCCTACTTTCCACCCCATTCCTCCCCAATTATCCTTACTTTTGAAACAAATTCAAATTGTTACCATGCAGAAAAATCTCCTGTATTTTTGGATGATGTTCTTATTGCCATTCCTGGTTTTTTCCCAGGAAACACCACTGGAAAAGTCGGGTTTTACCAGGATCACCAGCTATGATGAACTGACCGGTTATGTAAAAACTTTGGATGAACAGTCCGATATCCTTTCACTGGATATCATAGGCTCAACTTTGCAAAATCGTCCGGTCTATGCGCTCCATTTCTCCAAAAAGGGCGTCGGAAAAGACAGATCTAAACTCAAAGTCCTATTCTTTGCCCAACAACACGGGAATGAACAATCCGGAAAAGAGGGCATGCTGCTGCTCGCAAAAAAACTGATCCTGCCGGAATTCAGCCATCTTTTCAACCACATCGACCTGGTTTTGATACCGCAGGTCAATCCCGATGGCTCGGAAGTCAACCAAAGACGGAACGGGCGGCATATTGACCTCAACAGGAATCACCTGATCATGACTGAACCCGAGACACAGGCGCTGCATATGCTTTTCGACCGATATCTTTTTGAGGTTACCATGGATGTTCATGAATATTCTCCCTACAGTGAATCCTGGGAAAAATCTGGTTACCGCAAAAACAGCGATGTCACCCTGGGCGCCTGTACCAATATCAATATTTCCCCAACACTCAGAACCTTTGCCAATGAACAGGTTTTACCCCGTATTTTGGAAAAACTGAAACAGAGTGGCTTTTCTTCCTTTTTATATTTGCCGGGTGGTCCTCCTGAAATCAGCTACCTGCGTCAAAGCACTTTCGATATCAACGACGGAAGGCAAAGTCTGGGCATACAAAACACGCTCTCATTTATCCAGGAAGGTATGAATGGAAAGGATATGTTCCTTGAAAACATCGAACATCGGGCAAAAGGACAGATGAGCGGTATGCTGGACATGCTTGAATTGGTATATGAACAGGCAACAGTGATCAAAAAAATGGTCAGAAGAGAAAGGAAATCAATGCTTTCCGGATTGAGTTCAGGCGCTACATCAATACAGATGATCCATCGTTCAGACGGAACCATGCTCCAACTACCGGTTTACTCGTATGATTTAGCGAAAGATACCATTTTAGTAACAGATAATTTCAGACCTGTTGTTGAGTCCCTGAAAGAAGTCGATGATCCTGTCGCCTACCTGATTCCGCAGGATGACAGTAACCTGGTCAACTGGCTCAAAAACACAGGGATAGCATACGGGCGTTTTCCAAAAAAGAAAGGCGTAAAATTTGAAACATATTACATAGAGAAAATCGATTCAATTGATTTTGAAGGAGATTGGGTTATTGATCCTGCATTGGCCAAACAGTTGACCGGACACGTAGACCAGTCAAAATATTGGTATGTTCCGGTCAGGCAACTCAAAGGGAAAATGATCATTCAGGCACTGGAACCAAAATCTATGCTTGGTTTGGCCACTTATCCTCAATTTGCATATCTGGTCAAGAGCGCATCTGATTATCCGGTTTTGAGGGTGGTTAAAAAAGGGAAAGAATGACCCTGATTTTAAAAACCATATTCAATCTCTTAACTGAGCTTGATATACGATTTTTGTATAAAATACAAGATCTGAAATCGTTAATCGGAGCCTGCCCGCATGAGCCTGCCCGTATGGGGCCTGCCCGTATGAGCTTGCCCGTATGGGGCTTGCCCGTATGGGGACTGCCCGTATGGAAGGGAATCTTAAATCATTTTCCTCTTTGGTTCAGGCTTGTCCGGCTTGGGAGTAAAAAATAAAAATTTCGTGATTTTCGTATCTGTTTTGTGTGCTTTGTGGAACTCAAAAAATCTGTTGACATTCCCTGTAATGATCTCAATAACAATACTTATCCGGGAGTATATACTCCAGATACGAAATACTGCCAATACCCATCAAAATGGAATTGCCCGGAAAAACAGAAAATAAAAATTCAGCTTATTTCAGACTGTCAATGTAAGCGCACAACCGACCAAATATTTCTTCTATGGATCCAAGTCCTTCGATCATGGCAGCCCTGTTTTTGGCTTCATAATAAGTAAAAACCGGCCTGGTTTGATCCAGATACACCTGATACCGGTTGCGGATAATGGATTCATCATTGTCGTCGGACCTGCCTGAAGTTTTGCCGCGATTGAGTATCCTGGCTACGATCTCCTCTTCAGTTACATTGAGGCAAACCAGCGCAGTAATTTCCATGTTCATTTCCTTCATCAGGTCATCCAGAGAAATGGCCTGGATCAGATTTCTTGGAAAACCATCCAGCAAAAAGCCTTTATCGTCACCCAGACTCAGCAGTTTGTTTTTCAACATTCCGATCGTTATGGCATCAGGTACTAACTGGCCTTTATCCATAAAAACCCTTGCTTGTTGTCCCAGTTCTGTGTTGTTTGTAAGTTCGTAACGAAACAAATCGCCGGTTGAAATATGATGCAGGTTATATTTTTCTTCCAGCAATTGAGCTTGTGTACCTTTACCTGAACCCGGAGGACCGAATAATATTAAATTGATCATGGCTACATTATTTTTTTGAGCCATAAATTTAAGGAGATATTACATCCCTTGCAAATTTCAATCGCTTTTTCCAATAGTTATTATTGCTGATATCCTGCCTGACCACGCCCAAAGAAGTTGCACTGTGGATCATCCAGAATTTGCCATCTTCTTCCTTTTCGAAGATAGCCACATGAAATATTCTGCCCTTCGAGGAAAAAAACAACAAATCACCGGGTTCCAACGATTTGAGCGATTTTTTTTTGCCTTGTGTTGCCTGGTTCCGTGAAGATGCGCCCAACTTTATGTCAAACTGTTTGTATACATAACCTGTATATCCTGAACAATCAAATCCTTTGGGCGTTTTTCCTCCTGATCTGTATCGCGATCCAAGCAATGTTTTTGAATAGTCTATGATTTTGCCTCGGAAGGCCATCTCAGAACTATCTTTTCTTTCAAGGCTATCCTGGGGAGAAAATAGTGATTTTGCTGCATTGCACGAGGAAAATAAAAAAAATAACAGCACAGGCAGCGAAAATTTTATCCAGTGTATCTTCATATTAAAACTAAGTTATTTTAGTTTTTACTTCAACAATAATTTTCTAGTTAATCTTTACGATAATGATTCGTTGTTAAGTCCGGCGCTCCACCGGACTTTTTTCATTTATATTGTATGCATGCATTTGCAGGACAATGCATTATAGAAAAATATAATATCTTAAGGAATCCGCTCAGGCGGCAAGTCATGGGATAACAAAAATAATAAACGATCCTGATAAACAAAGCATACTTTGGATTTTAATAAATCAAATAATGCTCATTTATAGCATCACTGTCAAGATTTGTTACAAATCAAATATCAGACTCATTGCTTTATCATCATCTGACGTAAGCAAAGCTTCTCTAACGGCATGGTGATTCAGGCTTAAATTTTCAGATGTTTTTTTTATTTTGTTTTGAAATGACTGATAGTACTTTTCATATATTTCTAAGGGTATGGCAGCAAGCCGGCCTATTTCATTGGCAGTGAGGATCTCGCTTTGCTTTATATGTTCCGGTAGCAGGTCATATCCAGTTGGCATAACATTCGTTTGCATTTGAATACTGAAAATACTTTCCGGTGCAATTCTGGCATAATATTCTTTCCCGAGTCTTCCTGTAATGTCCAGTTTGAACGGGTCTATCCGGTTGCTTTCTGTCAGAATGGATTCATCCACATGCAGGCATACCACATCTCCGAAAACAAGAGTGCAATCGTGGGTATTTTCACCCAACTCTTTGATCTCTCTTAATTTACATTCAAATTGAATCAGACATTCTTTTACTCGAAAAGGTGAAATATATTTGCTTTCCAGCGGAGAAAATCCTGATTTTTTAAACTCATCCACATCAGAAGGAAATTCGACAGAGCTCAGTACCATGGGCCATACCTGAGGATAACTGACCATATTGACGGTAAATTCAGGATTCTGTTCAATATTCAACAGCGTATCCTTTTTATTTCCTTTGATCCCTTTTCTGCTCAGGCTGAACATCAACACCGGAGGAATGGAACTCACCGCATTGAAATAGCTGAATGGAGCCAGGTTCGGCACTCCGTACCGGCTAATGGTGCCCACCAAAGCAATGGGCCGGGGAATCACCGATCCGAGCATGAATTGATGGAAATCTTTTCTGCTTGTATTGTCTAAGCTGATCTCTTTCAAAGTTTCTTTTTTTGGTTGAATTTATTGACCAAACTTTCTTCTCAGATCAGTCCCACAGCTGTTTTTACATTTTAAACCCTTTGACCATCCATTTTCTGGCCAATAACAACCCAATCGGACTGATGATGGCTATCAAACCATAGATCAACCACATGAATTCGGTATTCAGACCTGTGACCGGTGTGTCATCCGGGCAATAATTCATCAGGAACCAGCCGGAATATGTAGCAGTGATCACTTTGGTCAGGAACCAGGGGAATTGTCCGATCCCCATATAGATCCCGGTCATTCCCTTTGGGGCTATCTCAGCAACCCATTGCAAAAATCTTGGCTGCCACATGGCTTCTCCGATCGTCATAAGGATCAGATATGCCATCAGCGTATTGATATTGGGTCCGAGTGTCAGTATGAATGTCGGTACCGCCATGACCAAGGTGCCAATGATCATCATTTTGTAGGTATCCCTTTTCAGTGTCAGCGCCGTTACGATCGGAGTCAGGATAAAGATCATGATCGGGTTGAGGTTGACAAAAAACTCAAAATTGTTTCCCACAAATCCTTCAAATGCCCTGCTGGTGTATTGGGGTAAAGTCAGCCAGTTGTGTGCGAATAATGTCTGAACCGGGATCAAAATGAAAATAAAATACATGAACCTGGCATCTTTTAGCGGAAAGTTCTTCAGATAATAGTTCAATTTTTCCTTAGCAGACATACCTTTCATCTGATCTTCATCATCTGCTGAATCTCCATCCACAGCTTTCACCGCCTCCTGAGCTTGTTGGATGGCTTTTTTAGTCATCAGTATGGCGACCGTCAGCATTCCGAGAACGGTCAATCCAACCATCACCCAGAATACACCGGTGATCCCGAAAGTTTTTCTCACAGGAGGAGAAATCAAGCCAGGCAGAAATCCTCCGAGGTTCATCAATGCATACAACATCGCATAGCCCATAGCTGCATTTTTTGCAGTATTCAGTTTTTTGACAGCTGTATAGGCAGCCGGCTGAAATATACCATACCCTATGATGATAGCTACAATCCCGGTCATGGAAATGATCTGGGCCGAATTCCAGAGTCCGGGTTCGCCCAGTTCAGGAGACAAACTCAATATGATCCTTCCGATCAGAATGATCCCAAGGGCAAGTAACAAGGATTTTCTGATTCCTATCAGGTCAACCGTTGCACCTAAAACCAGCATGGATATGGTGATTCCGGCTGTCATAAACCCAACCATCCAACCTGCGTTGACATCATCCAGCTGTATATATTCATTAAAAAATATTCCCAGCAAACCCAATATTCCGAAATAGGTCAACCCTTCCAGCATATAGGAAATATTCAGTCCGAGCATTACTCTCGATGTCCTCGTGAGATCGATAAAGGGTTGAGTGAGTTCCTTGATGATCTCCTTCTTTTTATTTTTTTGTGGTTGTTCCTGATTGTCTGACATACCTCTTGATGATTTAAATGATAAAATGATGCGCAAAGCAAATGTTATTCCGCTCAGCACATCGAAAATAAGAATATTTTTTGAAGTATAAAAAAATTATCTCATTTGGAAATATATTATTTCAATAGGTTCCCATTACCCAAAAAAAAATTGAGATCACAATTGAGATAAAAATGAGTTAAAGTGAAAAATGATTTTGCCGATGATCAGTACAGGCCTGTATGGTGAAGAATAAAAAAAAGCCTGGTTTATACAATGAAATAATTTAATTCCTCTATTTTTAACGGCTGTTTAACTAATTATTTTACCGGTCAGTTCAAATTGGTTTTAATATTTTCTTAAAAATCATGAAAATATACCTGCCAATGGAAAGCTTGATCGTTACAAATTAAAATTGAATTATGAATCCTGCTTACAAATTGATGATCATTGCCTGGGTATTGGTTGCCGTCTGGGTGGTTATTGTGATTTTTACTAACAGAAAAGTGCACCCCAAAGCGCTCTTTGCCCTGTTTATGGTGGAATTGTGGGAACGCTTCAGCTACTATGGTATGAGGGCGATCCTGATCCTTTATATGACTTCTGAGCTTATCCGGGGGGGGTTTGGATTTGATGATACCAAAGCGTACGGTATCTATGCCGCCTATGGCGCCATGGTTTACATGACAATGCTGATCGGAGGCTATTTTGCCGACAAGGTGATGGGTTTCAGAAAAGCGATCATTTGGGGCGCATTGCTCATGGCCGCTGCTCAATTCACTCTTTTCCTGAATAATCAAACATTGTTCTACATCGGTCTGGCTTTTTTGGTGATCGGAAATGGTTTCTTCAAGCCAAATATTTCCAGCATGATCGGTAAATTTTATCCTGACGGGGATCCAAGAAGAGATGGCGCTTTTTCCCTGTTTTATATGGGCATCAACATCGGTGCATTCTTATCCCCGCTGACCTGCGGTACGATCGGTGAAATTGAAGGTTGGCAATATGGCTTCCTGACTGCGGGCATCGGCATGTTGATCGGCTTCCTTCTTTTCATGTGGGCAAGAAGCAAGGGCTATTTTGAAGACAAGGGATTGCCTCCGGAAAATGCAATACAATTCAAAATGTTAGGTATTAACGGTAAATATATTCCCTACATTTTTACAGCGGTAATGATCCCGCTGGCATGGCTGTTGATCGTTCAAAACGATGTGGTGGATATTATTCTTGCAGTGATCGCTGCAGGCGTGATCGGTTACTTCCTGTTTATCATTGCACCTTCTTATGAAAAGGCTCAGAAGCAACGGATTTGGGTGATCATTATGCTGCTGATCTTCACTACGATTTTCTGGACATTTTTTGAGCTGGCCGGAAGTGCAATGAACCTTTTTACTGAAAGGAATGTAAATAAAAACTTTATGGGAGCTGAATTGACGACCACATTTTTTCAGTCGGTAAATCCACTCTTCATCATTTTATTTGCTCCGCTGTTCTCGTGGATCTGGATCAAGCTGGCCAAATCCGGAAAGGAACCACCAGCGCCTTACAAATTCGGATTCGGTCTGATCATGCTGGGAGCCGGCTTTTTGGTGCTTAATCTCGGCAAATCCGGTGCGATGCTTGGGTTGGTTCCTGCTTTTTTCCTGATATTTTTATATTTGCTTCATACTTTGGGCGAACTATCATTATCGCCGGTTGGATTGTCCCTGGTGACTAAATTATCGCCTCCAAAAATTGTCGGTTTACTGATGGGCGTTTGGTTCCTTTCTTCCTCCATTGCACACCAGGCAGGTAAGCATATTGCCAAGCTGACATCCATCGATGAGGCAAAAATTGTGGCAGAAGGAACTGTTCAGAAAAATATTGCAGATGATGTGCTGAAAACTACCTTGAAAACCGATGCGTTTGCCGAGAGCCTGGTAACCAATACGCTGGAAAAGGCTTTGGTTAAGGATGAATTTATCGATGAACTCAATTCCAGATCAGGCGCCGAAAACTATTACAAAGCCAGAATTCAGGTTTCTGAAATTGTTGAGGAAGCGAATGACATTAAAAGTGAAAAGGGAAAAGAGAAAATGCTGGAAGGAAGTTATGTTGAGTTTCTTACAAGAACACCGGATTTTGCAGATCCGGACAAAGTAAAAGTCTTGCCGAAGGAAGAAGTGGACAAAATGTGGAATGAAAGTCTTTCAGGTGAAGTGATCAGCAATCTGCGTTTTGACTCACTTTCACTCGGATTGGGTGTTTTCCGGAAACTCGGATTATTCGCCATTGCCTGTGGTGCATTTTTATTTTTGCTCGGTCCACTCATCTCCAGATGGATGCATGGCATCAAATAAACAAGTCTTACGTCTATGTGAAAATTATCAGGAAAATTTACCTGCATAAAAATCGTTTTTTAAACTTGTCTGCTCTTCAGATATAAAAAAAGAAAGCCTCCAATTTTGGAGGCTTTCCTGTATAGGTAACAAACCGGGTTTATTCTATAGTGAAAGCGCTGTTGTCCAGGCCTGTATTCAGTTGGATCGTACTCACGGTCATTTCAAAAGTCTGAGGACCAGCCTGTTGTTTTATACTGAAAGGGAATTTTACTCCCTTTACTTCCCTATAATCTCCATAAGTTGTAACTATGGTTACCACACCCATCGGTGTCTCCTGAGACATTTCAGATCTCAGTTTCAAGCCAGTTTCAACACAATAAAACTCACTGCTTACTTTTCCTGTTGGTCCGGTCAGTTTTATCCTGTATAAATCTTTACCATCCGGTTTTTCAATACCAGTCAATTCAAGCGTGTAACCCAGCTTTTCGTAATTTAATTCAGAGAATAAAGCTGCCTGTAATTCCAGTTCCTTCAGATCATCTCCGGTCACTTCCTGCTTTTGACCCATAGATGTGACCAATCCGCGGGTTCCGTCAAAAATCTGTTCCTGGAAGATGTTTCCACCCATGCTCATTGCAGAATAAAACATATTGGGAGCCTTTTGTTTGGTTTGCATATCGAGGCTCATCCCTTGAACGCTTGCAGTCATAAAGGTGATTACATCGTTGATCTCACTAATTTTTTGAGCTCCGCCAATGGCATTCACATAATTTGTGATGACAGTCTGGGCGGTGATCTCTCCTGAAACTGCCTTGGGAGCTTCAGCAGGCCGTCCGAATGCATCGTATAATTCAACTTCACCCTTAGGATTGAACACCCTGAGTTTTTCAAGCACTTCTTCCTGATTGCCTGCTACTACGATGATGGCATTTTCAGGTTTTAAATATTTGGCAGCCATTTGCTGAACATCAGCAATGGTCACGGCATTTAACCTTTCAAGATAGGTTGCATAATAATTCTCGGGCAGGTTATAACGCTTGACATTCAGTGCAAAATTGGCTATGGTCCTCGGACTTTCCAACGCTCTTGCAAAACTTCCGCTCATGAAATTCTTCACCATTTGGAGGGTTTCTTCATCTACAGGTTCATCGATCAGACGCTGCATTTCCTTGAAAATCTCATGAACGGTAGAATCTGTAACCATGCTTCTTACTTCTGTGCTGGCAGTAAAATTGCCGATCAGCTTATCATTGGAGATGGAAGAACCTGCTCCGTAAGTATAACCTTTATCTTCACGAAGGTTTTGCATCAGTCTACCTGAAAATACACCTCCACCAAGTACAGAATTCATTACACTGGTTTTGACAGCATCCGGATTTCCCGGAGTGAATTCCAATGGATAAGTCACAAAAACAGTCGATTGAATAGCTCCGCTCCTGTTGCCCAAGGCTATGCGGTTGTGTTCTGGCGCTTTTGGATCCTGATATACATGTGTCGGAACTTTACCCTTTTTCCATTGGCCAAAATATTTTTTTGCCATTGTTTTTGCCTCTTTTACCGTGATGTCACCCACTACGACCAGGTAAGCTACATTGGGTTTAAAGTATGTATTGTAATAATTTTTGAGATGATCCACGGTGATTTTATCCAGAGATTCAGCAGTCTGCACTTCACCATAAGGATGATTTGCACCATACAATGCTACATTTTGAATGTTCCCTGCAATGAAATTTGCATCATTGCGGCTGGCTTCAAGACCTGATTTAGCCTGGGTAATACTTTTCATTAATTGTTCTTCCGGGAATGTCGGATTCATAAGCACGTCAGACATCAACCCAAGCAGTTTCTCCTGATGTCTTTTGAGTGAAGAAGCATAAATTCCTGTAGAATATGTACTCAGATTGGCTCCGATAAAATCGATTTCTTCATCGATCTGTTGCTTGGATCTGTTTTTCGTCCCTTCACGCATGAGCGAACCGGCAAGATCCACATAACCTTTGGTGTCTTTTTCCAAAACCGGATCCACATCGAGTGTGATCTGGAAGGAAACGACCGGAATCTTGTGGTTTTCTACTACGATCACCTGCAATCCATTGGATAATTTGAATGTTTGGAAATCCCCAAGCTGAATGACCGGAGCCGGACCCGGCTGAGGACGTTGACTGCGATCCAGTTGAGCTGTTAAAGTAGCAGCCATCATCAGGCTCAGAAATATGATTGAAAAAATATTTTTCATTTGAATTATTTTTTTTTGTTTTTAAATGGCTTAATAAAACTTGGATAAAAATACTGCCTGAAAATGGTATTTGATCTCCGGCAATTTATTTATCCATTTCATTTTGAAAATTTTAGTTTCAAACGATGGAAATGCCTGATTAATTGGCTTTTGGCATATAGTACAAGACCACTCTGCCTTCTTTTTTAAGGTATTCCCTTGCAACCCTTTGAATGTCTTCTCTTGTGACGGCCTGATATTTGGCAAATTGTTTATTGATCATATCAGCATCTTTGTACATGGTGAAATAATTGGCCAAAGAACTCGCCCTGCTTGAAATACTGGTATTGCTATTGACCAGATCGCTTTCTTTCTGGTTCAGAAGTTTTTGGAATTCATTTTCTGAAATAAGTTCATTTTTAACTTTATCCAACTCCTTATCGATACCTTGTTCCAAAGTCTCCGGATCGATTCCCATATTCGGAATACCAAATAAAATTTTCAAACCCTGATCTTCAAGTCCCAGCGGGATTGCCTGAACAGTCAAAGCTGTCTGTTCTTCATCAACCAGCTTTTTGTACATTCTGCTGCTTTGTCCGTCTGACAGCAAGGTGCTGAGCATGTCCATGGCATAATAATCGCGTGAGCCAACCGGAGGCAGTGGATAGGCGTGGATGATCGCCGGCAGCTGAATATTATCGGTGAAAGTGTCCCTTACCTCTGATGTGCGTCTGGGTTCACTGACAGTTGGACGGATGATTTTTTTATTTCCTGCAGGAATGTCTCCAAAATACTTATTGACCAGTTCTTTGGTTTTTGCCAGGTCAATATCACCTGCAATGACAAGAACTGCATTATTCGGCACGTAATACATGTCGTGAAAAGCTTTTATATCTTCCGTGGTTGCACTTCTGATATGCTCATCCAATCCCAGAACATCTGATTTGTAAGGATGCACCGTATAAGACCGTTTCAAGGTTTCTGTCAGCAATCTTCCGTATGGACGATTGTCCCGGGTTTGTTTCATCTCTTCTGTTACCACGCTTTTCTGGGTGGCTACACCAATTGAATCAATCACCAGGTGCAGCAATCTTTCGGATTCCAGCCATAAACCCAGTTCAAGTTGGTTGGAAGGCAAATAGACATAATAGTTGGTGATATCAAAACTTGTCCAGGCATTCAGTTCACCCCCGGCTTTTTCAACGATTTCTGAGAATTCTCCGCGTCCTATGTTTTTGGATCCTTCGAACATCAAATGTTCAAAAAAGTGTGCAAAACCTGTACGGCCGGAGTAATCATTTTTAGCTCCGACATGATACATGATATCGACGACGACATTAGGCGTAGTGTTGTCCTGATGAAGGATGACATGCAGTCCGTTACCCAGCTTAAACTCAGTAAACTCAATCCTTGCGCCCTGACCGTTACCGATGAAAGGCAAAATTGAAACAAACAATAAACCAAGTAAAAAATTAAGATTCATTTTTTTCATATATAAGATTTTTATTTTTTCTGTCAGGTTATATGGAATCTTTGATGTATACTTCTTAAAATGCTCTTACATACCGGCATTTTTTAACATTCTGGTTTCTACCTTAGTAATCACCCTGAATGTTATCCTATTCAGACCTTCAAATAAAGCGTCCGTTTTTTTATATCGATTACATATATGCGTTTTCAAAAATTAACGTAAAACAGTGATTAAGGATTTGTTATTTAGGTCGAAATTGTTCAAATCAACTATATTTTTGGCTTTTCAATATACAAAAATACTGCATTTATCAAATCTGGTCTATTAAATAGACGGAACTGTTGATATTATCTATGAATTGTTGGTTTTGGTGGTTTGATGGCAGGAATGATTTCCGGATATGTATTGGATTTTGGCACAGGATACGCTGGCAGTTGGGTAAAATATTGCTCAACAAAAGATTGGCAGATACAATGTTAATCATATCTGCCAATGGTATTTCCAACGGGTTGATTTTCTGTAAAACATGCATGTAATACATGTAATTTTTGAAAATGATGATTTCCGAATCAGTAGTTATCCTGCAGCATAGGATCTTTTTTGCCTGCTTCTGCCAAAAAATTTATGATTTTTTTTGGAAGGAGGCAATGGCTTTTCGATCTCAACAACAGGTTCAGTCTGAAAAGGATGTATTTTGCTTACCGGAATTTTTAATCCGATCAGTTTTTCAATATCGCGCAGGTCATCCCGTTCTTCTGCGTCGCAAAATGCAATGGCCACACCTGATTTTCCGGCTCTTCCGGTCCTTCCTATCCTGTGAACATAAGTTTCGGGAATATTAGGAAGATCATAATTGAAAACATGTGACAGCTCGTCGATATCAATCCCTCTTGCAGCAATGTCTGTGGCTACCAAAACCTGTAATTTTCCGGTTTTGAAATTGTTCAGTGCCGATTGGCGGGCAGTCTGGCTTTTATTGCCGTGAATGGCTGCTGCCTGAATGTTTTCTTTGTTCAGCAACTTGGTGACCTTGTCAGCTCCGTGTTTTGTCCGGGTAAATACCAACGCTGTCGGAATGCTGAATTCATCGATCAGATGTACCAGCAATTTTGGTTTGTCAGCTTTATTGGTATGGTACACGCTTTGATCGATCATCTCTACCGTGGTTGCAGGTGGAGTCACCTCAACTTTTGCCGGATTTTTCAGGAGAGATTTTGCCAGATTCTGGATTTCCTGAGGCATTGTTGCCGAGAAAAACAAGGTTTGTCTCTTTTGTGGCAATCGCGCGATTATTTTTTTGACGTCATGTATAAAACCCATATCCAACATCCGGTCAGCTTCGTCCAAAACAAAAATTTCCAGACTGTCCAGCTTTATGAAACCTTGTCCGACCAAATCAAGTAATCGTCCGGGTGTAGCGATGAGAATGTCTATCCCTTTTTTAAGCGTATTGGTCTGATGTAGTTGGGATACACCTCCGAAAATGGCAGTGTGACTGATAGATGTGAATTTGGCGTATGCTGAAAAACTTTCGTCAATCTGTATGGCAAGCTCTCTGGTTGGTGTTAAAATCAATACTTTGATACCGTTCTTTCGTTCCTGCTTTTTTAAAAGCAATTGTATGATCGGAATGGCAAAAGCAGCAGTTTTTCCTGTGCCTGTTTGCGCGCATCCCTGCAAATCTCGCCCATCCAACACATAAGGTATGGCCAATTGCTGGATCGGAGTCGGGTTCGTATAACCCTCTGCTGTCAATGCTTTCATGACAGGTTCAATTAAATTCAAATTTTTAAAAGACATTAAATTTGTGTAAAATTAGCACCGGTCAGACGTTGTATTTTCTATACCGGTATAAAGGTAGGTTTAATATTTGTGGCTTACAACCTGCCACCAGTTTTGGTAAAACGCTGCAAAGCTAACAAGATAAATCATACCTTGTATGTTTTTTTACGTATCTTTAAATTTAAATATGTTTGATAATCAATAAAATATATTTATTGTCCAAATTGAAGAATTAAAAAATTAATTACAGGAAGACAAATCCTGACTGTCTTGAGTTATTTCAACAGGCAATTTTATACCGCTTTAGTATGTATGTCAATTGGAAAATCGGTGCAGTTTTTATGTAAGTATGTGCAATTATGTAATTTCAGCTCTTCAATATTTTAGTTAACTTTGCTAAATAATTTTAAAACCTAATGACGCTTCTTTTAGTTTATTTATTCATTGCCTTGTTCACCTCATTTTTGTGTTCTATCATGGAGGCTGTTTTATTGTCAACGCCGCTTTCTTATGTAAAATCAAAAATTGGATCAGGTGATAACAGGGCTTTATCTTTCCTGCGGTTAAAAGAAGATATTGAAAAACCACTTTCTGCAATATTGTCTTTAAATACCATTGCGCATACTGTGGGCGCAGCAGGTGTGGGCGCTCAGGCTACCAAAGTTTTTGGAGATGCTTATTTTGGTGTGGTTTCTGCTGTACTCACAGTACTCATTCTGGTATTGACAGAGATCATTCCGAAATCACTTGGGGCCAATTACAGTAAAGAACTGATGGGTATTTCAGCAGGTATCATTAAGGGTATGATCATTATTATTTATCCGTTGGTTTGGGTTTCTGCCATACTTACAAGGGTCCTTGCGCGCAAGGATAAAGGATTTACCACCAGTCGGGAAGAAATTTCCGCCCTGGCCAGTATAGGAGTCCAGGAAGGTATTTTTGGAGATAAGGAAAATAAGATCATTCAGAACCTGATGAAACTCAAAAACATCCGATTGTCTGAAGTGATGACCCCAAGGATAGTGGTGGTCGTAGCCAATGAAGAGATGACATTGCAGGAATTTTTAAAAAATAAGGATTTCCTCCATTTTTCCAGGATCCCGATTTATCATGACAACCGCGACAATATTACCGGCTATGTATTCCGTGAAATGGTTTTTGAAAAACTTGCAGAAGATCAGTTTGATCTTCGGCTCAAAGATATCAAACGACCCATTATTTCCTTCCCGGAAAACATCACTTTGTTTAAGGTCTGGGAAAAATTGCTGGAAAATAAGGAACAGATTTCACTGGTGACGGATGAATATGGTGGTATGGACGGAATAGCAACCCTGGAGGATATTATCGAAACGCTGCTTGGATTTGAAATAGTTGATGAAAAGGATACGGTGGACGATATGCAAAAATATGCCATGGAACGATGGAAAACCAAGCAGAAAAAATATGAATTGCTCAGGGATGAAACAGAATAAAATTCGGAAAGTTCAACATTTTCAGAATGCTCCTGAGATGAAATAATAGGCCATAAAAATGGTTACCACGAGCTTCATCAGTGTTCCGGCTACAAAACCGATGAAAGAACCGAATGCTGACTTCAATGCTTTGTTAGCATGCTGACCTCCGATCAATTCCCCTGCAAATGCACCCAGAAATGGTCCGGTGATCATGCCCCAGGGTGGGAAAAAGAACAAACCAACCAATAAGCCTGCTGTAGCTCCGTTGATGCCCATTTTCGTCCCACCCAATTTTTTGGTGCCATATACAGGCACCCAGTAATCGATGATGGTAACCGCTATGGTAATGGCTGCCCAAAGGACTAAAAAACCAACGCTGAAAGGTTCTTTTGAAGTGATTTGAAGTAAAATCAGGGCTGCATAAGCAACCGGTGGACCAGGAAGAACCGGTAAAAAACAACCTAAAATGCCAACCACCAATAATATGCTGCCAGTAATGATCAGGAAAAGATCCATCTGAAAGTGTTTTATGAAATGATAAAACGAAAAATTAGCTTTGCAAGTTCAAAAAAAAATCATTCTCCGTACAGAAAAACAACGGCTTTCAAACGTTTTTAACCTTTACTGTAGGATTAAATATGTGAAAAACAATATTTTATTAGGCGCTTAGGAGCCAAAACTAACCAACATGTTGTTCATTTAATATGTTAGTTATTCCATATTTTCTTTTCAAAGTTATCGCAAAGAGGGATTTTTTAAATAAGCACCAAAATACGTTGATACTTTCAGATTCAACCCCTTCAGGGTAGTATTAAGCGAGTGGCTTTTTCACGGCATTGCATGCCTTGTT
>DDTL01000027.1:20658-38954 GCA_002344345.1 Saprospiraceae bacterium UBA2365
AATATCAATAACTTTGGGTGAAACCTAAAGTAATGGTGATAATCTCAGACAACCCGGAAGGGGTTGAATATCTCGTGAATCGCTTTAAAATTGTGCAAGATTAAGCCGCTTAAGAGCCAAAACTAACCAAAACATGTTGTTCATTTCAGCTGTTGGATATTCCATTTTTTTTGTTCAAACATCCCGCAAAGCGGCTTTTTTTGGGGTACGCCCCAAAAACATAGTTCCTAAATAAGGAAGTTCCGAATTGAAATATTTTTAAAAATATACAGAATAACATCGCATATCATGGGATGATCCAAAGTCCTGATTGGCTTAACTCCTTGTAATAGACGTATTAATTCAAAGAAGTCAGTCCTTCGGGAATCACGTACCTGTCAGCCGGAATACGGGCATTTTCATCAAAACGGACGGTCTCTATCTTCCTGGATGGAGAATCCAATTTTAGTGGCATGCCTTTATAGAACCAATATCTGGTCTTTTCAGGCTGATTGTTATCGTTGGGCTCTTCCGTTTCAAAGACAATACAGGTTTTGCCTAAATATTGCTCACGGTCAACGATTTTCCCTCTGGTTTCCAGTTCTGTGATGAATTCCTGTTCTTTGTAATCATCCAATCCGGTAAATTCATCCTTGTTGGCTTCTTTCGGTAATTTGTACAAAGTGTTTTTTGTCAGGTCGATCATGAAAAGTCCTTCTTCATTGGAAATATGGAGGCTTTTATGGATTTGTGTACTTCCTTCATTTTGAGTTTTATATTCCATTTCAGTGGCGATGTTTTTGGTTTTGGCATTATACCATATTTTGGATAATATTTCCATCTCCATGCCTTCCGTTAGTCCTGTTCCTTTTTGTTCAAGGTAAAAACTTTTAATAGGACCATCAACTGTGACTTCTGTTGTTTTATTTCTACAGGAAGAGATAAAAAGGATTCCTGCGATCAACCCTGCATATCCAAGTTTCATTTTAGTAATTTTTTAATTTAAAATATCTGAATGCCAAAACCAAAGCGTTGAATTTCAAATTTATCTTGGAGATCCAATGGCAATGATTCTCTGCAAAATTGCAAAATTTAAGCTATAAAATACCAATTTTTAATGGCTGGTTTAAAGTTTTTTCTTCAACAACTGTATTTCATCCCGGTATTGTGCCGCCGTAATGAAATCAAGTTCCTTGGCTGCCTTTTTCATTTTGACTTCATTTTGCCTGATCAGTTCCCTGATCTGATCTTTAGACATATATGACAGCAACGGATCTGCTGCGCTGGAAGGCATTTCCGGTTCAACATATGCTTTTTTGCCTTCGACAGAACGGATATCCAGAATGGTTTTCTGTCCCAAGATCTGTTCCCGTGTCTTGGTAATGGTAGTTGGCTGAATGTCATGGGCTTCATTGAATGCTTTTTGTATGGATCTTCTACGATTGGTCTCGCTGATGGTTTTTTGCATGCTTTCCGTCAATTTATCTGCGTAGAAAATGACCGTTCCGTTAACGTTTCTCGCTGCACGGCCAGCCGTTTGTGTCAACGATTTTTCATTGCGGAGGAAGCCTTCTTTATCTGCATCCAGGATGGCAACCAATGATACTTCGGGAAGATCAAGTCCTTCCCTGAGCAGGTTTACACCGATCAGAACATCGAAAACACCCAATCTGAGGTCGCGGATGATCTCAACCCTTTCCATCGTTTCAATTTCTGAATGCAGGTATTTACATTTAATCTGCAGATTCAACAGGAATTTGGCGAGTTCTTCCGACATTCTTTTGGTGAGTGTCGTAACGAGCACTCTTTCATTTTTTTCAATTCTTTTTTGAAGTTCCTCCAACAGGTCATCTATCTGGTTGATGCTCGGTTTGACAATGATCTGTGGATCAAGCAATCCCGTAGGACGTACGATTTGTTCAACGATCAACCCTTCTGTTTCTTCCAGTTCATGTTCGCCCGGAGTGGCACTGATGTAAATGACCTGATTGACCAGGTTTTCGAATTCAGTAAATGTCAAAGGCCTGTTGTCCATTGCCGAAGGCAACCTGAATCCATAGCTGACCAGATTGAGCTTTCTGGCTCTGTCACCACCTGACATGCCCCTGATCTGAGGAATGGTGGCATGGCTTTCATCTATGACCATCAGATAGTCTTTGGGAAAATAATCCAACAGCGTAAATGACCTGGTACCCTGACTTCTGTTGTCAAAAAATCTTGAATAATTCTCGACTCCGCTGCAATAACCCAATTCCCGGATCATTTCAAGGTCAAATTCGGTTCTTTCCCTTATCCTTTTTGCCTCATTATCCTTACCTTCTTCCTCAAAATACCTGACCTGAGCCATCATTTCATCCTGGATCTCATTGATGATGTCACCCATACGATCCCGGCGTGCAAGATAAAGATTCGCGGGATAGATCATCGCATGTTCGAGCGATTCGATCCTTTTGGATGACTCGATCTCGATCACATCGATCTGCTCGATCTCATCTCCAAAAAATATGATTCTGTAGCCGTAGTCGACATAAGGTAAATTGATATCAACAGTATCTCCGCGAACCCTGAACGTTCCTCTTGAAAAATCGGTTTCTGATCTGGAATAGAGACTGTCTACCAATCTGTACAACAAAGTGTTTCGTGCAAGCGTCTGCCCTCGTGACAATGTGATGATACCCGACTGGTAATCTTCTGGATTTCCCATACCATATATGCAGGATACAGAGGCTACGACAATGATGTCTCTCCTGCCAGATAAAAGAGATGAAGTAGCCCTTAAACGCAGTTTATCAATTTCTTCATTGATACTCAGATCTTTTTCGATGTAAGTGTCAGTCACACTGATATATGCTTCCGGCTGATAATAATCGTAATAGGATACAAAATATTCTACAGCATTGTCAGGGAAGAACTCCTTGAATTCTGCATAGAGTTGGGCAGTCAGGGTTTTGTTGTGGGTGATGATGATCGTAGGCCTGTTGAGCCTGGCGATCACATTGGCAATGGTGAACGTTTTACCTGAACCGGTGACGCCCAACAGTATCTGTGAGCGGTTATTGTTCAATACTCCATTCACCAGTTCTTCGATCGCTTTGGGCTGATCACCGGTTGGTTCAAATTTTGAAGTCAATTTAAAACTCATTTGCAGATTTTATATTGGCAAAACAACAAAGTTATAATGGCGACGCTATATTATTTAAAAAAAAGTCCTGAAACAATTCCAAACAAGTAAGAATAGACAGATTTTTTGGAATCCGGACAATAATAAAGAAAACAAGCTTACAAATTGGATTTTGTCCTGAAAGCAAAAATTTTGGATAAAATCCTTAGAGTTTTAATAAATGATCTGTAATTGTTTGGCTCAATTGTCTTTTAGCCTTAAGTCTATTAGCTAATGATTTATACCAAGGGTTAAAACCTCTGATTCCGGAACAAATCAGGTGTCTTTTTCTCGATGTACCCGCTTAATTCCAAGAAAATAACAAGCTAACAAACTAATTGCTAACCACCTAAATAACTACCATATATTTATGATTTCCAGGGTATTTGCATATAAAAATGATCTGTGTTTGAACATATTTATTGTTTGACCAATGTGATTTCGATAAATGTTAAAGCGATAAAAAAAATGTCAAAGGATTGGATTAAGGGATTAAAAATTCATTATTTTGCATTTTATATCAGGTCTGTGATCGTTGAATTGCAGCATGTACACTAAACTTGATACCTATGGAAAAAAAATCTTTATTCTCGAGGCCGGAGGAATCCATTGCGGAAGCTTTGCAGGACAGCTCTGAACAGTTGTCTGAGCTCATTGTGTACAATGATGATTTTAACACTTTTGATTGGGTTATCCAATGTTTTATAGAGATCTGCAACCACACATTTGAACAGTCAGAACAATTGTCCTTACTGATCCACTATAAAGGAAAAGCAGTGGTAAAAACGGACTTACTGGAAGTTTTACAACCCATGAAAGATGCCCTTGTTGACAGAGGACTGTCAGCTGTAATTGAGCGTTTTCAGGCAAAATAGGTTTGCTACGCTTCCGGTAAGTAACATATATGTGATATGCACCCGATTTTATGTTGTCATTGTTTTGGTGTTGTTATTATTTTCGTCTTGTGCAGTGGTGAGAACATATAACGCACATGATTTTGGTCTAAAACCACAAAATGGGTACAACAATTCGCCACATATCTCTAAGGCAATCCATCAAATCTCCTTATCAATTCGAAAAAATCAAAAAACTATATTAAACTTTGAACCGGGCATTTATGAGTTTACGATGGAAGGAGCCGTTGTGCGCTCATATTATATATCCAACCATGACCAGATAAACCCTAAAACCATAGGTTTCGACGTCGAAAACATTGAAAATTTTACCATCAATGGAAATGGAGCTTCATTTATTTTTCATGGAAGCATGCTTCCGATCGCAGTTACCAATTGTAAGGATATTGAATTGAAAAACTTTGCTGTGGACTTTGTCAATCCGCACATTGCCCAGGTAAAAATTCTGGAAAATGATACGACCAATAAAATGATCATATATGAACCTGCAGATTGGGTGAAGTACCGGATTGATAGTAACAGACTCGTGGTTTATGGTGATCATTGGGAGCACACACCTGTTCGGGGAATCGGATTTGAAGAGAAGACCCGGCGGATTATATTTAATACCGGAGATATTGCCCTGGGAACAAAAAATATTGCAGAAATTGAACCCGGCGTCATCAAAGCGCCCTGGGACGATCCAAAACTGATCCCGGGAAGCGTGGTTGCCATGCGTGGAAGCGGACGGCCGGCACCCGGCATTTTTTTGGAAAAATGTGTGGATACACGGCTTAAGAACATCACGGTACATTATGCTGAAGGAATGGGCTTATTGGCACAAAACTGCGATCATGTTTTACTGGATGGCTTTAAGGTCGCATTGAAAGGTAATGACGATCCGAGATATTATACCACGCAGGCAGATGCGACTCATTTTTCAGGTTGTAAGGGTTTGATCGAAATAAAAAACGGTTTGTTCGAAAACATGATGGACGATGCCATCAATGTACATGGTACCTATCTAAAAATCATGGAAAAACTGAACAACAGAACGGTGAAAGCAAGGTACATGCACCATCAATCCTGGGGATTTGAATGGGGATATCCCGGTGATACCGTGCAATTTTTAAGGGCTTCCACTTTGGACAACATTGGTTTACCTAATTGCATTTATACCATCCAACCATTGGATACACAGACATTTTTTGGAGTCCGGGAATTTGAGATTATTTTCACTGATACACTTGATCCGGTTATCCGAAAAGAAGGGAATTTTGGTATTGAAAATCTTAGCTGGACGCCTCATGTTATTTTTTCGCACAATATCATCAGGAACAACCGGGCACGTGGAGCGCTTTTCAGTACGCCGCGTAAGACATTGGTGGAAAACAATGTTTTTGATCATACTTCGGGTTCAGCAATATTGCTTTGTGGTGATTGTAATGGTTGGTATGAAACAGGCGCCTGCAGGGATGTGGTCATCCGAAACAATCAATTTATCCATGCGCTGACGAGCATGTACCAATTCACCAATGCCATTATTTCTATTTATCCTGAAATACCTGACATGCAGCATCAAAGGGGCTTTTTTCACGGAGCAGCGGGATTGGGGGTTCAAATACTGAATAATTATTTTGAAATATCCGACAAGCCAATAGTTTATGCCAAGTCTCTGAGCGATTTAATATTTTCAGGCAATAAGGTGGTTTTGTCTGGAACGTATAAACCTTTTCATTGGAATCAAAAAAGTTTTCTGTTGGAGAAAGTGGGGAATTTTTCGTTTGAAAACAACGATTTTGACGTATCATTCAGTCAGGAAAAAGATGTTTTGTGGATGAAAACCGTTGACTAAGATGTTTCATACCTGAGAAAACCAATCACTTAAGCTTAAACTGGACATGCCAGAACCAAAGAGGAAAATGATTTAAGAACCCCGAGTCGCTTCGCTATGTGGGTTCGACCCCGTTGGATTAACATCCTACGGGGTAAATATTCAATATGGCATTATTTATAGATCAAAATTCCTTATAGTTCTGCCAAAAAACACACACGAATTCAATTTTTAAGACAATAATACATCAGTCTGACTTTCACAATATAAAAAAAGAGTTGAAAGAAAATCTTTACAACTCTTGTTTCCCGGTCGGGATGACTGGACTTGAACCAGCGACCCCGCGCCCCCCAGACGCGTACTCTACCAAGCTGAGCTACATCCCGATGCTTTATCAGTCAAAACAGGTCTGCAAAGATACGAAATAAACTTGAATACAAGCCTAATTTGTATCCAAAACAAATGTAATGAAGAATCTCTCCGCATTTTCTTCCGGAGTCACCAATTTGTATCCTGCACGGATGCCCAAGGACAGTTCTGCCAACCTGAAATACCGGTTATCAAACAGCAATTCAACCCCGGCTGATTGTGTCTGTTGTATTTTATCTGTAGTTTTGGCGAAATCCCAGTCAAATCCCATATCGAAAAACAAATTGGCGCGTACCCGTTTGAAATAAACCAGAGGCCCCAGGGCAACATCAGGATACCACACCGGAAATCCATAATTGATCTTGGGACTGAAAAACTGATCCGATAAAAAACCGGGGCCAAACCCTCGTACACTGTAGCTGTTGTTGAGCGGATGATATTCATTATTCAGGTCAGTATATTTATAATCGACGATCAGTTGCGTGAAATGGGTAGCCCTCAAGCCTGGCAGATTTACCCTGAGATTACCCGAAATATTGATTTTATCATCATTATTCAGGGTTTTGCTAAAGGTCCAGTCTGTGTCAAAAGAGTATGGTGCTTTAATACTTCTATATGCTTTTTTTCGTATGGCGCTTCCCTGCATTTGGATAAAACCCGTATGAAAAACATCCTGTTCAAAATAATCATTGGCAGAAAGCAAGGATACCCCATAGCCTAAAACCGGATTAAATCCATATCGGAAATTTCTTTTAATGTAGTTTAATGGTATAGATATTGTACTATATATTTTCGATTCATTCCAACTATCGGGATCACCTTCAATCCCTGTTTTTGTCCGGGTTCTGTTGATCAGGCTGTTGTATCCGATTTTGAACAATGGCAGCCAGTTTCCAATAGTCATATGGATATCCGAAAAGAATAAATTTTCATTGAAATTATATCCGGGAGACCATTCCAGACCATATTTACCCAGTTTATCATTGGCTGCCAGGATGATAGAAACATCATTCACTCCGGGATTCAGAAGCCAGGTGTGCAACGTAAGTCTGGACAAACCAGGATGGTACTTCTTAACAGGATATTGTTTTTGCGGAATTTGATCTACGATCGGTCCGTTTTCACTGCGGATAATAGATACCAGTGCTTCGTCGAGCTGTTCATTGATCATATTTGGTTCTTTGTTGAATCCAGAAAATGGTTTCCCTTCCTGACGTTTTAAGACCAGGATCCTTTTCTGGTTGAATTCAGTATTCACCAATGCAATCTGACCGTTTGGACCTGCTTCGGGCATATCAGTCAGAAATGGGGTTCTGACCGGTAAAATGAAGAGTTCTCCAGTAATCAAATGGTAGGACAAGACATCATTCAACCCTTTATCCCTTCCTTCATTGGCCAGAAAAAATAATTTATTTTCAATAATGCTTAAATCTTCAAAAGAAGGAGTTGAGAACGGGATCAGCAATTTGTATTCTCCTGAATTCAGGTTGATATTGAAGATGGCATTCAGGTTGTTTTTTTGTACAACGATTGCAACCTGAAAATTTCCATTCCATTCTGGAAACCTGTAGTTGTATCCATCAGGATTGGGTATCTCTTTTAAGATGCTGCCTGTAGATAAATCCATGATCTTTATGGAATTCTGCATCATCTCGTTCACTTCGATTACCAGGAGCTTCTTGCCGTCAGGACTGATCACAGGTGCAAAAAACCTGGTTTTATCTGTCAGTTTGGTGGTTGTGCCCTTGGCAAAATCATATTTCCAGATATTGGAATAGCTTCTGTCTGACCACCTCGGGTCCAGGGTTATTTCAGACCAGACAAGGATGTGGTCGTTGACATCATATTCTCCCATTCCAAAGCCAACGGGTGTGAGCGTAGTTTCATCACCGCTCTTCAGGTCTATTTGAACAAACTGCGCTGCATGATTGAAACTTTCCCGGATTGCAACCAGTTGGTCAGCTGACCTGTATCTTGGCTTAGAATAGGTTGCCGGATCAGATTTATCAACAGGACTCTGATATATCGTGCTAATTTCTTTTTTCATTACCTGGAGTCTGGTACTTTCCATCATTTTCCGGTAAAATGCCGGTGTCCTCATTCCGGTACGTTTCTGAAGCGCTTTTGAAAACGGGTAAAAACCACCTTTATAAGCAGCTGCATCTTTAAAAATACCTGCCCATATGTCATTCCCGTATTGCTGGCGGCCAAATCTCACTAAATCGTATCCCAACACATAATGATCAGGAATAAAATCCCTGTATGACCCATTGACCATTTTTTCATACCCGAAAGGTTTATCCATATCAGCGATGGTCCTTAGTTCTGCACTGAAATTTTTTATCCTTCCTCTGCCAGCATAGCTGAGGGCAGTTTCCTGCATCACTGCATCGCCTTCAAAAAACCATGGAGGAATGGCCAGAGAAAAAAAAGTACCCCAGACTGCTTCACCAGTCAGGTAATAAGCCCATTTGGTGATGCCATGAAGCGTATTGCTGAATTGCAATGCATGCCTGTACTCATGAATGGACAAAATGTCCAGCCAGTCAGTAGAACCAAAAAATGATCTTTGTGGAAAATTGGTATAGAATTTTGAATGGAAAGGTGCAGTGGTCACATAACCATTCGCGATCACAGTCTGATTGAGCAGAAAAATATCTGTTTTCCTGAATTCATTACCTATGGATTGCCGGTTATTGGCAGTCTGGTAATGGACCATATTGACTATTCTGTTAGCCTGATTTTCAAGTCCTTTTGCAAAAACCAGTCTCACAGTATCTGTATTGATCTGTTGCCAGTCCGTGCCCGGTGGTACTGAAGAATCCGGAGTAAACAATTGTCCTGACAGATGGCTGACAACAAACAGCATCAGGATGACTGAGTAGATTTTTTTCATAAGCCCGACTTTTTAATTAAGATACCTTTTTTTAACCACTAAACCAGGTATTTGTTTCTTAATTCGAGCAACTTCTCTTTCAAAGCATAGACATCTTTCCATTTTTCACCCGGAGTTTCTGAACGCCAATGCAGGCTCATGGCATTTTCTCCTGATTGGATCTCCAGACTGTTCTGCGTTCCGGCTTTGGCGACAGTACTTTCTGGCAGCGGAATGAGACAATTATCCATAAACTTTACCAGCTCAAAGAAACTTTCAACCGGGAGGTCATAAACCTGAAAATCACCAAAAAGTACTTTCTGAAGTTTTAAAGTACAATGATTCTTTTCACTTGAATAAAAGATTTTTACAAAAGCAAATTCATCGCCGCGGGCTTTTAATGTGATGTCAACATCGGTAAATTTTGATTCCATATATTTAGTTTTAAATTCTTGCCAAACCCAAAAAAACAGCATGCAATGATACGGTAAGTACGAACCAGATCTTTTTTGCAAGAACTGGTTTCACATTGAACAATTTGTATTGGATCAGATCTTTTTTGCATGATTGCATGCAATCTCCGCAATATGTGCAGGTTATACCAGGTCTGCCTTTCATGAGGTCATCCGGCGACAGCGCATCATAAGGGCAATGAGAAAAACACAATTGGCAGTGTGTGCAATCTGATTGAATTACTACCCTGAAAGGATTGACAAATTTGAGGTAGCTCACAATGACGCCTACAGGACAATACTCGGTACAATGTGACATCAGACCCTTTTTCCGGGACCTGAATAAAATTACCGATAAACCTCCTATCCCAAATGCAGCAGTCAGAATGATCACCAACACAGGCCCTGCCTGAAACAGCCTCAACAACATAGCTATCAGGATAACCACGAAAAGTATGGTCCATCTTATTTTTTTCTTGTAGTATAATGTTTTTGGTTTTTTATTTTTTGCTGAGGCTAAACCGTCCAATGCACCAAAATAGCACAATTGGGCACACCATGCCGGGCCGCTAAGTATCAGGGTACTTAAGAAAAGTATTGGCATAAAACCGATCTCCAACCGATATACAGGCCCTGCAAGAATGACAGCCGGAATGGGAAAATGCAGTGTGCCTGTCATTAAAAATACTTCCAGACCCGATAATCCAATTATCAGCTGACCAAAAAAAACGACAGAGAATATTCCCCATATCCTCAGGCGCCATCGGGCAGTATTCCCTGAATTCAACATTTTAAACACGATGAATCCTGCATAAAAACCGAGCAATATGATCTCGATCCAACCATAACCGGGCACCAATCTTTCCAGCATCAACATAGGCCTGCTGACCTGGGTATGTACAGGGATCAGGATTGCAATGACAATCAAAAATGCAATGCCCGGAAATTTGAATTTCGAATACATAAACACTTTTTCCGTCATAAAGATAATGCATTTTTGTAGAAAGAGCTATTGTTTTGGATGATGTTATAATCAATTTAACCAACTTAATTTTTTCTGTCAGTTCGCCGCCAGAATGGCTTATCTTAGTAAGGAGCCAAAATTTACTGATTTTAAAAATAATGCCCATTTTAGTTCACATGAGCATTGATTTTTGTATCTAATGAGTGTATATAATTTTGTTTTATGGAAAATCCTATTAAGAAATTTATATTTCGCGCCTTATATTGGTATATCAGCGCGGTGGATAAAAAAGGAGAGATCATATTCCTCAATTGGGGATATGATGATCACAAAGAGCGCATTCCGCTGGGAAAAAAGGATGAACCAAACAGATACCCCATACAATTGTACCACAGATTGGTTAGGGATGTAGAATTGAGTGGTAAGCACATAGTAGAGATAGGTTGTGGACGCGGTGGAGGTTTATCCTATATAGCCAGGACTTTCTCGCCTGCCAGTGCATTAGGTGTTGACCTTGAAAAAAGGGCCACAGATTTTGGGAATGCTCATTACAGGATTGATGGCATGCGGTTTTTACAGGGAGATGCACAAGACTTGCCGCTGCAGGATGAGAGTTGTGATGTGGTTATCAATGTGGAATCTTCCCACAGATACCCGGAGATGCCCAAATTTTTGGATCATGTATATAGAATACTCAAACCGGGAGGTTATTTCCTGATCACAGATTTCAGGCGGACTGAAGATATGCCCGCCTTATGGAATTTATTCAATGCATCCGATTTTACATTGATCGCTCAAAAAAGGATCAACGATCAGGTTGTGCAAAGTCTGACCAACGATAGTCGGAGAAGGCTGGATTTGGTCAACAGATACATGCCTGCCATCCTGAAAAAACCAGTGTACAATTTTGCCGGGATCAAGGATTCAAAAATTTATAAATCAATTCATTCCGGAGAATTGGAGTACTTTATGCTGGCATTTAAGAAAAACGGTATTGCGACAACGTCAGCCCCACAGTTTTCAGGTTATTCCAGCACTTTGAGCTGATCTCCGGTTGTATTGATCAATTGCCTGTAGCTCGCTTCACCATAACCCGGCTGATCCGGCCTCGGTGGGATGTGATCAGAATAACCATTGTTGAGCAATCTATAACCATCCGTCTTTTTCACATTTCCGTCAAAGAATTTGGCAAATAAAAATCCGTACAGCTTTCTCCAGCTGTCCAATGTCCGCTGCAATTCGGAGTAAGAATAATTATTGACAAAATCCACTGCCAGTTTAAGATCGGTCTGGTACAGTTTCAATGCGGCTTCCGTCATCACATCGGCTGTGACCAGGTATTTGTTCTCCAGTTCCTGTTGTTTTTCGATAATGACCGGTGCGATCAGGTTGTAACGCGTGTATGCCAGGTTGGCTACCTGATTGAAGACCCAAAACGCAGCATCCTCCCTGAATTCGAGTTGGCTTCCATATCCGCGACTGTAACCCTGCGGAACTTCATAAGTTGAGCAAAATACCGGATTATAAACGGTTGTTCCGGCATCATCGATGCCGAACCAAAGAATTCCGCCGATCGGGTCAGGCAACCAGCTTCTGCTTTGGCTGACGAAAGAAAATCCGGTTTGCTGGGTTGCCACAGGCCTATTGTGACAATACTTTTCACCATCCACGGTAAAGGTAAGCGGTCCCCAACGGTAGGGTTTCTGAAAAGGTCCGGAAATCACATCGCCGGTCATATCAAGAGGTGTTCCATGGTAATGATCCCGCATGAATTGCATCAGGTCTTTAACACTGAGTTTTTTATTTGGCTTGATCCATAAGGGCATTCTGTTGGTCAGATTTTTCCCTTCTGCATAATCCAGGTATTGATCCATCCCGTCGGTCATCTGGCGAAATACTGTCCAGACTCGGGCTTCGCAAAAACGCGCTCCGCCAAAATCAAGCGGATTGTACACATCAGAAAAGCTGAAATCTTCATCTTTTCCGGAGAAAAATCCATGCGCCCTGGCAAAACTGATCACATCTTTTGCATAGATGGTGTTTACTTTTGGATCGTACCATTTGTCCAGTTGGTCGTGTGAGATCCCTCCATCTTTAATTTTTTGGGGAAAGGTCATGATCCTTGCCTGATTGGCGTGACCTGATACATAGCCGTCAGGGATCATTCTTGCTACCCAGACAGCCCCTTTTTCATGCGTTCCCTTGCTGATCATTTCCATGATCCAGACTTCGTTTTTGTCTGAAATGGAAAAGGATTCGCCTGAACTGTAATATCCGTATTCACTCATGAGGGAAGTGATGACCTGGATGGCCTGGCGGGCTGATTTGGAGCGTTGTAACGCGATGTACATCAGGCTTCCGTAGTCCATGATGGCGGTCTTATCCCGCAGTTCATCCAAACCGCCGTAGGTGGTTTCTCCAATGGATACCTGGTATTCATTCATATTACCGATGACATTGTATGTCTGACGAGCTTGTTTGATCTCTCCCAGATATTTACCACTATCCCAGTCATATACCTTGAGCATGGCTCCTTCCGGATAGCTGGCCGCCGGCCAATGGTAAAGCTCGCCATAAAGCACATGGGAATCAGCTGAATAACTGATAAGTGTGGAACCGTCGGTTGTGGCGCCTTTGGTGACCAGGAAATTGGTGCAGGCAAAGCCGTTCTGGTGAATAAACAGTGGTAAAAACAGAATGAATGCGCGATAAATTAATGATTTATACATGTTTAGTTTTTTTGAAAAGCGAAAATAAGTGTTCGATCTCATATATTAAAGTAGGAGGATCAGAATTGACAGATAATATTCATAATTTAGTGTCAAAATCTAAAGAAATGTATCCCTTTCGGCGGCTTTGATTAAAAATTCAGTGGTCAGTAATCTGTGATCAGTGATCGGTTAACAGTGAAAAAGAAAAGTGATCAGTGATGTGATGGTTTGATGCGAATCTTGACGATGAATATAGGGCCGATGAATGTCATGATCTACGATATCCCGAACAAAAGAACATAGAAACTAAGGAACAATTCAAAAATTGAAGTTGCAGGTGAAAACACCAGCAACGGCCAAATCCCGAACAAAGGAACATAGAAAGAAAGAAACAAAAAACAAAAAAACCTCCCTTCCCCCTAAAACTGCATGCCTACAAAATATAATCCGTCGTCAGAAAATTGGACGACTTTGAGTTGAGAATATCCGACAGAATTTTTTTGTTGGAATCGCTGTCTTTCATAGCCACCATGGATCTGATGGAAAACACCCTGAGCGCATCACTGACCGACAAGGTTCCTTCAGCAGAGTCCTTCCTGCCTGTAAAAGGAAAAACATCTGGTCCTCTCTGGCATTGCGCATTGATATTCACACGACAAACCTGGTTGACCAAAGTATCCACAAGGGATGATATCTCCATTGGATCTTCTCCGAAAATACTGGCCTGCTGACCGAATTTGGACTTGATCACATATTCCAGTGGTTCAGTAACATCCGCAAATTTTACGATCGGGACCACAGGCCCGAATTGCTCTTCATGATATATACGCATTTGGGCATTCACATTCGACAAAACGACGGGAAAAAAGGCAGTTTCACTTTTTGCACCTCCGTTGCTGTTGCAGATGACCGCGCCTTTCTGCGATGCATCTTCTACCAATCCTGAAAGCCATATAGGTTTATCTTGTTCAGGAAGAGGTGTCAGGTCGGCCTTTTCATCCCATGGTAAACCAAGAACCAGATCGTCCACAGCTTTCGAAAACTTGCTGACAAATTCATCGTAAACGTTTTCATGAACAAACAGGATCTTTAAGGCTGTACACCTTTGTCCGTTAAAGGAAAGACTTCCTGTTATACACTCTTTCACTGTCAGGTCGATATCTGCGTCATGCAAAATGATCGCCGGATTCTTCGCTTCCAATCCAAGGACAGATTTTAACAAATGGGGAAAAGGGTGTTGTTTTTTCAGGATATCGGCCACCCTGCTGGATCCGATGAATGCCAGAACGTTGATTTTCCCGGATTCCATCAGCGGAGCGATGACCTGTTGACCATCGCCATACACGATATTGACCACTCCTTTCGGAAATGAATCCCTGAAAGCATTTAACAGTGGAGAATGTAACAGCACACCCAGTTTTGGCGGCTTGAAAATGATGGTATTGCCCATGATCAAAGCCGGGATCAGGGTTGTAAAAGTCTCATTCAAAGGATAATTGAAAGGGCCCATACACAGCACCACCCCAAGCGGAGCTCTTTTGATCTGAGCGATGATATTTTGCCTGATGGTAAGCCGGGATGCATCCCGGTCCATGTTTTTGAGCGCTTCAATGGTATCCGCAATGTATTCTATCGTTCTGTCAAACTCTTTTTCTGAGTCTCTACGGGTTTTTGCGATTTCCCACATCAATAATCTGACAACGGATTCTCTTTGTTCTTTCATCAGGCTGACAAAAGTTTCCATATGCTGTATTCTTTTTGCTACAGTCATTTTTGGCCATACACCCTGTCCGTGGTCATATGCTACCACAGCGCTGTTCAGGGCGGATAAAGCGGTTTCTTTGTCCATCAGCGGATAACTGCCGATCAGGTTGTCAGGAGTGCCGTTTTTTATGGTAAAAACAGGAGAAAAAACCTGTTCGAACGCACCTTGCCAGTCATGAAGCTCACCATTGACCAGATATTGGGTTTGTTTGACAAATGGGATGCTTGCATTTTCTGGAATGCTTTCAAAAAGAGGCATTAATTGATCGTTTATCATATGGATTGTTAAAATTTTTATGCAAAGTAATGGCTAATTGAGCATATATGTTATGTAATTATATATAAAATGAAGTTTTATCCGGAAATTACCTTTATGTCTGTTTTTCCTTATTACTGATATGCAGCCAGCTTAATATTTCCTACAAATCAGGCTAAAAAAAAGGCCGAACAATGTCCGGCCGCTTAGATATTCATTAACAGTTGATCAATCAGATCGTTATTTCTTCCTCTCCGGAATCGAGATACAATTCACCATACGCGGTTTCATGATCGATGCTTCTGATCTTGAAATTCCGTTTGCGGAACATATGCAGCATGGTCGTATTGGCATGGAGCACGTTGGCGTACACTTTTTTCAGCCCTCTTTCCTTGGCGATATCCAGAATGATATCCGTGAATCTGTTGCCCAAACCAAGACCCTGATAGGTGTCCTCCACAACGATGGCAAATTCAGCTTTTTCGCCGCTATGGTCTTCCACCAGACGAACCACACCGATCATGATCTTTTTGCCGTCCTCTTCTGCTTCAGCGATCAAAGCCATTTCCCTGTCGTAGTCAATCTGAGTATATCTCACCAATCTTTCGTGAGAAATTTCACCGATATATCCGAAGAATCGATAGTATTGAGTTTGTCTGGAGAATTTGCGGAACATCTCTTCTTCCATGGGTTCATCTTCCGGTTTGATCGGTCTGATGATCACATCTTTTCCGCTTTTTAATTTAAAATCAGACGTGTATTTGGTTGGATATGGAGAGATCACCAGATGTGAATTGGGTTTGATCGGATTTTTAACCAATTCTTCATCCAGAATCACTTTTGCATCCAGCACAACACCTCCATCATGGTCTACCACAAATGGGTTGATATCAATTTCCTTGATCTCAGGAAAGTCCATTACGAGATAAGCGAATTTGTAAATAAGGAACTGCAGTGTTTTGATGTCAGTGCCTTCCATACCGCGGTAACCCTTGAGCAAGGTATAGATCTTGGTGTCTTCGATCAGTCTTTTTGCAAGGGACATGTTCATCGGAGGCAAGCCTACGTTGAGGTCCTTGAACAATTCAACGGCAACACCACCCATTCCGAAAACGATGATCGGTCCGAAGATCGGGTCTTTTTTTGAGCCAATGATGATCTCGTATTTTTTGGAGACCATTTCTTCGATGAGTACTCCGATGATCTTGGCATCCGGTCGTGCTTTCTTCGCAGCATCCATGATCTCCTTGTAAGTTTCCATGGCCTGCTCTTTGGTGGAGATATTCAGTTTTACACCGCCGGTATCCGTTTTGTGCGTGATGTCCGGGGATGCGATTTTCATGACCACAGGAAATCCGATGTTTGCTGCCTTTTCACCGGCATCTTTAGCTGAAGTAGCAATTGCGTGTTTAGTGATCGGAATTTCATAATTTTCAAGTAACAATTTAGCTTCATCTTCTGTCAGAACAAACCTCTTCTGCTTGATAATGCTTTGTAACAATTCCTTGTTTTTCTGTGTATTGGGTTTGAATTGCTGAGGAATCGTACTTGGAGTTTCATACAAGGCTGAAATACGCCTGGTGTATTTGAACATACTCATGAAAGTGTACACAGCATTTTCCGGCCCCCGGTACACAGGAATGTTTCCCTGTTCCAAAATGGCTCTTCCGGCTCTTACATCACTTTCTCCCATCCAGGATGCCAGAATAGGTTTTCTGGATTTTTTGGAGATCTCTACGATTTCCTGAGCAATTTCATCCGGATTGGTCATGGATTGCGGGGTAAGAATGACCAGCAAACCATCAACATTCGGATCACTCAATAGCGCTTTGGCAGCAAGGCCATATCTTTCATAACCTGCATCTCCCAATACATCTACCGGGTTACCATGACTCCACATGGGAGGCAACTGATCATTGAGTATTTTGAGGGTTGGTTCAGTCAATTCTGCCAGTTCGCCTCTCAAGCTGATCAGGTGGTCGGTTGCCAATACCCCGGGACCTCCTGCGTTGGTAAGAATGGCCAGTCTTTTACCTTCAGGCCTTGGTTGCATGGCGAGCGCCTGAGCAGCATTGAACAATTGTTCGATCGTGTCCACAGAGATGATACCGGCGCGTTTGAAAGCAGCGTCAAAAGCAGCATCATTTCCTGCCAGTGTGCCCGTGTGTGACAAAGCAACTTTAGCCCCTGCAGAAGATTTTCCTGCTTTCAGTACGATGATTGGCTTGGATCTGGCAAATGCCCTGGCTGCACTCATGAATTTTCGTGCATGTGTCAGGGATTCCATATAAATTACAATGCTGTTGGTATTAGGATCCTGTCCGAAATAGTCGATCAGGTCATGAAATCCGACATCGATCATGGAACCGATAGAAACGAAGTGGCTGAATCCTACGTTCTGTTCAACTGACCAGTCGAGAATGGCAGTACAAAGCGCACCACTCTGAGAAATAAAAGCGATTTTTCCGGGCTTTGCCATTTTATTGGCGAAACTGACATTCAATTTTATGGAAGGCTTGATGAATCCAAGGCAGTTGGGGCCTATGATCCGCATGTTGTATTTTTTTGCCATTTCGCGCAGGTTTTCACCCATGCCCTTGCCTTTATCTCCTGCTTCGAGGAAACCTGCTGAAATGACCACTACGCCACCTACACCATATTCTCCACATTCTTTGATGATTTCAGGTACCGTTTCGGCCGGTGTTGAGATCACAGCCAGATCAATGTTATCGCGCGTATCTTTCAGCGAAGCATAACTTCTAACTCCGTATATACTTTTGTTCTTGTAATTGATGGGATATACTGTTCCTTTAAAGCCTGAACCTATCAGGTTTTTGATCAAAGCATACCCTACTGTTCCTTCCCTGTTGGATGCTCCAATCACAGCGACGGTTTTTGGGTCAAATATCTTATCTAACATATTAAAAAAATTTTTATATTTTCTAAGTAAATTTAATGAATTATTCTCTTTGAATGACTTTTAATTTAACCCAACAAAATTATAATATTTTATTATTAAAAAAAACAAATATTATACTG
>DDTL01000100.1 GCA_002344345.1 Saprospiraceae bacterium UBA2365
GCTTTATATTTGCGGAGTTTTTTTCACGAGTAATATATTAAACTTTCTATACAAATGCAAGTAAAAGGAATCGTTAGGCTGTTATTAATTCTGTTTTCATTGGTTGTATTGCTTCAATTTTTGTATTTACTACCGACCAGAAAGGTAGAAAATGCTGCTGAAGAATATGCCAAAGAAATGGCAGCGAAAGCACCTCAGGGGGCTGACCAATATGAAATTGAGAAACAGGCAAAAGCCCAATATCTGGATTCAATGTCCAGTGAAACCATTTTTAAGATCCCTCTGATCAAGGACTTTACATATGATGATCTCAAGAAATCACAATTGGCACTTGGTCTTGACCTCAAAGGAGGGATGAGCGTTGTTTTGCAAGTAGACCTCAAAGAGTTTGTGATTGCATTATCCAATAATAATACTGATCCGACATTCAGGAAGGCGATAGACAATGCATCCAAAGGGATGAAAAACACACAAACAGATTTTATAACACTGTTTTACAACGAATGGGTAAACATCGCTGACGGCAAAAGTCTGGCCAGGATATTCCTTCGCAACCCTACTCTCAGAGATTTGATCACTGTAAATTCATCTGATGAAGAAGTTAGGGCAATCATAAGACAACAGGCAGACCAAACTGTAGGCCAGACTTATGAAATGCTGAACCAACGGATCGACAAACTTGGTGTTACTCAGCCAAACGTTTCATTGGATAAAGCAAGAGACCTTATCCTGGTTGAATTACCCGGTATTGATAATCCTCAGAGAGCAAGAAATTTTTTACAAGCCAGTGCAAAACTCGAATTCTGGGACGTATTTCACATCAATGATCCCGGAATCATGGAAGCATTCATTGAGGCAGACAAGACTCTTGAAAACCTGATGAAAGGAGATACGAGCTATGTTGAAGTAAAGCAACCTGAGACTTTTGATACAGTTTATACTCCGGTGCTTGATTCTCTGGGAAATGTAATAGATTCCACCATGCAGGTTGTCCCTTCCTCTAAAAATCCGGCTTTATCAGGGGGTCCGCTTTTGAGTAAGTTAGCGCTCAATTTGGGGGCTGAAGGTGGCATGTTGCCTTATCCGCTGACAGTTATGGGTGTAGCGGATCAAAGCAAGATGAAACAGATCAATGAATATCTGGCAAAACCGGAAATTCAAGCTTTATTCCCAAAAGAATTCGGACCAAGATGGTCATATAAACCCATTAAAGATCCTGAAACAAACAAATTCACCAAACAGTATATGCTTTATGGTATCAGGATGCAATCCGGCACAGATAAAGCTCCCATCGAAGGAGATAAAGTCATCAGTGCTTCTGCAAGTCCTGACCCTCAGACTGGTCAAATGTTGGTCAACCTTAGGATGAATCCAACAGGCGCTAAAAAATGGGCTGAGATGACCACTAAAGCTTATGAAGACAGCAACAGAGAAATCGCTATTTTGCTGGATGAATCCGTGGTTTCAGCACCGAATGTAAATAGTCCCATCACAGGAGGTAGCTCTCAGATCACCGGTAATTTTACTGTAGCTGAAGCAGATGACTTCGCCAGCATTCTGGAAATCGGTAAATTACCTGCAAAAACAACGATCATTCAGGAATCAACAGTAGGACCTTCATTGGGTGCCAAAAACATTCAAAAGAGTATCAATGCAATGTTGATCGGTTTCTTACTTGTAATGGTCTTTATGGTTGTTTACTATTCAGGTGGTGGTATTGTAGCAGTCATTGCGCTTTTGACAAACGTTTTATTCATCTTTGGTGCATTAGCCTCATTCGGTACTGTTTTAACATTGCCAGGCATCGCAGGTATCATTTTAACCATCGGTATGGCAGTGGATGCAAATGCGATCATCTTTGAACGGGTCAAGGAAGAGCTTAGGGACGGCAAAACCATGTTGGCAGCGATCAAGGAAGGTTTTGTAAATTCGTATTCAGCCATCATCGATGCAAACGTCACAACGATCCTGGTAGCCATCATTCTCGCTTATTTCGGTTTAGGACCAATAAAAGGATTTGCAGTTGTGTTGATCGTAGGTGTACTGTCATCCATGTTTACCGCAGTATTATTTGGAAAAATGATGATTGATACCTGGACCGGAAAAGGAAGAAAGATCAGATTCTGGAATTCATTGACTAAAAATGCTTTATCCAATATTAATATCAACTGGATCAAACAACGGAAAGTTGCCTATTCCATTTCCGGAGTTTTAATGCTTGCAGGTATTGTAAGCCTTTTCACAAGAGGTCTTGACCTGGGTGTGGACTTTCAGGGTGGTTTTTCCTACACAATTGAATTTGACAGTAAATCTACCTTTGATCCACAGGAACTAAGAGATGGTTTAAAACCCTATCTGAAATCTGCGCCAATAGTTAAAGCTGTCGATGCACAGAATACTTATACAATAGTTACCAATTATCTGATCAATGAAAAAACAGATGATGTTGCGGAAAAAGTCACTCAAAAGCTTTTTGAGGGTCTCAATGCTATGGACAAGGAGATGGAGTTTGATGATTTTATTAAAGAAGATGCTAAGGGCGTTACGCATATCATCAGCTCAACTCAGGTTGGACCCACAGTGGCTGATGACATCAAAGACAGTGCTTTTTGGGCTGGTATCATCGCCTTGATAGTGATATTCCTTTATATTTTTATCAGATTTGCTAAATGGCAATTTAGTCTGGGTGCTGTGATAGCATTGTTCCATGACACCATAATTATTATAGGTTCATTTTCATTACTCAGAGGTATTGTACCTTTCTCTTTAGAAGTAGATCAGGCCTTTATTGCTGCTATTTTGACCATCATAGGGTATTCCATTAATGACACGGTGATCGTATTTGACAGGATCAGAGAATATATTTCCAAACATTCAACAATGGACAGGGATGCTTTATTGAATGCAGCGATCAACAGTACTTTGAGCAGAACCCTGATCACCTCAGGTACAACTTTCCTGGTTATTCTGGCATTGTTCCTGTTTGGAGGATCCAGCATAAAAGGCTTCTCCTTTGCATTGCTGGTTGGTATTCTTGTTGGTACTTATTCATCGATTTTTGTTGCTACACCCATTGTAAGAGACTTTGTAAAAGAATTGCACAGCAAAAAACAAGTGAAGAAATCCTTCTCTAAAGCCGCGGATAAAGCATAATTTTATTTAAAAAATTGATAAACTCCGGCTTGAAATTCAAGCCGGAGTTTTTTTTAGCGTTGCTGGATTTCCTTTTTGTAAATAATTTGTATGGCTTTAAATTCTCCTGCCTGATAATATTAAAAACCTAATACCAATTTTTAGCTGCACCACTTGTCATTTTGGTATTAATACCCTAACTTTATCCCTATTTCGTTTCAATATGCAATTGA
>DDTL01000005.1 GCA_002344345.1 Saprospiraceae bacterium UBA2365
CCCGTATGAGCCTGCCCGTATGGGCCTCCCCGTATGGGGGGTTCTTAAATTATTTTACTCATTGGTTCTGGCTCTTCCTCGTTAGGTATACATCAAAAAGTTCATTTTAATTTCCTGCACTGTTTTTTCCTTTTTGTTGCTGCAGAATTTCCAGTGAACGGTTTAGAGATATGTAATATTGTCTGAGCATTACCTCTCTGTATCGCTTATAACTATATGGTACTTTAGGAATTATTCCTGCAAAAAGTATAACCCCCGGATCAATTTCTGCATCTTTCCCAAAAATGGAATCCGTGACCAAATCTGCATGATGGTCCCTTTGTCTCAACACTTTATCCATCATTTTGAAACCAAAAGTGGCTTTGAAAAATCGGTCGAGCAACGATTGCAAATCGTTTTTAAAGAAAAAAAATGTCTCAGATGACAGCATCATGGTCAGTTCAAAAGGCAATACGTCCACAGCGCCTGTGAAAAAACAGCGGTCTTCCTTTATGAATGGAGCCATTAGAAATGGGTCAGTAATACCTGCCCTGACTGCTTCTTTAAGTAAAAACTCACTGATCACTTTGATTTCACTTTTGACTTTATGCCCAAGCTTTGATTCATATCCCTCGAGCATTTCTGCCGTATTCGGGTCCGTGAAAAATACCTGAAAAAAATTACTTTCCTTGCCAGGAACCATTTCTGTCGATTGGATGATGGTTGCAAAGGATTTTCTATTAGTTTTAGGAATAAAACTGGAATCATCAAAAATTGAAAGGTTTTGGGGTACGTCAAGTATAAATTTCCTGAGGAATTTTTTATTCCTACCCTGATTTTCAGCATTAAAAATCAGGTAAAGGAAATTGAACATTTTTGCATGACGAGTTGGATGGATCTCCAAAAGACTCCGATGAACTTTAGGGGAAAGCAGAAATTCAAGTTGTGCCTCTGGTTGATCAGGGAACATTTCAATAATACCGGCAGTCAATCCTCCCCCACAGGTGCCAACGATCAGGTCGGGTTCCAGTCCGGCTTGTAACATAGCATGATATGAACCCAGGTGCATGGCCATTTTAAACCCGCCTCCAGGAAGGATCAGGCTTCTCTTAAAAGGTTTTTGTGTACTACCATTGACCAACCAAAGAAAAGTCAGGCAAATTAAAAGACTTTTTCTCAACACAATTGAAAATGCTGGCAAAGCTGTACTCCGGGGCAAAAGTATTTGGTTACGATTAAGACCCTTTTTCATATCTTTTCAGTAATTACCCGGGTCGTTCTCTCCCATTCAAAATCCTTTAAGGCCAATTTATTCATTTCAAAAATCACCTGACCTGTTTGTTCCCACATTGTATAGTAATCCAATATCCAACATTTGATGAGATCACTTTGAAAATTATAAAAAACTTTACCTGCATGGATCTGATCAAAAAGCAATTCCATTTCAGTATCCTTCATGCCGTTGACTAAACAAAGTATCGGCTTTCCTGCTGCAAGGTATTCATAAAGTTTTCCGGTCAAAACTCCTGTTGTAAATGGTCCAGACCAACTGAGTAAAATATTTATGTGACTTCGGTGCTGTATTTTTATTGATTCAGTCAATGACAATAATTCTTTATTATTACCAATCATTTCCAGACCATGATCCACAAGTTGTTTTTCCCACCAGTATTTATCCATGCCTGCATATATCAATTCAAATTTTACAGGATTGATCAGATGCTCATCCAACAGGCATTTAATTGCCTTCAATAAAGCTTTTATATCCTGATGGTCTTTGTAAATGGATCCGGTATAGGACAGCGTGAATTTTTCAGGTGCATCACCTGAATCCAGTGGTTTGATCAGTTCATGTAGACCTGATCTGACTAAAAGTACATTTGGATGATAAGTATCAAGCTTCTTCTTAAGGCCTTCGGAAACAGTTAAGACATAATCAGTGCTTTGGATTAATTGCTTATGATAATTGTCCTGTAATGCCGGGAAGATAGTGTTTTTTCGGTTGTTATCAACCGGTAAATCCCTGAAATCAGCTATCCATATAAGATGGGGATATTTCCTTTTTAATTTTGAGGCTATCACATGATCTGCCGTTGGCCTGAAAGAAGAATATATATGTGTGATCTTATGTTTGCTTATCAGCTTGGAGGCTAATTTAACAGCATGTTGAATATACATCCAGCCTCCCTCCCCAATAAACTGATTAAAAGGATAACTGTCCGCCAATCTTATCAGGAATCTGGTAAATGGATAACTTTTATAATTGCGTGCCCTACTGATTTCACCGAATGTACTTAAACTCAGAAACCAACGATAATCATAGTTTTCAACCTCAAATCTCTCAATAAAATCTGTTTCAAACAATTCATCCAACAGAAAGGGTTTGTGCTTTACGGATATTAAAAAAGACTGTGAAAAATGTCGGGAAAGCTGTTTTGCCATGTTATAATTTCTGATGGTACCTATAGTTCCAACAGGAGGAAAATAATAATGAATATACAGTATTTTCTTTTGATCCTTCAGAATGCTCACGTGTTTTTATTCAATCCTATGGTAAAGGTACAAACAAAAGATTTTTTTATTGATTTTTCCCTGTTCTTTTACGTATCCAGGTCAGGCAACCTGCACTTGAACAAGGCTAATTAAAACAGGTACGATCATGAGTGTTTTTCCCACCTCCTGAATTTTGAACTTTCCTCAAACAGGAATTTCAAAATAGCCCGGTCAGTATCTTCAAGAGTTTTACCTCGCCTTTTCATGACAGCCTCCGCTACTTCAAAAGCTTTATCCACCTCGAAGGTTGTGAATCCGTTGGCGCCACCCCAACTGAAGGAAGGAATAAAATTCCGCGGAAATCCACTTCCAAAAATATTGGCACAACAACCGACTACAGTTCCGGTATTAAACATGACATTGATGCCAACCTTAGAGTGATCACCCATGATCAATCCGCAAAACTGAGTTCCGGTTAATTCAAATCTTTCACTTTGGTAATTCCATAATTTTACTTCGGCATAATTATTTTTTAAATTCGAATTATTCGTATCTGCACCAATATTACACCATTCTCCAATCACGGAATTACCCAAAAAACCATCGTGCGCTTTGTTGGAATAACCAAATACAACAGAGTTGTTTACTTCTCCTCCAATTTTACAAAATGGCCCGATCGTGGTAGCTTCATAAATTTTTGCCCCCATTTTAAGTGTTGAATGATCTCCGAGAGCGAATGGCCCTCTGATCATGCTGCCTTCCATCACTTCGGCATGTCTGCCGATATAAACCGGACCGGATTTCGCATTGATCATTGTACATTCTACTACTGCACCTTCTTCCAGAAAAATGTCCCCGGAACCGCTAATTGTGTTGGTTTGAGAAATTGGATTTGACTTTCTTCCAGAAGTCAGCAATTTAAAATCCACAGCTATCTGATGACCGTTTTTCTGAAAAATATCCCATAGTTGAAAAATCATTTCAACATTTGGCTGTCCATACAGATCGCTGCCTTTCAGATTTTCAATTGGCTCATTATTGATTAACCGGTCAAATTGCTTATTATCCAGTCTGACAGCTAATAGACGTTCTTTATAAAGCAAAGCCTCGTTGAATAAAAGATCTTCTATCAATTGAACAATAGCCTGATTTGGTAAAAGACTAGCATTGATCACATAATTATCATCAGAAATTTCAATGGGAAACTTCTCTGACAAATAATCAGATGTAATATAACTTACTTGACCACTAAGCCATTTCGCCCATTTTTCAGAAATAGTTAAAATCCCAATCCTGAATTCAGCAATTGGCTTCGTAAAATTCAATGGAAGAAATGCATTCCTTCTTTCATCTTCGAAAAGTATGATATTCCTCATATCGCTGTTAGCTAAAGGCTGTTTGTTGAGATCGTAAAAATGCACAGGATTTGTCGAATAACCAAAAATAGCCCTATGTTTCTCCGGTAGTTAGAATAAAATATCAACAATTCTGATCAAATTCGTAAAAAATGGTTCAGAAAAAAATCAACAAATAGTACCAATTTTGAAAATCTTTTGGAAAATAAAGGAGAACAGGTAAGTTTTAAAAAAAAAGTTCCCGATTGGGAACTTTTTAACTAAGACTTCGATGGGGATTTATGCTTTAGGTTTGCTGAATTTAGCAAATTTCTTATTGAATTTATCAATACGACCTGCAGTGTCAACAAATTTCATTTTACCTGTAAAAAATGGATGTGATCTGGAAGAAATCTCCAGTTTGATCACGGGATATGTATTACCGTCTTCCCACACGATCGTTTCGTTGGAAGGAGCACAGGAACTCGAAAGAAAACTTTCGTTCACAGAGAAATCTTTAAAAACAACTTTTCTGTATTCTTTGGGATGTATTTCCTTTTTCATCTTAATTATATTTACGACCTTAATTACTTCTTAAAAAATCATCAAAACTCCTTGTGACCGACTTTTAAAATACAACTCATTCCTAATATTACCAATATTGGCTCAGTCAAAACGGACGGCAAAATTAAAATTATTTCTTTAAATACATCAAATTCAGGCAGTTTTTTTTTAAATATCCAGATTCAACCCCGGGAAAAAAGCATCTTCATAATGCGTTATGGAATATTCTTTAGTATTTTTCATGACAATTGAAAGAATGTCAAACCTGAATTCACCCTGATAATCCTTTTCTATCATATAGGCCGTTGCAGCATCTGATAACAATCTGATTTTCTTATCATCCACAGCTTCAGCCGGATCTCCAAAATCAATTCCTGATCTTGTTTTAACCTCGCAAAATATCAGAAACGGGGATTTATACGCGATGATGTCAATCTCGGCTCGCCTGAACCGCCAGTTGGTTGCATAGATCCGGTACTTTTTAGATCTTAAATACTTTATGGCTGCATTTTCACCTTCCTTGCCGGTATTGATCAATTTTTGTCCCATCGTTTATGCAGCAAAATGCTTGTTTATTTTATATTCAAACAATCAATGCATCCTGATTCCCGTCAGCAAAAATATCGGATATTTCTTTATGCCTTCCTCAAAACCTTTCTCCATTTCATGCACGATGCTGAATTTTATCTCTGAAAACCCGGATATTTTCATCAATTCAACCAGATTTTGTTCTTCAAATCCAAAATGAAAAACGCCTGAATTGTCCGTATGAAAACTTCCATCTTCTGTAACAAGATCGCCTATTGCCAGAAAACCACCTGGTTTTAACACATCAAAAAATTTTTTGAAAAGCTTTAAAGTATGCTCAATGTGATGAAGCGTCATAGATGAAATGATACCTTCAACATTTAGTCCGTTAAAATCCGGTTCAATTCCGGTCTGAAGAATATCAATTTCACATGGCCAGGATTTGCTTTTAAATTGTTCCAGCATGGCGGAAGAAAAGTCAACAGCCGTGATTTTTGAAATTTTGTCCGCCAGAAACCAGCTTAATAAACCTGTTCCTGCACCAAAATCCATTAAATGTTCTCCACCCGTCAACTTTACATGTTTCAAAATGGCTTTTGCAAGGCTTTCAGCGTTCTTTACGCGATGACTCTTGGTATCCCAGTCTTTCGCCCGGTCAATAAAATGATCATTCTGACACATTTTCAATTAGTTTTTCCCAAAATGCAAAAATAATTATAAATGAATGGCGCAGATAAATATTTTTGCAGTAAAAAAATATGTCTGCATTTATTAAAAACTGGAAAAAGAAGTCTTTATTTTCAAAAATCCTTGATTTTATTTTCCTGGCTCTGTTGATAAGCTTGTTTTTTCCACAAGGTCGGATGACAATCGGCGGTTTTGTAAACAGGGTAAAATCTTCTATTATTCAGCCTGATATAATTAAAGAACCCGTACGCCTGAATCTGACAGATTATAATTGGTTACTCACCAATTCAAATGGTCAGTCTGCCAACCTGAGCGATTATAAAGGAAAAGTAATATTTCTCAATTTTTGGGCTACCTGGTGTCCCCCTTGCGTTGGAGAAATGCCTGGCATCCAGCAATTGTATGATAAGTTTAAAGACAATGATCAAATCGTATTTTTACTTGTTTCAAATGAATCCGTTGAGACTATCAATCAATTCATTAGTAAGAAAAAATACAGTTTTCCTGTTTATTCAACCAGGGAACAAAGTCCCGAAGCATTCAGTTCAAATAGCATTCCTACTACCTTTGTTATTTCTCCTGAAGGAGAGATCATGGTTAAAGAAGTTGGAGCTGTAAATTGGGGTGGTTCCAAAATGGAAGAGATCATTCGCAATTTACTGCCTCAAAAATAATAACCGGTTTGTTCCTTTTCAATCAAAACACTGTACAGGTTTTGAAAATAAGGACCCTGTATCCGACACTTCAATAAAATAACAAAATCCTTGTTCGTCTTTTAAAATAAGACCTCTTCCGTTTTGTTCAATGTGAAGATCTCCGCTGCTTTGTTCTAACTTAAATTCCAGCGGCTCTGTAATCAATGTACTTCTGAAGGCCCCAGATTTATCGACATAAAGTCTCCATTCATTATTGTTCGGGGATTTAACAATCACACCCTTTTCATTTTCAGAAATATATAAACTGGTGTTATCGAGCCCTGAACTACCTCCCGGTACACTTGAGATAAGATTTGTGTTGATCAAACCTGCATTGCTCACATTGACCTTGTATTTACTCCCGTTTGGACTGGTCAGGATCAAGCCAGAGGAATTATTATTAATGAACACATCAGCATTGGCTATTTCAAGCAATTTATCCTCTTCATGAGGGACAATGGCAGTATTCACTGAAGATGAAAGAAGTAATAAATATGCTGATTGGACATAAATTCCGATTTCAGTGACCTCCCACGAATTTTGTGGCCACGAAGTATTCCATTCACGGTAAGATTTTAGGGTAGGCTGATTGGATGGAGGCGTCAGGTCCACACAAAGTTCATTGAATTCGGAACTGCCACAGTTATCTGGACAGCACCAATCCAAATGCCATGAAGGATTTGGACCACCTGGAATAAAACCGGGAGCAGGCCCGTAAACTGATGTCCGTACATCATCCCACAAATTACTCCCATCCGTAAACCAGGCATGATAAATTGTGTTGGCAGATCGGCTGGCGCCGTAATCAGACATGTTGGTAATATAAGCTAATCCAATGGGATTGACTCCATGTATATAATGAACAAAGTGAGTCATGATTTCTTCAGCCCATTCGTTGTTGGAAGAATTCAGGTTAAAATGATGATAAGCCTGAAATAAATTTCCCATATTGGACTGGGTTTCATTGCTTCCCCAGGTGATATTATTGGCTGCAACATAAGCTAAATAAGCCCCCAGATCATTCTGATATGCCGGAAAATTATCCGTATAGTAATCCATTGAATTTCTGTATGCATTTTTTATGGCTGTAGACACTGAGGTGTTTACCCCGTTCAATGAACTGTAATAAAGCAAACTGATCTGTGTGACATTCTCAAATGGATATACGAACCCCCATTGGAGTAAATGGGATGAAGCATAGTTGCTTTCAACATAATTTTTATATGTACTGCTTCCTGTAAGGGAATATAAATAAATAGCTGCAATTAGCTGTCTCATGTTGACATCATAGGTTCCAACTTCCTGTTCTCCTGCTGCAACTATACCTGAATTATAATATGTAACACCGGGATGGGTTATTGCCCAGTTATAGGCTTTCAACGCGCTGTTTTCCAATAACGTAGCATAATTTTGCGCTGCAGAAACCCCTATTTTTCTGAATTGAAGGGCTGCAAAAGCAAATGCTGCCGCAGCCGTATACGAAGCGGAAGTGGTTTTAGGTCCATAATACCTGATTGCACCATCAGCGGAAGGAGGACTTGCTGAAGAATGGTTTTTAACACCTAAAACACAATATATTCCTCCGTCATTGTCTTGCATTTTCATAAACCAATCCAACTCATATTTTACTTCATCCAAAAGATCAGGTATACCGTTACCTGATTCGGGGATCCCCAGATCATCTGAAGCCCAGGCCTGAGGATTGATCTCATAAGCAAAGAGCAGATCATTGACGGGCTTATAGGCAAAGTTGATATACTTGTTGTAGTCACCGGCATCGTGCCATCCACCACTCATGTTTTTATACAGACTGGTATTGAATTCATCATTGATATACCTGGCATTAATGTCCTGGCTGTGGCAGATTCCATCCTCAAAGCCTTCATGGACATGTGGAGCCGTTTTTGCTGTTCCACATCGCTGATAGTAAAATGATTTAAAAACTGTCCTGATGATTTCATTATAAATGTCTTCCCGGATTTCAAAATCCTCAGACCGTATTTGTCCATTGCTTCCATCTGCAATATGATAAGTTCCCGGCGTAGTGAATTCAGAAAAATCAAATCTCCAAACCTTATCCCCGCTTTGATCGTTTGTTGCACCTCCATTCCAGGCTACCGGAGAACCTGAATAAACAATCTCGAAAGTATTTGAATTTTTGACGACTATAGTTGATCCGGGAGTATAACTGTCTGCAGCATTATACCCGGTTTGAGGATCTGATAAAATGGCTATTTTTGCATCCTGCGGCCGGTATCCAAATTGGTCAATTTTGATTATAGGAACAAATAATTCGTTCTTTGCTCTGTTTACAGCTGCCTGAGCATCAATTCTCCCATATCCAAAGGTGTTATTCGGTATGGAGCTTCCCAATACGGATCCACAGTTTTGGGTACTTGTGCGGGTAAGTGCAGTTTGTTCTATGATTTCTTCTAATTTGTCTACTTCTCCAGCTAAATTTGGATTGGCAGATATCATGAGCGCAACAACACCTGCAACATGTGGTCCCGCCATGCTGGTTCCACTGTTGGAAGCATATCCGCCATTTTTTACCGAAGAGCGGACACCAACTCCCGGTGCTGATATTTCAGGTTTCAACCTGTAGCTTCCATCTGTGGTTACCGGACCCCGACTACTGAAACCTGCAATGTTATCATTGCTGTCAGTAGCGCCGACGCTAAAACTTCCGTTAAAGAAAGCTGCAGGGGTATTCACTGAACCGCAACTACTACCGGAATTTCCCGCTGAAACAACAATAACACAGCCGGCAGCTCGTAAGTTATTCAATGCCATTTCCATGATAGAGAAATTTGTAACGTTGCAACCTTCTGTAGCAGGACAACCCCATGAATTGGCGATCACATGTGGCATTTTGGTTGGATCTCCATCTGCCGGTTCATCCTCATAGGCATAGGGCGCAAGAAACCATTCAAAACACTCATTGTATGTGGTGAGCGTACCGTATCCGCGCTCCATATTCCGGCAGCCAATCCATTTAGCACCTGGAGCAACTCCGATTTGATTGCCTAATCCATCATCTCCAGTCATGGTCCCCATAGTATGTGTACCATGGTTATTGTCATCACATGGGGCAGGAATACTTAAGCCACAAGGATTCGAACCTGTATTATGGGAATCAATTTCATGTATGGCATCATGCCAGTTATAATCATGATCGTTGGTACCACCCCTGTATTTATTGACCAATGCAACGTGGTCCCATTTATAACCTGTATCCTGACCGCCTATTACTACACCTTCGCCGAGGTGGCCCATAGCCCAAACCTCTGGAGCTTTTATTTTGGTGATATTCCATTCTACTGTCCTCAATCCGGGATCATTTCTGTCTTCTTCCGGGCTATCTTCCAATTTAAATGAACTGTCTTCCAATACTTCCTTCACATAAGGTAAAGCAGCCAATTCCGTTATTAAATCCAAATCTGCCTTCAATGCCACCATGTTCACAATATAAAAACTTCTGAAATCGATCGATCTCGCATTTAACAGCTCAACCAATTCACGTTGGCTTTCCTCTGCTGTCATCAACAATTTATGAAATACAAAACGGGCTTTTGCGTCTTTTCCGTGGATGGAACCGGCCATTGAAACATCTGCCTGTTCTTTTAAAATGACAACAATCTTTTGCTCCACTTCGGGAGAATACTTTTTCAGTCTGATATCAATCTTATTCTCTACCTGAGCATAAGAAACAAGTGAAAAGAGAAAAAAGGAAATTAGGATGATTGCTTTGAATATTGCCAGCAGATTTAAAGATTTGATGTGAATCATAGTATTATTAATTGGTTTCAAAATTGGTATTTGGATTATAAAACAATATTAAAAATTTAAATAAAATAAACAAAGAATCCCCTAAAGTTTACATGCTTTGAAGCATTCGAAATTCAATAAATTCACTTTTATGTCAATACAATTGGGACAATTTAAAATATATCCTGGATTTTAAAGATGTTAATACATGTAAAAATGTGACAGTTTTTGAAGTATAAATAAAATAATACAGGGATTCAGGGCAACCATTGACATGAATTGTTATTTGAAGTAACTTTGTGCAGAATGATTTTTGGTGGACAAACCTTTTCCCGGAAGGTGGATATTGCAGACGTGGTTTTTTAAAATCAAAACTTGCAAAAATGAATTGTATAAACCTCATCAATTGGCTTAAATCGCTTTTCAAAAATCTATTTTATTTTCTGGCACTTACCTTTCTGCTGGTCCTTTTCAAAGGATGTGACCTTTTTGATGATGAACATTGCCAGTATGAAACGGTTGAATCAAAAATCTGGTATCCGGATCAGCACCCTGCATTTTATAAATATAGAATTGATGAAAACTTTTTCTCTCACCATGAAATTTTTTTTGAATTCAATCATTCTTCAAATCCTTTTGAATCGAATTTTCATATTAGTAATTCATGCCCATATGGTGCGATAGGAATAAATATCAAAATAAAGGAAAAGGAATTGGGAGCTGAATATGTACACTCTTACTATGGTTACATCTATGAAGTAAAAAATATTGGAAGTAAAAAAATATATGATCATGTTGGAACAATATTTTTCAAGGAGATTCCAGAAAACGAATATATTAGTTATGATTATTTTACAAAGGATCAAATCAAGGTTGAATTAAATGGTTTTCTGGAGAGTGGTCCTAAAAATTTTCATGTGACTTTAAAGACGATAATTTTTGGAGAAAATCCTAATCAAAATCATCCCGAATACGAATCCTTGGTAAAAGAGAACATTGAAAAAATAGAATTCTCAACCAATTATGTTAAATGGGATTAACGTTTTTCTCCATCAGAAAAATCCAAAAAATGAAAAATTTAAATTTTATTTTATTTTTGACAATACTCTGTGTTCTTATGGCTAATCAAGCCAATGCACAGGAGGAATCAAAACATCATTTTCTATTCGGCCTTACTGCCGGAGGAGGAATTTCAACCTGCCGCTATGAGTACAACAGCATTGTACCTCCGCCACAACTTAGTTACCGGTTTGTTCTGGCAGGTGGTATCGGTTTCGACTGGAGGATGGGAAAGATCTTTTCACTTCAAATGAATGCCCTATACAAAGGCAAAGGGGATAAGATCGATATGCGTAAATGGATGGATGCCATTATTGCGGATACCGATATTTCCTCTGATACCTCTTTTGAGGGAAAGATCATCGCTGACGGGTTTATTGAAACCAGGCTGGCGTATGTGGAACTGTCATTGGTGCCAACATTCACTATTGGCCAACTGGTTGAGCTGGGTTTTGGCGGATATGCAGGTTACGGGTTGAACGGAAAAGAAGTTGCAGATTATACCATTAAATATGAGAACTACGGTTATCCATTTCCGGATGAAGTGGTCAATGAAGAGCGACCGGCAAATTTCTTTATACTTTCCCCGGAGGAATTCCTCGAAAACGAGTTGTATGTCAGTCAGATAGATTATGGATTGTACGGCCACCTGGGGATCAGGATGAACCCGTTCAAGCTGTCCTTTGGCGTGAGCTATGGGTCATTAAGCTGGGAGCCGGACTCCAGGCTGACAGATCTGTTTATTGAAACCTTTGACAGAAACTATAATCTGACTGGTGTGGTGACGCTGAGCTGGTATCCGGGAGCTCGAAGAAAAAGATAGTATTTGTTTAAAATATTGTAAATCAATTAAAAAATAAAATGAAAAAATATTTTTTTGTTTTTCTGGCTACAATGATAATTATTTTAGGTGGATGCAAACAAAAAGGCGGTAATATGGATCCCGATGCTCCCCAGAAAGAAGTCATGAATGATGTAAAAGCCAAAACATACATCGTTCAGTTCAAGACCGAAGTCAGATACAAGGATCTGGAAAATGTATCCACCTCCACCCAGTGGATTGATATGGTGAATGACCGGATGGCCATAGAAACCGAATCAGAAAGCAACCTGATGGGTAAAAGCATGAAATCCCATGACCTGACCATCATTGTGAATGATGAAGCATGGCTGATCAATCTGGAACAGAAAACCGGTTATAAAGCCGGTAAGTCAAGTATTCTGAATGAAAATCAATCTGAGATCATCCGCGCGGAAGATGACGCTACATTCCGTCAAAAAATAGAGGAAAGTGGTGGCAAGATCGTAGGAGAGGAAGCGGTACTGGGGAAAAACTGCTTGGTCATCGAACTGCCGGATCCTTCCGGCAAGTCTGCCATGAAAACACGGTTATGGTATTACAATGGCGTTCCGCTGAAGATGAAAAATGATTTCTATGACATGGAAGCTGTTGACATACAGGAAAATGTCAAAATACCTGAGGACATATTCAAAGTGCCTGCAGGGATCAAAATGCAGGATTTTCCGGGTTAAGGAATGACTTTCTTATTTCAAAAAAAGTAAAGACGCCTTAGAGCGCCTTTACTTTTGGATTTTTCTATTTAGAAGATTTTGGTTTGTCATCCAATGCAAACTTAACTGGCAGTGTGTACATCACATTGACAGCCAGACCATTTTGTTTGCCTGGGGTCCATTTTTCAGGAAGTTCCTGCATGGTTTTCAGGACAGCCATCACCGCATCACTGCAACCTTCACCGATATCCCGGATGATTTTTAGTTTGCCTATACTGCCATCTTTTTTCACAACAAATTGTGCGATTACTGTACCCTGGATACCCTTTTTTCTTGCTTCCTCGGGGTATTTAAGTTGAGTTCCGACAAATCCCATAAGTTTTTGCAGTGAATATTCCTGTTTTTTTTCCTGTTCACCTGGAAAATTTCCACTTCCCGGGAAAAGAGGCATTTCATCCACAACCTGAAAAACCTCTTCATTGTCCTTTGAAACTGACGGCGGAGGTGGCGGCGGAGGTGGCGGTGGTGGCGGTGGTGGAGCTACACTTTTCTTATGTTTTGGTGGCGGTGGCGGTGGCGGTGGTGGTACAGGAAGTGTATCCTTTTGTTCGAAGCTAACACCATTGACTGGAAGGTTAACCATGTCAGCAGCGCGGGATTCAAAGCCAAGTAGTGATGACGCAAATACCATGGGTAGCGCCAACAGGTAAATCACTTTGAAAAATGGTTTGGATCTGTTTTTGTACATCATTTTAATACGTTTTTGAATTGGTGATTGAATAAAAGAATTTACAGGCAAACGGTATGGGTTCAATTCTGCAATCTGAATAAGTAAATGGCTGTAGGATTTCCGGGTTGTTCCCGATGCTCCCTCATCTGCGATAAATTCATGATTTTCTGCAATGGCTATTTTGTACAGATATACCAGGGGATTGAACCAGAAAAATATTTTTAATATTTCTGTTAAAAGAATATCCAATGAGTGTTTTTGGTCGACATGTATTTTTTCATGAGCCAGCAATGTTTCAAAATGATCGTTCCCCTTGCGTTGATCATAAATAAAAATGTATCTGAAAAAAGAAAAAGGTGCGGAATGGTTTTTCAATAATACCTGAGTATAGCCCTCCTTAACCTGCTTTTCACTAATATTGATTATTCGATAAATTTTATAAATACTGTTGACAAATCGCCAACATGCTCCCAAAGAAATCAATATCCATAATACCATTAAAGTACGTATAATCCATTGATCGGTATTATGCAAGTTGAATGATCCATTTTGTTGTTCATTTCCAAAACCCGTGATTACAACAGGATCAATGACAATTGAGTATATATCATTTGATAAAAAAAATTGCTGTACATCCAATACGGGAATGATCAATCCAATGATCAGCGAAGTGATCAGATACATTCTGTTGATTTTAAAAAAAGTGAATCTTCTGAATACCAGGTAATAAAGTCCCAGGATTACAGCCCAAATCATACCTGAATGGATGATAAAAGTGATCATGATTCGTTATTTTCAAGTTCATCAATAAGATTTTCCAGCGTTTTTCGGTCAATCTTTTTTTCCTTTACCAGGAAAGAAACCATTTCTTCGACTGATCCGTTGAAGTAAGAAGCTGCTAATCTGTAAATAGAATTCTTTCGATACTCTTGTTTTTGAACAATTGGAAAATATTCAAAAGTCCTCCCGTAAGTATTATGAGCCAAAAAACCTTTTCTCTCCAGGATTCTGGCAAGACTTGAAACAGTCGAATGTGGCGGTTTTGGCGCTTTCATCCGATCGATCAAAGCACTTATGGTAGAAGATCCATATTTCCAGAATAGTTGCATCAATTCCTCTTCAGTTTTTGTTAAATGCATCATTATTTCAGTTTTTTCTAAAAATAAACAACGTTTAAACGTATTTATCAAACAAATAACGTATTTATACGTTGAAACGTTGCCTTCAATGAACTTTTTTTTATGAAAAAAATATTTGGGGTTACCCCTCTACACTAAGTAACCAATAATTATTACTAATTTTGATAAAACAAAAGATCAGGGACAATACTCGGCATACATATCCATATACTCGAAAATGATCTTTTTTGCATCGTCCTGCATATCTAAATTCAAAGTTGAATCTTTTCTTACACGATCAGTTGTCTGATATACCTCGCACCAGTCATTGTCAAATTCCCTTTGTGCATTGATCAAACCATATATTATATTGAACGTGTAGCTTTTTTGATTTTTATATAGTGCTTTTTGTGCGAAATAAAACGCCTCACCTACCTCAAAGTAATTGTCCAAAGCTTTCAGGTAGGCAAAACATAATAATTCGTAGTCCTTTCCATTTTCGGTAAAATCTTCAAGATCTTTGTATTTCTTTTTCTCTAGCAAATACGCCAGGAAAATATCCGCGTTATTTTTCCCGTCCATATTCCATCCTAATTGATTGATCACAGCCATTTTGACATCTATAGGTTTCTTTTTTGCCATGAGGTATTGAATGATTTCAGGAGTTAGAATGCCTTTTGTTTTTGATGCATAAACTACTACTCCTTCATGTTGATATGCAGTACAAAAATTGGTTGATGTCAATGGAGAATCAGCTTTCAACTGAGGTAAAAAACTGGTCACAACCAATAAAAAAACGAATAAAATTTTTGATTTCATGAGTTTTGGTTTTGAATAGGTAATAAATTGTATCTTATTCTTTATCTAAGGTTTTGGGCCATATTTCCTCATTTTCTGTTTTCAATGTTAGCATTTTCAAAATAATTTTTTCTCTGACGATAAAAAAATCATATATGAAAATAAGTGCAATAATGATCAATAAAGCGAGAAATCCCGCCAAGCCAGTAACACCCGCTGTCAGATCATTACCCCCTACAACCATTAAAATAGCAATTCCGGCAGTTCCATTCAGCGTCCCATGCATTATTGAAGCTGCAATAACTGATTTTGATTTTATTAGCATATATAAAAACACCGGACTCAAAAGTATGCACCACAAGATCATCATAAAAATGCCAGGAATTGGGTGTTCCGGATAATTATGTCCCATCAGAATCACAGGAGCATGCCAGATTCCCCAGATAAAACCAATCCACAATGAGGCCGGTATGAATTTCATACCTTCAAATTGTTTAACCAGGAAACCTCTCCAGCCTAGCTCTTCTCCGAATCCGGCTATTGCATTAATGGTCAGTCCTGCTAAAAGTCCCTGAACTAATGTAATCCAAACAGGATGAACAGGAAGATCCTCCACAGAGCTTTTCATTTGTGCCAATTGTTCTGGTGTCATCATCGATGAAAATCGTGTAAACATACCTTCCATATCTGCAGAATAGCCAATATTTGGCAACAACAGACTGATGGCAAAAGTTAAAAATGCCAGGACTGGAGGTATGAGCCAGGAAATAATGAACCATTTATTGAATTTAAACCTTATGAAAAGTGAATCAATGATTTCCGTTTTATAGATTAATTTCTCAACCAGTAAGGTAGCGAAAGCAGGAACAAACATATACACTACTGCAAAAATAATACCGTAAATACTGTTATAAGGCATATCAGACAGGTAAAACAAGCCTGCGATCAGGTAACTGATACCAAAAGTGAGGATCAAAAAAATGGCTGTTTTATTTTTTTCGTTTTTCATTAAATATTTCACAAGAGAAATTTTTATTAAATCTACAAAATAATTGAATAATCGATAATTATTATATTGAAGTTGTTTAATAATTATACTGATCTCTGAAAATAAATACTTGGCCGTCAAGGCAAGGCGCTTTATTGAACCACAAATACTGACTCACAAACTACGCATGAAATGCGTACCTGAATATCCGTATCCAAAAATCGCTGAAGTTTTTGATTGAAAATGCTGATAAGCATGCTTCTAACCTGGACAAAATCCGGAACCAAAGAAAAAAATGTTTTAAGAACAGTGAGCCGCATCGCTACGGGGTTCGACCCCGTTGGGTTTACATCCTACGGGGTTCACCCTGTTGGATATATATCCTACGGGGTAAATATTCTGTCTGGTTTTGTTTCCACATCATATTTCTCTAAAATTATGATATTAAACCCTCCATTCAACCTTCAAGACACTATGCTTTTTGAGGGTAAGCCCCCAAAAGCCGCTTTGCGGAGATTTTGAAATGAAAAAAAAGAGAAACCAACATTTGAAAGGAACAGCATACTGGTTAGTTTTGGCTCTTAAGTGCCTAAGTACTTTCATTGATTTGATAGCAAGCTTTAAGAGACAATTTTAATTAACATCATTTATATCAAAACTTTTTGTGGTTCAATTCAATGATTTTCAAAAGAATCAACATCAATTTCCTGAATAGGATATTGGTTGCAATTGGTGTTTGGCAAGAGTCCGCTTAATTGTTAACTTTGCAACGGCATAAATGTTATACAACAAAATGGCTGCAAGCTCAAAGATAAAACTAATATACTTTTTAGTTTATTCCAGTCTAGGAATTTGGATTTCATTTTTAAATGTTTATCTTGAACAATCGGGATTCAGTGGTCTTGAGATCGGTGTGATCAATGCTATTTATGTTTCAACCTCAATAATTGTAATTCCTTTAGGCGGTGTTTTAAGCGATCGTTATGGAAGTTACCTGATACTAATGGTACTTTCTATCATTTCGGGGTGTTTGATTTATTTTTTGGGAAGTGTTTCAGGGTTTGTTTTAATCGCACTGATGATGTTTGGATTATCCATTTTTAACCAACCTATCAATGCTGTGGTAGATGGGATAGCATTGAATCAGTTAAACGGAGGAGACCGTCAAGCCTATGGAACATTCAGGTTGTGGGGTTCATTTGGTTTTGCAACAGGCGCTTTGGTTACGGGATACCTTTCAAATTGGAAAAGTGAAAGCATCTTTACACTTTCATCTATGTTGCTTTTGTTTGTGTCTATTTTTATAATTGGAAGAGTTAATAAAAATCATCAGGCTGATAAAATTGGTGTTAATCTGAACAGTCTGGCTTTTTTTTATAAAAACTCCAGACTTAGAAATGTTTTCCTGTTAATTTTAATATTTGGAATATCTATATCCCCGTTACATTATTTTATCAATTTGTATTTTACTACAATTGGCGCTACTCAGAGTCAAATCGGATTAGCGTTTGCAGTTCAGGCTTTTTTTGAAATTCCCCTTTTCTTTTTGGGTATCAGGTTTCTAAAAAAGGCTGGGCCGGAAAAAGTCATCATTGTTGCCATGTTGGTTTCGATACTCAGAATGGTGTTATATGGTTTGACCCATGATCCTCAAATGGCTATTTTGATTGGACTTTTTCATGGTTTTACCATTTCATTTTTTCTCATCGGTGTGGTTGAATATGTTCAGAAACAAACACCTTCCCATTTACGCACAACTGCTCAGTCATTGATATTGAGTTTCCATTTCGGAGCGGGTCTGGCCCTGGGAAATGTTTGGATCGGGTATTTAAAAGATTTAGTTGGAATGCATGAAGTCATGTTACTACAATCACTTATTTCTATGTTTGTTGTTGTATTGACCGTCTATTTTTTTAGGGGATTAAATCCGTTATTAAAACGTGCCAAATGAGTGTGCTGATACCCCTTTTATTTAAGTTTAATTACGATCTCTGAATTGAATGTACTTTTTTTCATTTATGACCTAAAATAATTTTTTGAAAGATTATATTTGTTTCCATGAACAGATACAACGCAATAGTAATTGATGACGAATTTCATATCCGTGAAGCGATGAAGGTACATTTGGAGTCCAATTGTCCTGAGATCAAATATTGTGGTATGGCAAATTCTGCAGCCAGTGGAAGGAAATTATTGGAAGAAAATGATGTGGATATTATTTTCCTTGATATTTCCATGCCTTCTGAAGATGGGTTTACATTTTTAAAAAGTATTGATGCAAGCGAATATGCGGTCATTTTTGTGACGGCCTATCAGGAATATGCATTGAAAGCATTAAAGGCAAATGCTGTTGATTATTTACTTAAACCCATAAATGCGACAGAATTAAAGGAAGCTGTAACCAAAGCTATACAATATCTGCAACTTCGCCGAAACAAACCTGAAGCAATGGATACCTATCTGGATTCCATAGCAAATTTGCATCAACAGGTGGATGTTGAAGGTTCTTTAGTTGAAAAAATTACCATTCCGGAGCCGTTTGGGTTTAGATTGGTCCAACTGGAAGATGTAATATATTTTGAGGCTGATGGAAATTACACTTTATTACATTTAAACACAAAAGAAAAGTTAACAGCGACCAGGACACTGGGGGATTTTGACAAAATACTTGAAGGCACCAGATTTTTTAGAATTCACAAATCCTACCTGATAAATTTAAATTACTTAAAAGGTTTTTCCAATTATCAGGGTACTTTTGCTGAAATGCAAAACGGGGCCAAGCTGGATATTTCAAGACGGAAAATAATTGACTTTAAAAATGTAGTTAGCAATTTTGCAAAAATTATTACCTGAGATTGGTGGTATTCAGGATATTATTCATATTAAAAATAGTGTTCTTGTTTTTAGTTGAAGCCGGAACACAAAATCCTTATATACAACACTATACTACATCCAACGGCCTTCCCTCAAACAATGTTTACAGGGTTTTTCAAGATAGCAGAAAATTCATATGGCTGGCAACAGATGCCGGAGTAGCACGGTATGATGGAACAAATTTCAAGTATTACACATCCAAAGACGGGTTAAATACGAGTGAGGTTATTCATATTCAGGAAGATTCTCAGGGAAGGATCTGGTTGTTCAATTTTAACGGAACTTTTAATTACTATTACAAAGGCAGGATATACTCTGGCAAAAACACGCCATTTCTTGATTCCCTACAAAGCCCTTATGTATTCAGAAAGATGTTTGAGGACAATGATAGGTCATTGTACTTTTATGATAATTCGTTCGGAGATGTTTACATTTTAAAAAATAACAATCTTGTTTATAAAGAAAAAATTCCAACTTGGTTTTCAGGATATGATACAAACAATAAGCCTCTATACCATAGATCTTTAAGATATTTAAAAATTCAAAATAATGAATTTTATTATTTTTCTTCCGGGGGATTGTTTAAAAGTAAAAGGCTTGGTGAAATACCTCAATCAGTAAACGAATCTTTCTATACAGCACGGGTTTTCTCAAAAAATGATTCCGAGTTGCTCGCAGAAGTTTATCAAAAGGCACCAAGAAAACTAGTACTTTATAAATTCAGAGATTTTAAAATTGTCGATACACTTTTTACACCTGAAAGGACTGAGGATGAATTAATTAATGATGTTATTCAAGATAATCAGGGACATTACTGGATATCTATGAATTCGAGGCTATATTATCTAAAAGGAGGAAAACTAACATTCCAAATTAACGGCCCGATTTTTCAAAATATCATTCAGGACCATGAAAATAATATTTGGGTAAGTACATTAGGGGATGGCTTATACAAGATTAGTTCTTATTTGAATGAGCACTTTCATTTATCAACTAAGAATTTTGCCGAAAAAGGAATTAAATGTACTAATTATAGTAAATTCGACGGCGTTTGGGCTTCTGATGGCCAAAAATTATTTTATATAAAGAAAAAAATAGTCTATGATTCCGGTATAAATTTTGATCATGGAAATTTAACTCAAATCGAAGAACTAAACAATAATACTGTAGTCCTTGGACAACCCAACTTTTTCATAAGAAAATTTATAAACACTTCCCTTGATAAAGGTCTTGTAAAACACCAAACTCTTGAAACCGGAAAACATTTAATAAAATTTTTTACTGTTAATTCCAAAAAAGACAGAGTTTTAGCGTTTTATCCAACAGAAATCATTGAGTTTCATCAAAATCAATCCCTCGAAGATAAACAGGTAAATAAATTTACATTTGAACGTTTCTATGGTATCTATTATAATCCCAAAGACCAGATTTTTGTAAATGGCAAAAGAATTTACAAATTTCTAAATGGCAAGCTTTTCCCTCACAAACCACTTGAAAAATTCAAAGGGAAAATCATTAGACAACATATTAACCTGATAGACCAATTAGAATTGTTTAATATCGGAGGCGACAGTATTTATTTATTCAACGGTCAACAAATCTTCAGCCTGTCATCTGCCTTTACTCCAAGCCTGGATCAACAAATAAAATATATAGCTTTTAAAAATCCCTGGGTATTTTTTGCAACAAATGCTCAAATATATTTCTTTTCACTTCCGGCAACATTCGATAATTCTTCCAGCATTGAATTAAAAAACCTTGAACTTTCTTTCAACAATATTCATCATTTACTAATTGCTAGGAAAGAATTGATTGTTTCGAGTGATGACGGCATGAGTTTCATACCCTTAAAGCACCTAATAAATAATCTGTCAAGTGCTCCGATACCCTACTTCAGAAGTATTTTGATCAATGAATTACCCGCTTCCCAGGCAATAAAACAATCTACCCTCAAAGGAAAAAATAAATTCCAATTCAATCTTGGAAATATCAGATTTAACTCTTCAAAAGTTCAATATGCATATATTTTGGAAGGACTTGACAAAACCTGGAATACCGGTTCAGAACATAACATAAATTATCAAAATCTTCGTCCCGGAAATTATACTTTTAAATTTAAAGTGAAATTACCTTCTTCTGACTGGAGCAATGAACTTTCGTACAGTATTCAAATTCGCCCCACGTTGGTCCAACATCCTGTTTTTTATCTTTTTGGTTCAATTTTTATCTTTGTTCTGCTTTTCTGGTATTTCAATCAGTTACAAAAAGCTATGTTGAAAAAACAGGCAACTGAAAATCAAATTCTACTGCTTGAACAAAAAGCGCTTCAACTCATGATGAATCCTCATTTTATTTTTAATGCTTTAGCATCCATTCAAAGTTATGTCCTGAAAAACAAGCCTACCGATGCCGGAAATTATCTTGCCCAGTTCGCCAAACTGATCAGACAAAATCTTAATGCAACCAAAACCAGCCTGATAGACCTTGAAGAAGAAATTGAACGATTGAGAAATTATCTCGAGCTGGAACAACTTAGAATGAATTACAGGTTTAGTTTTGAAATCGTCAAAGATATATCTATTGATGATGAATTAATGTTGCCTACCATGATTCTCCAGCCTATCGTTGAAAATGCTGTCTGGCATGGACTGGCAGATATTGAATCTGACGGGCAGATCAATATTGAATTCATTCACCTTGGAGATCAAAAACTTAAAATCATTATACAGGACAACGGAATTGGTGTAGAACAAGCATCCAAACAAAAAAGTCATAAAAAAAATCATCTTAAAATAGGTATGGATATTACTAGAAAAAGATTGGAAATTCTCGGAAAAAAGATGAATACAAAAACCAGTATCATTGTTTCTGAAGCTTTTCCCGGAAATCCCAGACCTGGAACCAAGGTTGAAATTATAGTCCCTGCAAGCTTTGACAAAACAGTTATTTAAATTTTCCTGATTTCTCTATATCAAAATAAACCCTTAAATATTAAAAACATAATTAGATTTGACGATTCAAAACACAATGTTATCTATTAGTTAATTGAAGCAGTTCTTCATAAATTATTCAAGCCATTTTTTAATTGAATTCCCAACAAAATTCATTCGGATGCCTGACATTTCTAAATCAAAAGAATGTTCTGATCTGCCAGTCATTTCCTTCAATTTTTAAAAAGCCGGAGTTTTCTAATACTAACTCCGACACTTTCAGTATTACTGTTCTTTTTTAATAAATTTTTTTATTCCGTATTTTATCCGTATTTTAGCATCTTAAATAGAATAAGTTCACCTTTTTCAAACATTTTTAGATGCATTATTCACCTTTTACCCTTAATTTTGTTCCTATGACAAATCCTGAATTGGCACTTGCACGTGATTTTGTGGAAAATACGGACAAACATGTGTTCCTCTCGGGCAAAGCCGGAACGGGAAAGACTTCGTTTTTGAAAAAATTACAAGCTGAATCGCCCAAAAGAATGGTGATTGTTGCACCCACAGGAGTAGCAGCAATCAATGCAAAGGGCGTAACCATACATTCCTTTTTTCAAATGCCCTTTGGCCCGATCGTTCCTGATGGAAATACAGACGCGCTTTTTCAACGCAAAATGCGGTCTACCAAGATCAATATCATCCGAACCATGGACTTACTCGTCATTGACGAAATCAGTATGGTTCGTGCTGATCTCCTGGATGGCATAGATGCCATTCTAAGGAGATACAGAAATAAGTTCAAACCATTTGGTGGCGTACAGCTATTATTGATAGGTGATATTCAACAATTGGCTCCGGTAGCCAAACAGGACGAATGGGAATTGCTTGCACCCCATTACGATACTCCTTATTTTTTCAGCAGCTATGCTTATCGTGAGGCGGAAATGATCAATATCGAACTGACTCAGATATTCCGCCAGGAAGATAGAATTTTTATAGACATTCTTGAACAAGTGCGTAATGGGCAATTGTCAGATCAAACTATGAATCTGCTCAATGCCCGTTTCAATCCGAATTTCATACCTGATCCGGAGGAAGGATTTATCACATTGACCACCCATAATTACCAGGCTGAACAGATCAATGACTCAGAACTAAAGAAACTATCCACAAAGTCTCAGTTCTACACAGCCAACATCAAAGACTCTTTCCCTGAATATGCCTATCCAACAGCAGAAAAGCTCGAACTCAAATCAGGCGCGCAGGTAATGTTCATCAAAAATGACTCATCTGAAGAAAAGCTGTATTTCAACGGTAAAATTGGCATTGTGCTGGAACTCAACCGGGACAATGTTTTAGTACAATGCAAGGATGGATCAGATCCTATCCAGGTTAAAACTGAGATCTGGGAAAATGTCAGCTATACCATCAACCCTTCCAACCAGCAAATTGAAACAGAAATCATCGGTACTTTCGAGCAGATACCGTTGAAACTCGCCTGGGCGATCACCATTCATAAAAGTCAGGGACTTACCTTTGAGAAAGCTATCATTGACGCACAGGCGGCTTTTGCTCACGGTCAGACTTATGTTGCACTTTCCCGATGTAAAACACTGGAAGGAATCGTTCTTAAGTCGCGAATATTCAAACATTCCGTGATTAACGATCAACGGGTTACAGGATTCAGTTCTCTGATCAGGGAAAGATTGCCGGATGAAAAAGTTGCGCGGGAAGCCAAAAAACAATATCAACTCAAAATGATCAAAGAATTGTTTGATTACATTCCTTTGATTACACCTATAAACAATGCACTCAATCTGGCCTACAAAAATCCACAGATTCTTAAAGGAAATTTCCTCGAAGTGTTGTCATCTATGAAGAATTGCATAGAAGGACATTTAAAGGAAATAAGTGAAAACTTTGAGAAACAATTGCTGAATAAATCTACCAGTCACGTTCTTCCAGATCAGGATCCGTTCATTGGCGAACGCATAAATAAGGCTATTGGGTATTATCAGGATTATACGACCAAAAATTTGCAGGAACCTTTTGACAAACTGATTTTTACGACTGACAACAAGGAAATAAAAAAAGATTTTTCCAGGCAGCTGGAACGAATTGAGCATTTTATCCATGAAAAAATCTTTTGTTTTCAGGGCTTAAACCAAGGATTTGACATAAACAAATATCTTCAATTAAGGGCAAAAGCTTCATTAACCAAATCCGCTAAACCGGCAGAACAAAAAAATCTCGGAAATGTCTCCAGTCATCCCGAACTTTTCAACCGGTTACGTGCATTTCGTAGTAATATTGCCGAATTGGAAAAGATCGACCTCTTCCAGGTTTTCCCTCAGGCTACCCTTTACGACATCTGCGAAATCCTGCCAACCAATTATTCCAGACTTAAATCTGTACATGGTGTCGGGAAAGTCAGGTTGCGATTGTACGGTCAGCAAATACTTGAAATCGTGACAGAATACTGTGTGGAAAAAGGATTACCCCTGGAAACACCAGAAGAAAAACCAATAGAAAAAGCCAAACAGGTACAAGGAGAAACATTCCGAATTACCCTTGAATTATTCAAATCCGGGTTAAAACCTGAGGAAATTGCCAAACAAAGAGGTTTGGTAATATCGACTATCGAGAGTCACCTGGCTGGATTTGTACTCAAAGGAGAATTAAAGATAGAGGAACTCTTGACTCAAGAGAAAATCGAGCGATTGAATACTGTGATCAAAGAGAGCAGCTATGCGAATCTGACTGAACTAAAACAAAAAACTGGTGATGAATTTACATACGGTGAACTCAGGATGTTTGTGAATCATATCAACTTTTCAAGTGGACAGGTGGTCTTCACTAAAAATCAATAACGATTCCATAAAATACTACCTGTTCCGATGTAAAAGGAGAAAAATTGTCCCCTTGAAAATTCTTTTTCTATATCTGAAGGAGCTGAAATATTAAGGAACAATTTTGAATATTGTCCCCCGACAAAGAAATACCAGTCTTTCATGACGTAATATTCCAACTCCAAACCCAAACCACCTTCATGCCCTGAAAACCTTCCCTGATTTTTGGCAATGATTCCTTCATAGTAAATCAATGGAAGAAAATGCAAACGGTTGAACGGTTCCCAATCATAAGAAAATTGCATTCCAAACATCTTGAAGTTGGTTGAAGTACTGTTTATAACAAGTTTATCTGTAATCTTGCTCAAAAACTGAGAGAACCGGATATCAACCCAAAAATCCTTTTCAAGAGAAAAACCTGCTTTGGCAACATATCCGATTGATTCATCATGGTGTTCTGCATAAACATTGTTGCCGGTAAAGAATGGCTGATGCACTGAAAAACTAAATTTTTGAGTAGTCCTGAAAGGCAATGCATCCTGCTGCGGATAAGCCGTCTTCACGAAAATAAAAATAATGAAAACACAATAAACGTACCTCATACATCAGTGTTTTAAGGTATAAACCACCGGTGATTCTCCGATAAAAATACTGTCAGAATAAATTTCATTCGCCCTACTAATATCAAACTTAAACCATCCATTTGCTGGTATAAAAAAAACAGAACTTTCAGAACAGTCGTGAGTGAAAAACCTTCGAACATTAATATCCTGATCATTATTCAGATTTACGAAATCAGGATAATGAAGATCAATATAATAGGGTTCTGAAGAAGGATTTTCCGGGCATACAATAGTAAGGCTAACAGCTTTTTTCAAAATCAGATTTTCTGTAACATCCAGATCAAAGTCATTAAATGCCCTCACATTAAAGAAAACAGCTTTTTCCTGATATCCCGAATCCGGAGGATTCTGATAGGTATAATAATGATCATCGTTAAATTGATTGATAAACAAGGTAAATCCATTGGCATCCGAACCGGAGAAAATAAACTCAAATTTTCCATCCTTACCGGTCTTTGTTGACATGATCTCTATACCATAAATTTCATCAAAATAATCATCACTGTATTCATAGAGCAATGCTCCGTACAACATTATGGGAATATCTTTCAAAGGCAATCCTTTCTCATCCGTCACCATGCCTTTTAGCCTGTATCTCTCTGAACCGTCGTACTTCAAAGTTCGATTACATTGAAATCCGTATATAAGAAGTATACAAAAAAGGAATAAGTATTTCATGTAATAATTTAATATGGATCAACAATCTTTGTAAAAACAAAATGCGAGACCAGGGAAAACCATCTAAACGATCACATGGCCAATAGGGTTTTTTTCTACCTAGACCCTGATCCAATAGTATATACGTAATGTACAGGCAAAATGGTTGGGTGTTTTGAGAAAACAATTAAAAAACCCTGATCTTTGCAGACCAGGGTTGGGGATTTTTGGTTGTCCCACTAGGGCTCGAACCTAGACTCTTCTGAACCAAAATCAGACGTGTTGCCAGTTACACTATGGGACAAAATCCATTAAGGGTGCAAAAATAGATGTTTTTTTTATTTTCCAAATATCAAAACCCAAGTTTTTTTGCAAATTTATATGGTATGACAATTCAATTATTGATTTGATTTCACGACCTTCATGAGCGTAATCATCTCAGTGAATTGAATATACTGTTTTTTACTACCAATCGGCTCTCCTGTCTACATGAAAATTGTAGGCTTAGAATATAAAGTCCGTCAGGATAAGCTGACAAGTCAAAAGTCAGGATTTCATCATTTTTATGGAATGGTAATGTGTGGATGAAGTGACCTGTTAAGGATTTAAGCAAGGCATTTTTCTCGGTATCCTCCCCACTGAACCCACGATCAGACCTGATATAGACTAAACCTGAAGTAGGGTTCGGAAATAATGGGCTGACAAAACCGGTACCTTTCTTATCATTTTCCAATCCCGTGCTTTGAGAAAATAACCACTCAAAAGCAGGCCTGAATTCCTGCCGCCAGAACCACTCGCTGTGCTGACCGTTGGGTACAGTTTTTAATAGCATTTCTTCTTCAGTAAATCCGGCTTTTGCAAGGGTATCCATCATACGGATACAATGCCCGGTAACACCGTTTTCCTGCCCTCCGGCAAGAAAGTAAAGTTTCATATTCTCTGTTTTTGGCGTTTGAGCAGCAAAAGTATAACATTGAGGAGAAAACCAGAAGGATGGAGAAAAAATACCAATTTTACTAAAAATTTCCTGGTATTTTATTCCGGTATAAAAGGATATCAGAGCCCCCATTGAACTACCCATGATCCCGGTATATTCCCTTTCAGGTAATGTCCGGAATAAACTGTCAATATGGGGTTTCAACGATTCCACTAAAAAACGGGCATAATTATCCCCTTCTCCACCTCCATAAGTCGGGTTGATCCAGGGCGAATATTCATTGATACGATGGGTACCACCATTATCAATGCCAACAATAATGCATTTCTGACCGTTTTCATTGAAAAGCTTGTTGAGGGTTTCATCAATTTCCCATTCGCCGGCAAAAGAATAGAATGCATCAAAGAGATTCTGGCCATCATGCATATAGATAACAGGGTATTTTTGCTGACTGGCATCGTATTCAGGTGGCAGATATACCCAGATCCTCCTGTTGCGGTCAAGCTGAGGAATATAAAATGTGTCACTCAGTATACTAACATTGGGTTGTGCAGAATGGTTTCCTCCGCAAAGGTCTGCCCACAGCACTACCTGTGCCGTGTATTCCTGGATGGATCCAAAAGTACTTGTCCGGTTTGCCAGCTCTGTACAGTTTGCACCTTTCTCTACTTTTGCCCATGAACCTCTGGTAAATTTGAAATTGATCTTGCCGGTTCCAGACAGGGTAATTGAATAAGTATTATCCTCATTCAGGGTCAGTTTGTGTGCTTCACTGCCCGGATTCCAGCTGTTGAAATCCCCGGCGATATATACCGGCTCTTCCCAGGGATGGTTTTGAGGCAGATTATTGATTTTAATGGTCATGGTTGCTGCAAAAAGACCTTCAACAGAAATAAACAAAAGAGTTAAAAGTATTGCTTTCATTTAAGTGAAATTTCTCATGTAAATATAATCAAATTTCTTTCCCAAAAATCCGGGATTTTTCTTTTGACAATAATATAAATTGGTGTAATTGTTATTCCTTTATTAAAATCCGTTTGATTACTGAATTTAGTAGTGGACAAAATCGTTTCAAATCCTTCAGAATTAGCCCCGAATTTGATAGCTTTCTGACTCTCAAAATCAATCAGGCTGAATGTCAAATCAAGACAATTCACTCAATAATTTTGAAATCTAATCATTATTAATATAAAATTTATATATTTTCATAAACTAAAAAATCAGAGAACTGTTATTTTAGATATTTCAAAATAATATAAAATAAACTTTGAGTCTACTGCGAAAAGTCCGGTTTGTTGATTTT
>DDTL01000088.1 GCA_002344345.1 Saprospiraceae bacterium UBA2365
TTTGGTGACCATTTTGAATTGTAGAAAAAGGGATGTAACACTGTTCCACCTAACCTGGACGAGCCAGAACCAAAGAGGAAAATGATTTAGAACCTCGTTGGATATATATCCTACAGGGTTCACCCCGTTGGATTTACATCCTACTGGGTAAATATTCTGAGAGCATTAATTTTTCATCAACTTTCTTAAAAGTTCATCCAAAAAATGCATGAATTCAATTTTTAAGACACTAAATAACTACAAAAAATTATAGTCAGGTAATAAAAGCTCTGACAATTAAAACAAATCATGCGGAAGCCGGATATTCCCGCACGGTTTCCGCTTTATTTTTGTTAAAATGGTGTAATTATTTAGCTCAAAAGTCTTTTAGTCTTAAGACTATTGAGCTAAACAATTACGTTTTTTTTACCCGAACGGAACGACATGGCACGAAAATCCTTCCACTTTCCGGTCGAAGCTTGTCCGGCAAAGTTTTTCCGTCACCTGACTTGTCTGACTCCGGGACCATCATTGGCGCATGCGCAATATAATTGCGATCATTCATAAACCGGCTTATGAATGACATCAGGCTTATCGGGAAATTCCAAAAACAGCATAAAAAAGGCCTGTTTCACCGCCGATGGAAACAGGCCTGAACGCGCTATAAAAGCCCGAACTCAGAATTTCAATCCTTTGATCGCTTTATATATCTGGGATTTAACACCATACTGTGCTTTGACATAAGATTTGATCCTTTGAGTTCTGTCTTTCAAATCTTCAAACAGCGCTTTACGATCTGCAACTGCCACCTGCATATCCTGGGTAGAGGAGATCACATCGTTATTCAGCTTGTGCAATTTGTCGAATCGCTCTTTTAGCGCCGGCACCCGGATCTTTTCGTTGGAAGGTGCATAATTGGGAAAGTTTTCCAGCGCATTGACCAGATCGTTAAAAAACTGGGTCGCTGAACCGTAAGATCTCTGTGAGTCGCTGACAGCCTGTTTGGATGCCGGATTCGTGGGATCAACCGGAGGCTTGGTGAGTTTCGTAGATCTGATCTTGCGGATGATCCCGACCACAATGGTCATCTGGGTAGAAGATTTGCCATACTGCGCCAACACAGAGCCTCTGATCGGAGCCAGGTTTTTCTCCATTGAATCATCCGCTTTTCTGAAAGCATCAAATCTTTCATCAACGGATACTTTGTAGGTGTTTCGTAAATTGGAAGATGATACATTGGCGGTTTCAAGTTTTTTTACATACTCACCAAACTGTTCAATGCTTTCTTCCTGTCTGGGTGGTTGATAAGCCTCTGCCTTTTCAATAATTGACAATAGGTCATAAGCCCTTCTTAGTTTTGCCCCGTAGGACATTTCGGATGTTCCTGCCATAATAATGGATTTAGGATGATTAAAAAAAAATTCACTCCGGGAAAGTAACTCCTTTCGAATTCCAAAATGCTTCTTTGGTTTTCCTGAATTTCTTTCCACATTTTGTCATGCATAGATAGAAAAAAAGACAAATATTTACAGAGCGGATTATTAAACGGTAGGTTTCATGTATTTAACGGTAGGTTTTGAATATTTAACGGTCATCCGGACTTCATTACAGGCATGAACAGAACACCCATGTTTCTCACTCTATGGTTAGGTATTCTTGCTCATGCTCGCTGTATTCTTGTTCATGCTCGCTGTATTCTTATCTATGCTCGCTATATTCTTGTTCATGCTTTGTGTATGCTTGTTCATGCGCTGAATAATCTTCCCTATGCGCTGAACATTCATGTTCATGCGCTGATTGTACTTACTCATGCTCGCTGTATTCATGCTCATGCGCCGGGCATTCCTGCTCATGCGCTGTGTATTTTTGCCCGTGCGCTGTGTTATGCGGCTCATAAACCGGCCTCACTTGCCACCATCCTGAATGGATCCTGCAGTAAATAGCCTGAACCTGAATATATCCGCAAAATGATACCCAATGACCGGATGTCACCGAAATCAGCTTTGCAGGTATTTAAAATATAAAAGTTTTCAGATGGCCGGGTGCCGGAATTACCTGCACATTACCCAAAAATCCATACCTTTCCAAGGCCTCTCTGTCAAGCTATCCTGACACTTTGCATGTCTTGACACCCGGACTAAATGCCTGGAATTTTATGAAAAAGCGTCTAAAGGCGCTGCATGGTTACGTTTTCATAAAAAACCCACCAATGTACCACTTTCCTCCTCTGAGTGCTCCCCGGAAAAACACGGTATGCGATACAGGAAAAACACCTGTTTTTACAAAATCCTTTGCTATTATTTCATTTTCAATATTTTGCACTCTATTTTTGTAGTGCTTAAAACCTGACCTTCCGGAAGAATAAAATGTTATGAAAACAAGGGGTCAACGGATCATGTCAACAGGTCAGCTAAGACAAATATCAACAAGTTTTGACCCCATGCAGATCCAGGTCTGAAAGTCTTTAAAGCTGAATAAATTCAATATCCTTCATGCCATCTGATCCGTAAATATGACTACGCAGGGAATCATCCCCCACCCCGCTGATGCGGTTAAGTTCCCGGCACGGGATAGCAAAACGGAAAGGAGCAAGTAGCTTAGGAATGGCATGGGAAACACTAAAAATGGAGGAATAATTCTGAGGATTCATTTTCTGACAGCTTGATTTTTTGTAAGTTTATGAACCATTTCGAAGGGATGGTATAAGTGGCGGATTTGGATCTAAGGGAGGGGTTGAAGTGATGAGTTGGGCATATCGGGAGGCATTGGGTGGATATACTTAACTATCCGAGCGGAATACATGATAATGATATTTTTTAGTTAAGGATATAAACAAGTTGGCGGCAACTTTAAAAAGACCGTGCAAACAATAACCCTTATAGACAATTTGACAAAAGAAAATGTTTAAACTTTTATACCTCAAAGTATCAAGACACCCACAACTTGGGACGGTTGAGTTGCCAATGGTTGAACAAAATGAAGAAAGCAACAATTTGCAACCTTACACAACCGTTGTAATCGGTGCAAACGGGACAGGCAAAAGTTACATATTAAGAACCGTTGCAGAAATTTTCAGACAATTCAAAAACTATAAAGAAACTGACGAGAAAGATTTTAGACTTCCATTTAATTTTCATTTGCGCTATAAACTTGACAACAACACTTTTGAAATTGTAACAAAAAGTTTAGTAAGCATAGACAGAAAAGGCGAAAAAAGAGATTATTTGTTTTTCAAAAACAGACCTTGGGAAAAAGCGTTTAAAGACAGCAATGCTTTATTTGAGAAAAAAACAGGATTTGAAGTATCACATAATGAAATTGAATACCCAAACAAACTTATTGCAAGTTCTGTAATGCTTAATGACCGCTTTACTTTTGCGGACAACACGCCAGAAGATTTTTATCAATACTTAGGCGTAAGAAGAACACGAAGTATTACAAGCACTCAAACTTTTTCCAGAAAGACAATTCGTTATCTTTTTGACGCAAAAAAATCAGAAACATTCATAGATGACTTTTCTGAAATGTTGGATTTTATGGGCTTTGAAAAATATTTCAAAGTTCATTACAACACAAAATATAATTCCCTTTTCTTTACAGGTAATTTAACAATAACAGATTTTCATAATTTCTATAAGGAATGGTGGACATCGGGACACACTAACCGAAAAGAAACGAATCCCCTTTGGGGTTTATGGTATTATGAGAAATTGACAAGAGAAAAACCTTCTCATTTTCAATCAATAGTTGACTACTTGAATAGTGTAGCACAAAATGGAAGTAAGGTGTTTCACAAACCACGTTCTAAATCAAAAAGATTTGAACTTGACTTATTCAATTACGAATATTCATCCAAAGAATATGACTTTATTGAAGAACTAATTAAGTTAGATATTTTGAATTTAGAAGGAATTAAAATCCAAAAGAAAAATAACGAATTTGCTATTGAACAAAGTAGTTCGGGAGAATATCACTTACTAATATCACTTCTTGGACTTTATTCAAAAATTGAAAAATCAAGCCTTATACTCATTGATGAACCCGAAATTAGTTTGCATCCAAATTGGCAAATGCGTTACATCAATTTCTTAAAGAAAATGTTTTGTAAATATTCTGACTGCCATTTCGTTTTAACTACACATTCACATTTTCTTGTTTCTGACCTAAAAGGAGAAAGTTCGTCCATATTGACACTCAATAGAGATTTTGAAACAAACACTTTGTATTCAGAACTTCTTCAAGGAAAAGACACTTACGGTTGGTCAGCCGAAGAAATTTTATACAAAGTTTTCAGAGTAAGAACAACGAGAAATTCTTATTTAGAAGAAGAACTAAGAGATTTGCTACACAAGATTGCAAATAAATCTACCGACACAAACAGAATGAAAGAAATTTTATACACTCTGAAAAAACTAAAATTAAGCGAAAGTGACCCAATGAATTTGATAATAAAAAAAGCAGAAGAATACTTGAACAAATGATTAGAAGGGCTATTTACAATTTGAGTTTAACAAAAGCAGAATTAAAACAACTTTCTGCAATTAAGGCGTGGGAAGGTGGTCATTGGGACACACCGCCAAACGCCAATATTTCTGCAATCAAAGACAAAATGAGACAACAACTTGAAGCAGTTCAAACTGTTTGTTGTTATTGCGGACTTAAACTAAAAACAACGAGTAATGGTGAAATTGAACACGTTGCGCCAAAATCTAAACATCCTGAATTTACGTTTACATTAAAAAACTTAGCTCTTGCTTGTCATTACTGTAATTTTTCAGAAAAAAAGGGAAAAAAAGAAACGATAGTTGCAGGTAGAAAACATAAAACATATAGCAAGTGTGAATTCTTATTAGTCCATCCATATTTTGACGACCCTAATTTACATTACGAGTGGACAGACAATGCCGTTGAAATACTTATTCAAGTTAGAGACAATTCCCCCAAAGGTTCATTTTCTATAACTATGTTTGGGCTTGACACACCGCAGATGAATGAAGCAAGAGCAGCACAAGTAAGAATTGAAGAATTAAAAGCAGCAAAACCACTATCAGTTGCAGACGAACAATTATTAAGCGACACAATGAACTACAAAGAGTAATTTGACATAAAAGCAGCCGCCAACAGCTGCTAAAAAACACTGGGGCAGATGGTTAGATAGGATTTATTTTGTATATTGGCGATTATTTTAGCGGGGGACAAGACCGCTGCTTCGAACTCCCCAGCGATTTTTTAGCAGCAACCGTTATGTGCTATTTTACAAGACATTCTAACAACAAAAAAATATATGGACAATAAAAATGAAACTCAGAGCATAATACAAAAATATAGACTTTTTGTAGCTATGGTTATTTTTGCATTTATGACATTTGTTTATGTCTCTTGGTCTAATTCTTCGACATTTAAAGAATGGTTCGTAAATCTATATCCCGAACTGACAGGCGCTATTCTTATATACTTACTTTTGAGTATGGAAAACAGATTTTTCTTTAGGGGAATAAAAGCTTCTATTGACAAAAATGCATTAGAACAAGAAAGTCAATTAGTATTAAAGTTCTGGGAGAAAATATCTGATAAGCAGACAGATGTTTATATTGGAAGAAATAAAGATGACCAAGCATTATCATGGACAGATTTGGATGCTGTAGACCTTTTTCGAAAAGTACTAAAGAACCAACAAATGTTAAATCTAAAGCATCTGAATAAACTTGATGAGACAAGCAATTATATCAAAACTAATATTGTTTCAATTGGTGGTCCTAAAAGAAATAATATATCCAAAGAGATACTTGGAAAACTTAAGGGTATTTCAAAATATAGGTTTGTTAATGATGAAATTGATAAATATCAAATTTACAAAGGCGATAATGTAATAAGTGATGTTCCAAATAAGGATTTTGCTTTGTTTTATTTTTCGAAACAACAAAATATCAATTGGACAGTATTTGCTGGCTTGACTAAATATAGTACTATAGCTTGCTTAGAAGCGCTATTAGAGGAAGAATTTATTAAAGACCTAAATATCAGACTAGTCGAGAATTATTCATTTTTGGAAATTTTATTTTCATTTGATGTATTTGGAGAGAGGCGTATTAATACAAAAATAATTGACTCTAATTTTAAATAAAAAACAGCACATAACACCTAAGCGTTCGTCGTGGTTGCAAACCAAGCGATGAACCCCCGTAGGTAAACACCAACGGGGTGAACGCAGTGTTGAACCCCGTAGGTATTATTCCAACGGGGTGAACGGAATACTGACGCTGTCGGTCAGCATCTTTGACCTCTTTCGGTAGCGCTCTCAAGAGTGGAAAACCAGCATTTTTTTAATCTTATGGGGTTATCGGTATTGCGGATGTAGGATATATCGGGTGAAGTTACTCTTTTTCCGGACCCTGCGACCTGGTTTGATTGCTTTTTAGCTTTGTTTCTTCTGTTTTCACATCGGTTTTTACATAACTTCCCTTACCCACATCTTTTATGCGATGCAGTAAGCAGTTTCATTTTCCCCGCCTTGTTTATGCAAATCCGGTGGCCCTCTTCCCGACTTGTCACTTTTAGTGCGGTGAGCCTAATTTTTCAATTAGCTCTCTCATGGTTGAGGTAATTTCAGCTCTAATTAGAATTTCTTTATTAGTGATTTGATTGTGAAGTCTTGCATCTGCTACCTTTTTTGCTTCTGTAATAAATTTATTAATGGAAGCTCCTGTTTGAAGTTCTATGTGTTTTGATATAGCCAGAGCCATAAAGCATATTAATATATGTAATTTTATAGGTTCTTCCTTACTATGGAAAATGGGTCTTGTTTCTAAATCGTGTTTAGATATTCTAAAGGCATGCTCAACTTTATAAAGTTGGTGATATCTTTCTATAACTTCCTGGTCATTTAAATCAGTTGATTTTAAATCTGTGAAATAGCCTTTAATACCCAAAAGCCTTTTAGTTTTTTCTATAAGTTTTTCGTTCAAGGCTATTTCATTATTTGATGAACTTACAAATTTGACTTTTTTCATCTTGGACGGATTAGATATTGTCATTTCAGCCCTGGCAATTTGTTTTTTCATTTCAAATTCATCCTTGCGATGCCTCTTTGACGAATAGCTACATATTAGATATCCATTTTCTGTTTCTATTCGAATGGTTTTGCCATCCTCACGCAGAAGTGATGTTTCAATTTGGTCAATGATCTTTTTGCTTAGATTACCTAAACGAGCACCAACAATATAGCTTATCTTATTATCGCGTAAATCAATAATGTTGTCAGAGCTGATCATAGCCGCATCAGCTACCACTGTCATTATTTCTATTTTGTTGTCTTTGATAAAAGCTAAAATTGATGGAATTAATGTATGGCCTTCAAAAGTATTTCCTGAGTATATCTCATAAGCTACAGGGAAACCCTCCTTTGTAACCATTAGAGCGACTAATATCTGAGGTTGTTGTGATTTTCCATCTTTTGAAAAACCATTTTTTTTAAGCTCGTCTTCCGAAAAAGACTCAAAATATAGCGTTGTGACATCATAAAACACAATCGAATAATCAAAATTGTAGTGACTTTTTGCAAATTCGATAGTTTTAGCTTGTACTTCCTTTTTAATTTCTAACCACAAGGGTGCAAATTTGTAATACCTCTGCCTTACAACCTGTTTTCCAAAGTACTGACTAATAAGTTCAATAGACCTAAGTTTGGAAGCTGGTTCAAGAATCCGGATTATTACTAAATCCTGAAGTAAGGAGTCAACTAAATTTGTATATCCAAACAAGTTGTGCAAATAGCTTATTTGTTCATAAAAAAATGAATAATGAACGCCCAAAAATGAACATTTATTAAGATATAATACAGAATTAGGATTGTTATCACCAAAAAGAGATAGTTGTCCTGTGTAGTCCTTAATCCACTCCTCTGCATAAATAAGTAATTCTTTCAAGTCAGCGTCAGTATGAGCAGAACCAACATGTTTAATTATTCTCCTTTTATTATTATAGTAATGCACCACTTGTACGGCAGAAGCACCAGATGCCGTTTTAACAATGCGAACTTTTACCATAAAATTGCATTTAGTGCGGTAAATCTACACTAAATATTTTATATCTAATTGATATTTAATATGTTAATTTTTTGGTAAATAAAACGTGACAAGTCGGGAGTTACTCTTTTTCCGGACCCTGC
>DDTL01000060.1 GCA_002344345.1 Saprospiraceae bacterium UBA2365
GAATCAAGGGTTGAAAAAAAGCTCCGAAAATCCTTTATTTGGCCTCAATCCTAAAGGAAGATAAAGGATTTTCTCGCTTTCATCCTTTAGGATCGAGGCAAAAAAGTGAGAAAATCCTGCTTATCTGCAGAATTAACTTTAACCCTTGATTCTCATTAAATACAAATATTGTCCGCAAAAAAAACAATAAACGCAATTATAACATGTAATTTCAACTTATGATCATACTTTAAAGCTTCAATCATGCAATATTTTTTAAAAAATAAAGCCAACCTTTTGTTTATTTTCCTGGGAGGGTTCTTTATTACCAATGCAATGATAGCCGAATTTATCGGAATAAAGATTTTTTCTCTGGAAAAAACATTTGGTTTTCAACCCTTTAACTGGAATTTTTTTGGCATTGAAGACCTGGGATTCAATCTGACTGCCGGTGCGGTCCTTTGGCCGGTTGTTTTTGTTATGACAGATATCATCAATGAATATTTTGGCAAAAAGGGCGTAAGATTTCTTTCCTGGATGACCGTTGGATTGATCATTTATGCATTTATCATGGTGTATTCTGCTATTCACCTGGTTCCAAACGAATGGTGGGATACCGTCAGCGGCACGCTTTCTGAGGATCCATCCAAACATGTCAGCCACATGAATCAGGCATTCAACAAAATTTTCGGTCAGGGTCTTTGGATCATCTCAGGATCAGTCACTGCTTTTCTGATCGGTCAGATGATCGATGTAGTAGTATTTCAGCGTATTAAAAAATCAACCGGAGAAAAATGGCTTTGGTTGAGGGCAACAGGTTCCACCCTCATATCTCAATTCATCGATAGTTTTGTCGTGCTTTTCATCGCCTTTTACTGGGGCGCTGACTGGAACCTCGAAAGAGTACTTGCCATTGGGGTCGTCAATTATATTTACAAATTCGGAATGGCCATTCTTCTGACGCCGGTCATTTATGTGGTGCATTGGCTGATCGACAACTTCCTGGGTAAAAAACTCTCCGCTGAATTGAGAAAAGAAGCACTGTCACATTAAGTAATCGTTAATTATTGGATGGAAGAGAATTTGAAAATTGAGTCTACTCCGAAAAGTCATTGCCCCATAAATCCCCCTAAAAGGGGACTTATAATTTGTTGATTTTCAAGCGTTTCCCTTTAGGGGTTGGGGCAAAAAACGATTGAAAATCAACAAATTGGACTTTTCGGAGCAGACTCAAAATTTGGAAATTAACCGATTTAACAATTCAACAACTCAACAACTCAACAATTCAACAATTTATCAAATCAACAAATCAACCATTCGACAATTCAACCATTCCTCAAAAGAACCCACACTCAAATGTAGCATATTCACTAAATCTCCTTATATTTGTGGCCTTTTTTGAAAAATCAAATATCTGATTATGAGTAAACTTGCAGTTATCGCATTAGGAGGCAACGCCATCATCCGGAATGACCAGAAAGGTACGATCCAGGAACAGGATGATAATGTCATGGCTACTTTAGAGAACATCGTTTACCTTATTAAGGAAGGTTACAATATAGTTTTGTCCCATGGCAATGGACCTCAGGTTGGAAATATACTGATGCGCAATGATGCAGGAGAACAAAATTATGGCATTGCACAAATGCCGCTGGATATATGTGTAGCTGATTCACAGGGCGGTATTGGATATATGATTGAACGGAATCTGAGAAATATGCTCAGAAAGCATGGGCTAAAAAGGGATGTGCTGACGCTCGTCACACAGGTTTTGGTGGATAAAGATGATCCTGCCATCCTCAATCCGAGCAAACGGATCGGAAAGGTATACTCAAAGGAAGAAGCAGACATACTCCATGAAAAAAAATCATGGATTTTTAAGGAAAATGCACCCAATTCTGACAAATATCGTCGTGTCGTACCTTCTCCCAAACCTAAAGATATCTTTAATAAAGAATCTATTGCCGCCCTGGCCAACACGGGTGTCATCGTGATAACCGTTGGTGGTGGCGGCATTCCGGTTTATAAGGATCAAAACGGTATGTTGCACCCGGTTGAGGGTGTGATTGATAAAGACCTCGCTTCTTCTCTTCTGGCTACAAAAATCGGAGCCCAGGAACTATACATTCTGACTGATGTAGAGTATATTTTCATCAATTACAATACTCCTGAACAGCAAATCGTCGAGTTTTTGGATGAAAAAGATACGATCAAATATCTGGAACAAGGGCAATTTGGTGAAGGCAATATGCGTCCAAAAATTGAAGCTGCACTCCAGTTTGTTCAAAATGGAGGGGAAAAAAGCGTGATCACTAAATCAGATAAACTGGAAGACAGAAAATACGGTTCAAAAATTACTTTGAAATATTAAAACATTAAAATAATATTATATATAAAATTCATTCATTATGAGTAAGGAAAATAAAAAGAATAAAAAAGAAAAAAAGCAAAAGAAAATCCAGTTAGCCGATGGATTGAGAGGCAAACACTTATTAAAGCTTCTGGATTTCAGTAAAGATGAGATTACCTACCTGATCAAGCTGGCCATGAAACTTAAAAAAGATAAGAAAAAAGGCATAATATACGATTTTTTGGTAGGCAAAAACATTGCCCTGATCTTTGAAAAGGACTCTACAAGAACCCGTTGTGCTTTTGAAGTCGCAACACACGACCTTGGCGGAACAACAACTTATCTTGCTCCAACAGGCTCCCAAATGGGTAAAAAAGAAACCATAGAAGATACTGCAAGGGTCTTAGGTCGTATGTATGACGGCATACAATACCGGGGTTTCGGACAGGAAATCGTGGAAACTTTGGCTAAACATGCCGGAGTTACGGTTTGGAATGGCCTGACCAATGAATTCCATCCTACTCAGGTGCTTGCCGACCTGATGACCATGATGGAACATTGTGATAAAAACGTGGAAGACATGGTATATTGTTACACGGGTGATGCCAGATTCAATATGGGCAATTCATTATTGGTTCTGGGTGCAAAAATGGGCATGGACGTGCGTATTGCTGCGCCTAAAGAAGTGCAGCCGGATGCGGCTTTGGTAGCTCAGGTGATGGAAATCGCTGCCGAATCAGGTGCGAGAGTGACCATCACGGAAAATCTGGAAGAAGCTGTCAAAGATTGCGATTTCATCATTACCGATGTATGGGTATCCATGGGCGAACCGGCAGAGACATGGAAGCAAAGGATTGAACTGCTCAGACCTTACCAGGTAAATCAGGAAGTGATGGCCATGTCTGGCAATAAAAATGTAAAATTCATGCATTGCCTGCCTGCATTCCACAACAGAAAAACCACCGTTGGCGAAGAGATCTTCCAAAAATTTGGTTTAGATGGCATTGAAGTAACAGAAGATGTATTTGAATCAGAAGCTTCTATTGTTTTTGATGAAGCAGAAAACAGAATGCATACGATAAAAGCTGTGATCCTGGCAACAATCTAATCTATTGTAAATCAATCAATATCATAGAAACGGGTAGTCAAATTTTTTTGGTTACCCGTTTTTAATTTACATAATCAACAGAAGCAAAAGTCCGTTTAACCGCTTTATGGTATTTAACTGCCGGATGTCCGAAAATTACAAACAATCCTTCCCTGCTCTTGTACCTTATCCCGTACTTTTTCCTGAATGTCCTTGCTTTTGAACCATTTTGAATGAAAGGATGGATTGCCCCGAGCATACAGGTTCCCAGTCCTAACGTTTCCCCTGCCAGCATGGCGTAAGTTGCCGCAATAATGGGATCGGCGGGATCGGAATAGGGTGTACCATAAAAATACATGGCCAGGGGCGCATCGTAATTGATATAGTTATGGCCGTTTTTCATCTCATCCACGTAAGCTTTGAAAAGCGGGTTGATGAACCCTTTGAACATTTCGTCATTTTCTTTTCCCCAAAAGGGTCTCATCAGCCCAAGGAATAAGGGTGAAGTCATATAACGGATGCCCTTCAGATATTCAGAATAGTCTTTTGCAAAAGCCGCATTCTTTTCAAATCCTTTAAAAATCAATACGTTAACATCTGACGGGGGCAAACCCATGGGTGCCGTGACGGCGGCTGCCAATATCTGATCGATGAGGTGCTGATCCACCTCCTTGTTTTTGAATTCCCGGATACTCCGCCTTCTCAGCAACATGGCGAGGAAAGCTTCATAACCGGTCATTTCAGCCTTTTTGGGCAAATGGATCAGATCATTGGCAGATAATTCTCTTCCATGCACCCTGATAGCGCCTGTCGGACAAATCGCCATACAATGGGCACAGGCGATACAGCCAAACAGCGAATTTTCATTGATTTTGGCTTTTTTACCCTCGAGGTAAATCGTAAAATCCTTGCAGACTTTAATACAATTCCCGCAACCTTCACACATGTTTTCATCTATGGTAATTTTGCCTTTTTCCTTAGTTCTTGAAGTTGGAATGGCCATGATCAGATTTTGAGTTTTTATAAAACCTAAAAAATGCATAAATAAATTAATGAGTATGCTCCGAAAAGTCTTTGCCCCCTAAATCCCTACTGACGTTTTCAGTCAGCATATACCTAAAAGAGGACTTTTAATTTGTTGATTTTCAATCGTTTCCCTTAAGTCTTGTGCTGATCAATGATGTCAATAGGTCGGGGCAAAAAACGATTGAAAATCAACAAATTGGACTCATCGAAGCAGACTCAATGACTATAACCCATGCAATTTACAGCTTAATGAATAAAACTTTTAAATCAAATGATTAAAATATTTAAAATCCAGAAAATTACAATTGAAATGACTGAAATGTTAAATCCAAACACATTGGGTTAGGTGTTTCAGGTTTATTTAGTTTTTCTGCCTATGTTCAATTTCCGCCCTTTAAATGGAATGCCAACAGGAGAAATATTCAACAGCATTATGCCAATTACCAATGATCTTTTGGTAAAGCCCATGCAGTTTATCAAATAATTCCTGAAACTTAAGTTGCCTTCAAATCAATGCGAATGTAGAAAAAAAATAAAAAAAGTTTGCTTACCTTAATCGACATTTCATCCCCAATATGCGTAACAGATCGGATCAATATTGCTGTGAAATTGAATAAATTTTGGTCGTTTAAACAAAGAAATGTTAATAATCAACGCTCTGATGGCATAAAAAACGGAAGAAAAACTTATTTTGGCAACCCGATATAAAGTATTTCAGTAAATCGTAAAAAAACACATATTAAAAATCAGATCTATGACAAAAGAAGGAAAAGCCAAAGCCGGTTTGATGCAAAGAATACTGGATAAAGTTGAAGTAATTGGTAATAAATTGCCTCAACCGGTGACTTTGTTTGCCATATTAATGGGAATCACCTTGCTATTATCCTGGATATTCGGGGGAATTTCCGTGGAGCATCCCGGAAAAGCAGCCGGAATGATCGGAAAAGACGGCCTTCCAGTTGACACGATTGAAGTGGTCAATCTGCTATCCAGGTTCGGATTTCAGAAAATCATGACCGAAATGGTATCTACTTTTGCCGCTTTCCCGCCATTGGGCATAGTTTTACTGGTGATGTTGGGGATAGGAGTAGCCGAATATACCGGAATGCTAACGGTAGGTCTGAGGATTTTTGTTTCCAAAGCGCCAAGATCCATAATAACCTTTTCAATTGTAGTAGCAGGTATGTTGAGTTCAATAGCTGCTGATGCCGGTTATGTAGTGCTTATTCCATTGGGAGGAGCCATATTTTACAGTATGGGAAGGCATCCATTGGCAGGTATTGGCGCTGCATTTGCAGGTGTTTCAGGAGGGTTTGGGGCAAATATTTTGCCCACAGGCCTGGATCCTATGATCGCTGCATTTACCGAACCGGCAGCCCAGATCATCGATCCGGCATATACTGTAAATCCATTATCCAACTGGTATTTTCTGGCAGCTTCCGTACCGGTTGTTGGTCTTATTGGCACCTGGGTCACGGAAAAAGTCCTGGTACCGAGGTTAGGAGATTACAAACCCTCGGGTGAAATAATACTTGAAGAAGAGAAACCGATCTCCAAAACGGAGCGGAAAGCATTGAAATGGGCAGGGGTCGCAGTTTTGGCCATGATCGCACTCGTTCTGCTGATGATCATTCCGGCTAATGGACTTTTGCGAGGTGAAATTGATTCGGTAACCGGTTCAAGGGGCTTTCAACCCTTTTATTCATCCATAGTTCCGATCATGTTCCTGATATTCCTGGTGGCCGGGTTGGTCTATGGGATTGTGGCAAAAATCATAAAAAAAGACAAAGATGTGACTGATATGATGGCTAAAAGCATGAGCACCATGGGATTGTACATAGTAATTTCTTTTGTTGCGGCGCAGTTTGTTGCGTATTTCAATTGGTCAAACTTAGGCAGTGTGTTGGCAGTTCAGGGCTCCGGATTATTAAAGGACATTGGCTTCACAGGCGGTCCTTTACTGGTGGCTTTCATCATTACGGTGTCTTTGGTGAATCTGCTGATGGGCAGCGCTTCTGCAAAATGGGCGCTTCTGGCACCTATTTTTGTTCCGATGATGATGCTGATGGGATTCGCGCCGGAAGCGACACAAGCTGCATACCGGATCGGTGATTCATATTCCAATATCCTCACTCCGCTATTGCCATATTTTCCATTGGTCATTGTATTCTGTCAGAAATATGTGAAAGACATGGGTATTGGAACGCTGATATCCATGATGCTTCCATTCTCAATAGCTTTTGCCGTAGTCAGAATACCCATGTTGCTATTGTGGATATGGGCTGAGCTTCCTTTGGGAATCGAAGGTCCGATATATTACATGCCCTGAGTCTGTATTACATTGATATTCATGGAATAATCCATGTCCATCAAATCTAAATAGTTATTGATTTTCTCCCGGGTTAGCCCGATCACCGGACTGCAAAACCAATGGCGTTTTCAGCCCATTCAATCGCAGATTGAATGGTTTGCAGTATTTCTTCCGGCTCTCTGACAAAATTCCAAATATCCCGGTGCCGTGGATGCATAAAATTCTCCTCAATGCACCTGTCCAACATTTGTTCCAGCGGGTCATAATATCCGTCTGTATTCAAGATAATGATCGGCCGGGTAAACAGGCCTAATCTTTTCAACGTGATAACTTCCAGCAATTCCTCGAGGGTGCCGCTTCCTCCCGGTAAGGCGACCACTGCATCCACTCCCTCCAACAGCTTTGCCTTTCGTTCATGCATGGTCTCGGTGTATTCAAAATCTTTTACACGCTTATGTCCCCACTCGATTTCGTCCATAAAACGAGGGATCACACCTTTAATTTTACCTCCATTTTCAAGAATTGTGTCCGCTAACTGCCCCATCAAACCTTTGGCCCCTCCTCCATAAACAACTTCGATCTTCTCCCTGACAAATGATTTTGCCAGGGTTTCTGTTGCTTCAAAATACTTCCTGTCAACCATTGAGCTTGATGCACAATATACACATATTCTCATAAACAATTATTTTTTAACTGAATAAACATTATGTTCTATTTACATTTATCGTATAAACGAACAAAGGCATCTACCATTTTATCCCACCTGTATTTTTCCATTTCCTGCCCGATATTATTTTCAAAAAATGTCTTCCTGTCAGATTCAAAAAAATCCACAATGGCATCTGTCACCGCTTTGACCGATGGTTCAACCACATAACCCACTATCTGATCAGGGATCATTTCCGGCAATCCGCCAACATTGGTCACCAACATAGATTTTTTAAAATGGTAAGCAATTTGAGTGACGCCGCTTTGAGTTGCATGTTTATAGGGCTGAACAACCAGATCTGAAGCGCCAAAATAAAGGCTCACTTCTTCATCAGGGATATAATCGGACTTAAATATAACACTGTCTTCCAGTCCATTACGCTGTATGAGTTCAAGAAATACCTGATCATCGGTATAAAATTCGCCTGCCACAATGAGTTTGACTGGCAAACTTTTAATTTTTGAATCCCCCATTGCTTCCAGCAACCAATCCAGGCCTTTGTATTCCCTGATAAAACCAAAAAATAATAAATATCTGAAATTCACAGCCAGACCCAGTTTTCTGATTGCTTCTTCTCTGTCAACAGGTGGACCATAATTATCAAAAACAGGGTGAGGAGAAAGCTCTACAGGCAGATCCTTTCTGAACTGGAGTGCATCCTCTTGCACGCTTTTAGTCATGACTACCATTCCATCGATGCTCTGCATAAAAAATTGTGTTAGCAATTTATCTCCCGGTCGTTGTTCGTGCGGCACAATGTTGTCTGCCAGGCAAAGCACCCGTGTTTTGCCATTACTTTTAATGAGGCGGGATATTATGCCGAAACAAGGTGCCATGAATGGCAACCAATATCTCATTAAGACCATGTCAGGCGCTTCTTTCCTTATACGCAACCCTGTTCTCAACCAACTTATGGGATTTATTGAGCTAAAGCTCCGACGAATTTTCAGATCTTCTGGTTTGGCAGATGAACTGTATTGACTTTTCCCGGGGAACAAAACAGAAGGATACTGAGTGGTAAAAGTTTCAATACTGATCTGATGTCCCGATTTTCCAAATTCAAGCGCCAGTCTTTCGTTGAATGCCGCCAATCCGCCCCTGAAAGGCCAGGCAGGTCCGATCATTTTAATACGCAATCCTTCCATAAATTCTATTTAGCCGGGGTAAAAATAATCATTTAACCAAAGATTTGACCAAATTCATTTAAAAAGTCTCCCTTCTTTTATAACTACTGATTTTTTATCAAATTTATACATTATAAAAATACTTAATATAATTAGATCATTACATAGTATTGGTTTTCAGACAACCACATCAGAATAAATAGTGTACATATGTATGTAGTATTTATGCGAATCAAGGGTTGAAAAAAAGCTCCGAAAATCCTTTATTTGGCCTCAATCCTAAAGGAAGATAAAGGATTTTCTCGCTTTCATCCTTTAGGATCGAGGCAAAAAAGTGAGAAAATCCTGCTTATCTGCAGAATTAACTTTAACCCTTGATTCGCACTATTTG
>DDTL01000148.1 GCA_002344345.1 Saprospiraceae bacterium UBA2365
CCGTAAAAAAATTAAGAATTAGGGATTAACATACTGATAAGGGAATGATTATCTATAGCTGACCCTCAGGGAATTGAGTGAACACATTGGTTAGTTAGGATTAAAATCATTTATTCAAATGTGTAGGTTGGAAAAAGGGTCTTCGAAAAACAGTTTCATTCGCGACGTAAATAATTTGAGTTTGAGTCTGCTTCGAAAAATTTTTACCCCAAAAAAACACTAAAATAGTACTTTTAATTTATTGGTTTTCTACCATTTACAATTAGCCTTGTGCTGATCGATGACTTCAGCAGGTTGGGGAAAAAAAGATTGAACACCAACAACATGAATTTTTCGGAAAAAATGCATGATTATAAACGAATTTACTTCATCATTCGAAATTCATTATCTGATATCCAAATCTTTTATGATTCCTTGATATAAAGGTCAAGAAAAATGAATAAAAAAAGCCTCGCATTGAACGCAAGGCTTTTTTGTTTATCCTATTAAATGACTTGACTAATTGTTGACTTTGAAGAGTTCGACTTCAAAGATCAGGTCGCTTTTGGGAGGAATGGCTCCCGGGTAACCTCTTTCACCATAAGCCAGTTGGTAAGGAATATAGAATTTATATTTGGCGCCTTCCTGCATCAATTGGAGGCCTTCAGTCCAACCCGGGATCACCTGATTGAGCCCGAAGTTGATGGTTTCGCCTCTTTGAATACTGCTGTCAAATATTTTACCATCGATCAATTTACCTTCATAATGAACGGTTACGTTGCTGGTTGGGCCGGGCTTTATACCTGTACCTTCTTTGATCACAATGTAGCGTAATCCACTGGGCGTCACATTGGTGAAATCCTGCTTGATTTTTTCTGCCATTGCTGCTTTTTTAAGTTCTTCAGCCAGTTGTTTTTGGGAAACGTTGGCTTTTTCTGTTTCAAATACTTTTGCGGCATCGAATGCTTCAGCTTCTTTACCTTTTCTCAAAATGGTGATATTTTTAATCGTATCATTTTGAGCGATATTGTTCACCACATCCTGACCAACGACCACATGTCCAAAAACGGTGTGTTTTCCATCAAGCCAGGGTGTCGCAACATGTGTGATAAAGAACTGAGAACCATTGGTTCCGGGGCCTGCATTGGCCATACTGAGGATACCAGGACCGACATGTTTGAGGCTGTCGTGAATCTCATCACCGAATTTGTAACCCGGATCACCGGTTCCATTTCCTTTTGGGCATCCACCCTGAATCATAAAATTGGCTATGACCCTGTGAAAAGTCAGTCCATCGTAATATGGAACACCGTCACCTTTAGCGGTATTCGCAATGGCGCCTTCAGCCAATCCGATGAAGTTGGCAGTAGTCATGGGTGTTTTTTTGAATTCCAGTGAGGTGTAAATATCACCTTTACCGGTTGAAAACTTAGCGTAAATGCCTTCTGGTTGTTTGCTTAGAAAATCCTGATCCATTTGGTTGATTTGTTTGTTTTTTTGGGCAAAAACACCTGAAAATGTGCATATTGCCACAAGTAGTAATAAAATTTTTCTCAACATATGCATTAATATTTTTGTGGAAGACGCAAAAGTAGTTAAATACTTCAAATACAGGGACAGAATAACAAATTATTAACGGTTAATGGTTTGCAAATGCCTGAATATGGTTGGCAGCTTTTTAGTTGTCACGAAATATTTTATTTTATCCAAGATAAAAACCAAATGCTCAGATACATAATAATGCGAATCAAGGGTTGAAAAAAAGCTCCGAAAATCCTTTATTTGGCCTCAATCCTAAAGGAAGATAAAGGATTTTCTCGCTTTCATCCTTTAGGATCGAGGCAAAAAAGTGAGAAAATCCTGCTTATCTGCAGAATTANNAACCCTTGATTCGCATTAATAAGTATTTTTTTACTATATATTGCTATTCTACTAATATGTATGAAAACAAAATACAAGATCACAGACTATTTGTTCGAAATCTTTATAATCAGCGAGCGGGCAAGTTATTCCATCAAAGTGAAATATTATAAGCATTTCCTATCAATATTTTGCCCTCAGTTTTTTCACCGGATACTTCCACGTAACCATTGTGCTGCCTGCCTGTCATTACTCCCTGTTTTCTAAAGAAATAGGTTTCATTTTCCTGTTTTTCCAGAACAAGGATCATATTTCCCTCATCAGTTTTCAGGATGGCTTCTGTTGGCAGGGCATTGACTTTTTCACTACCGGTGATGATCTCACATTCAACAAAAGTATTGACAAAAGTGAGGCTTTTTTGGTTGGCGGAGAATGAAGCAATACATTCAATTGTTTTCGAATCTTCCTGCACTGCGATCCCAATGGTTTGAATAACTGCTTGTTTCCAATCTGATTCATCCACTGTTTTATAACGCACAATCTGGCCTTTTCTTAAGCTGTTGATATCTTTGCCAAAAACAGACAACTCAAGCTGAAATTTCTGAGGATCTGTTATTTCCGCCAAAGGTGTATGCGGATCAATAAATCCACCCACGTTGACTTTTATTTCCTGAACAAATCCCCTGATCGGGGACTTCACAAAATAAGATGTGTAATAATCACCGTTTTCTATTTTGGCAGTCGAAAAACCCAAAGTCTCAACTTTCAATTTCAGACCATTAAACCGGGCCAAAGTAGTTTTATAATCACTTTCAGCAGCAATGAACTCTTTTTCTGTCATTATTTTATCCTGGAAGAGCGCTTTACTCCGTACGTATTCACTCTTTAGTTTTTTCAATTGAGCAGAAGATTCTGCAAAATCTCTTTGAAGATCTATGATCTCATTCCCCGAAATTTCGACCAATGCCTGGTTCAATGTGACCATTTGGCCGGTTGAACACAAAATCTTTTTGATCATTCCGGATACCGGTGAACTGGCCTGCGCTTGTCCGTCCGGCGGTGCAATTATTCTCCCGTTGCATTTGACTGTCTTTTCAAAAGTCACAGTTTCCATTGTACCCAATTGCATTTCATCAGTATTGAACTGTTTGGTGGTCACTTCAATAAATCCTGATTCGGCTTCAGCGGGTGCAGTCTTGTTGTTGCAAGACAACAAACTACCGACACCTAAGGATAATATCAACAAAAAATATTTTATATTTCGCATCATTATTTATTTTGAAAGATGATTTAATTCAATTGTTATATTATTATATTTCAATAAATTATCAAAGTATTCCAGTTTAATTTGGAGGGCGGTTTCCATGCTGACTGCAAATTTGAAAAAATCTATTTCACCTTTTTCGTAAGACACATTGGCTGTTCTGCTTATTTCATCAAAAAGTTTTTGGCCATCCTGCAAAAAATAGTCCATCAATGCTTCGAGTTTTTTCCGTTCGTTCAAAAGTACCTGCTGCCTCATCTTCATCAAATCGGTTTCATACATGGTGATAAGTCTGGCAGATTCCAGCGCCAATTCAGAGGCTTTTATCTTTGATCTCTGTGGCCTCGTATACAAGGGTACTGCTATGCCTGCTTCAAAACCATGGTACAGTTTTGCATTGCTGAAAAAATTTGATCCTGCAAAATAGCCGATTGAAAAATCGGGCAAAAGCTGTTTCTTTTCCATCTCTATATGATTGCTGTGTTGAGATTCCAGTTTTTTAAGCAAAACAATTTCAGGAATTTTTTCAACCATATTTTCTGCATAAGGGATCAATGATGGTTCTGCTGCAACGGTGAACCTTGTTTCTGTTCCAATCAGTGTTTTTAACCTGATTGAAGCAGATTCGAGCAGGTAATTGAGCTCATTCAGTTGTTGAGCAACCTGGTGTTTTTTGGCACTAAGGTTCAGCACTTCCAAACGAGAGATATCACCCATATCATTTCTGATCGTCGCTTTGTGCAAAATGGTATCATAAAGCATGTTAATTTCCACGAAAATCCTGGCTTTTTGGAGCAATACCTGCAATTCGGAGTAGGCTACAGAGACCTGTCTGATCAGATGTTTCCTTTGAATTTGCAACTCAGTTTCAGCCATTTCCAGGTTGATCTTTTTAGCCTTCAAAGCTGTTTTGTACCATGTGGGATGACTGAAATTTTGTCCCACTCCCACAACCCATAAAGGATGATCATTGGCTGCGACATTGTTTTGATCAATACCCAAATTAAAATTGGTTTTCCCGATTTCATAAACGGAAGGAATCAGCGTTTTTTGCTCTTCCACTTTTAACTGATAAGCCTTGATCTCTTTATTGTTTTCGAGTGAAAGTCGGATCGCTTCATCCAGTGTGATCACTTTATCCTGGGCCATCAGTCCGGAAAATGGCAAAAGAAAGAATACCAAAAACAGTACATTTTTTTCGCGGATAAGTTTAAAAGGAAATAAGCGGATGCCTTTGACATTATTAAATATTTCGAATAACAACGGCAATGCGATCATGGTGAGCAAAGTAGAAGTAAATAAACCACCGATCACTACCGTAGCCAATGGACGCTGGACCTCAGCACCGGCGCCGGTTGAAATAGCCATAGGTAAAAAGCCCATGGCAGCTGCTCCTGCGGTCAACATGACCGGTCGGAGTCGTTCCCTGGTTCCCTGGATGATCAATTCCCTCATATTCATTGAATTATTATGCTTAAGTTCCTTTAAATGTTCGATCAGCACGATCCCGTTCAGCACAGCAATACCAAATAAGGCAATAAATCCAACGCCGGCAGAAACGCTGAACGGCATTCCACGGATCCAAAGCAGCAATACGCCTCCGACCGTTGCCAAAGGAATGGCAGAAAAAATCATGATTGCATCTTTGAAGGATTTAAATGCAAAATGCAGGAAAATGAAGATCAGGATCAGCGCAACCGGCACAGCAAAAAGCAGTCGATTTGTAGCATTTTTCAGATTCTCAAACTGACCGCCGTAAGCGACATAAGTTCCGGGCTTAAACGTTACATTTTGTTCGATCTTCGTTCTGATATCCTCCACCACAGACTGCAAGTCCCGATTTCGTACATTGACGCTGACCACTACCCTTCTGTGGGTGTTTTCGCGGGAAATTTTGGCTGGTCCTTCGTCATAATCTATGCCAGCCAGTTCAGACATCGGAACCTGGCTACCATTCGGAACAGGAACTTTGAGCATCCTGATATCTTCTATATCACTTCTGTTTTGTTTATCAAACCGAACCACCAGGTCAAAACGCTTTTCTCCTTCAAAAACAACGCCTGTGGCATTTCCACCGAATGCTGTGGCGATATAATCATTAAGTGTTTGAATATCTACTCCGTAATAAGCAAGTTTACTCCGGTCATAGAGCACTTTTATCTGAGGCAAACCCGCAGTTTTTTCCAGGATGACATCGCTCGCACCAGGAATATTTTCGATCAAACCTTTGATCTCAATGGCTTTTGCATCAATATAATCCAGGTCGTCACCAAAGATTTTGATCGCAATATCCGAACGGACACCAGTGATCAGTTCGTTGAACCGCATTTCAATCGGTTGGGTGAATTCATATTCTATCCCCGGAATGACAGACAATTCCTGCTTGAAGAGATCAGCCAGTTCCTCCTTGGTTTTTGCGCTGGTCCATGTTTTTCTTGGTTTCAGTTTGATGATCATATCGATCTCTTCCATGGACATCGGGTCAGTCGGAACTTCGGCAGCTCCGATCCTGCTCACTATTTTATCAACCTCCGGAAATTTGGCCATCAGGATTTTCTCCATTTTGGTGGTTGTTTCAACGGTTTTTGTCAAAGAAGTGCCCGTTTTCAGCACAGGCTGAATGACAAAATCTCCTTCATCGAGTGTAGGAACAAATTCTCCTCCGATCCGTGTAAAGAGGAAACCGGTCAAAACCAATGAGATCAGCGCTGCACCCAAAACCATTTTTTTATGGCAGCAAGCCCATTGAATAACAGGCATATAAGATCTTTGGGCAAAAAGGACCAACCGATCAGAAAAATTGATCCTGGTAGATTTGGCAGGTCTCAGAAACAGGCTTGAAGCAACAGGAAGCCAGGTAAGTCCCATGATCATGGCGCCTAAAATGGCAAAACAAAAAGACAACGCCATCGGTTTGAACATTTTCCCTTCTACTCCGGTAAGGGAAAGTATCGGGATAAATACGATCAGGATGATGATCTGGCCGAAAATCGCAGATCTCATCATTTTGGAAGATCCGAAAGATGAAATTTCATCCATGATCCCAAATTTTTCTTCACCCGATGCCTGCAGGATCTGTTCCTTTCGTTCCGATATTTTCAGGGCGATGAATTCAACGATGATGACAGCTCCATCGATGATAATACCGAAGTCAAGTGCACCCAGACTCATCAGATTTGCATCAATACCAAAAATATACATCATTGAAATGGTAAATAGCAATGCCAATGGGATCATTGAGGTGATCACCAGTGCTGAACGGAGGTTTCCCATTAGAAGTAATACAGTCAGCATAACGATCAAAGCACCCAAAAGCAGGTTTTCCACCACAGTTAAAGATGTTTTTGCCACCAGTTCGCTTCGATCCACAATCGGATTGATCATGATACCTTCCGGAAGGTTTTTCTGAATTTCTTTCACTCTGGCTTTCACTTCATTGATGACTTCCCTGGAATTTGCATTTTTCAACATCATCACCTGCCCGAGAATGGTTTCTCCCTTACCATTGGCAGTGATGGCTCCATACCTGTTGGCATGACCCATATTCACTTTTGCCACGTCGCGTATCAGGATGGGTGCATGTTGATTGTACTTTATGACGATTTGTTCGATATCCTCCACTGATTTGACTTGTCCGTCCCCACGGATAAAATAGCTTTGATTGGATTTTTCGATATAGGAACCTCCGGAAATATTGTTGTTGGATTCCAGAGCATCAAAAACTTCCATCAGGGTAATGTCCAGCGCAGCCAGTTTGGAAGGCTCAATGGAAACTTCATATTGTTTGAGGAATCCACCCCAACTGTTGATCTCCACCACACCATTGATCCCAGAAAGTCTTCTTTTAACCACCCAGTCCTGGATCGTTCTTAATTCAGTAGCTGAATATTTACCTTCATAGCCTTCTCTGGTATCCAGTGTATATTGATAAATCTCTCCCAGGCCGGTAGTGATCGGTCCCATTTCAGGTTCTCCAAATCCTTCCGGAATTTTTGCGGTGGCGCTTTTGATCTTTTCGGCAATCAACTGCCGTGGAAGATATGTTCCCTGTTTCTCATCAAAAACAATGGTTACCAGAGAGATACCGAATTTGGAGATAGAGCGGATCTCTTTCACCCCGGGAAGATTGGCCATTTCCATTTCTACCGGAGCCGTAATGTATTGTTCAATCTCCTGGGTGGACAAATTCCCTGAAGTGGTGATCACCTGCACCTGGTTGTTGGTGATGTCAGGCACAGCACCGACCGGAATTTTGTAGACAGCATACAATCCAAAAGCTGCAACTGTCAATGTAAACAGTATGACAATCAGTTTATTATTAATACTGAATTGAATGATTTTATCAAGCATTTTTTATTGGTTTAACTTCATATTTAAGGAATAAAACTAAAATCGTTGATTGTGATTCAGAACATCATTCATTATAATTTTTACCTTCATTTACATTTCTTCATATTGATATCTTATTCAAAGATTTTATTCATTTTAAAACAGGTAAAAGCACTATACATCAAAATTTTAACTATGAAGTTGTTTAAAAATGTATCTTAATGCTTAAAAAAAATCATTGAAAGCACTGACGAAGCAAGATTATCAGCATTTTCTACCAAATGCTTCAGCTTTTTTTGATTCCGTACATTCAGGTACGCAATACTGATGAAGTTAGCTTGTTAGTATCTGTGAAACTGACGATTCCTGGCGTATCATTATCTCCGATACTGACGATACCTTGCATATCAGTAACTGCGTTCCAAAAAAGAGCTTCGACTTGACTTTTTGGCTGACCCACCACTTCGTGTTCCCTCCCTTGAATATCCACCGGATATTCACCTTTCGGAACGGTCGGTCATTTTCAGCTTTCAACATAATTCTTAAACAACTTCTATGTTTTATACTGCTTTTACCAATTAAATCAGCAATGGATTTCAATCTTTTTTTACTTTTATTTTATCTTGTTTTAAAATATTGGTTGATATCCAAATTATGCTGTTTTTTTAGGAGCCATTCTTAACCATCCGAATCCCTCCAACAAATCCAATATTGGCAAACAAACACCATTTGCTTTCCGATGAATCAATCATCATCTTCACTATCATGGCCTTCATAATGCTCTTTGCTTTCAGACCCGGATTCATGATCGATCGAATTTGATTGAAGTCCATAGGCCAGAAAAGAAACAAACAAAGAGATCAAAATCCACAAAACAAAAAATACTTTATGAACACTGTTCAAACTTGTATTTTTGGCATTAACATTTTTGAAACCTGTAAAAATTGATTTAAGAGTTCCTGTTTTTCGGTGAAATATAAAATCACTCAATATTCCCAGTAAATGTAATCCCACTAAAAGTAAGAACAGATTTGCCAGAATTTCATGTGACTCTTCAAAAAACTCTTCATTTAAACTCAGGCTAATTGTACCTTTTTCAATATTGTAAAGTAAAAAACCGGAAACACCTGTTAACAAACCTATGAAGAAAATGAGAATCATCACCATGGATGCTGCCGGATTATGACCGGTATAGCTGTGTGTTTTGGAAAAATAATTTTTGAAGAAATCAACCTGATTTTTAAATGCAATTGGAAAATCTTTAAAATTTGAATAACCAGGCCCGATTAACCCATAAATTAGTCTGAAAAAAACCAATGTTCCCACTAATGCACCAAAAGCATAGTGAACGTTTCTAAAATCATCAGCATCTCCTAAAAGGTAAGCTGCTGTAAATCCGATAACCAGTAACCAGTGAAAGATTCTGGTTGGTAAAGCCCAAATATATGTTTTCATTAATTATGTTTTGATTGTTGAAAAAAATTTTAACTCATGTGTTTTTGGATTTTAAAACCAAATATCCCGGGACAAATCAGGATTTTACCAGAAAATAATTTGGGTATGAAACCAATGCCATGATTAAACTAATACCAAATTCAGCTGTTGAAGCTTGAATTTCGGGAGGCTATTTTGCCTTTATTTTCATTCGATTGCAATCCATACTGCACAATCACTCAAATCAGAGATCGTTAAAGTGAGTATCGAAGTTCAAAGATTGAACATAAAGGGAAGTATTCAATAGTATCATTTTTTGATAAATAAGATAAGCTGCAAATATGCCTGAAAAGAGACCTTCAAAAGGGAATTGCGTTATAACCAAAAGAAGATGTGTGGCATCCATTTTTAATTTATATTTATTTTAATAATCTGATACTCAGAGAAAGTTATGTCAATAACATGGCGGGCCTCTCCAGTTGGTCAGATTTAAAACATCCGGTAAATTAAAATGAAATGACTGGTTGTTAAAAATTGAAACGTATAGAATATCAATAAAATCAAAAGCAATCTCCTCAATTAAGAAAATAGAAACGGGAAATAATTTTGAAAATCCGGGATTTTCTTTGATCCGTATAGAATTCAGATCATGGAGACTTTTTTCATGTTTTTCATGAAATATCAATCCAAAAAATCCCAATAGGGAATGGCTTTCTTTATGTATTTTTAAATGACTTGAAGCGGACAGGGCATTTGAAAAAGCGTGAGGAATAAACGTGTGCAACACGATTAGTAATAATACCGGATACAGTAATATATACTTTAAAAACCTGATCATTCCTTTAACCTGAGTTTGAAATTTGATGCAAAATACTTAAATCAGTATTCATAAACAACACACAGATAAAATTAATTTAAAATACCTTTATTATGATTATCAATTGATTGCCGGAAAATTCCATTAATAAAAGTCAGAAAACAAGAATATTTAATTTCCGGCAACCAATCAACTTAATTCATTGAATATTTATGCGAATCAAGGGTTGAAAAAAAGCTCCGAAAATCCTTTATTTGGCCTCAATCCTAAAGGAAGATAAAGGATTTTCTCGCTTTCATCCTTTAGGATCGAGGCAAAAAAGTGAGAAAATCCTGCTTATCTGCAGAATTAACTTTAACCCTTGATTCGCATTATTTGTAATTATCCAGGTATTTTAGGCAAATAAAGGGAATGCATTCAGCAATTTTCCTTCATTGATGATGATTCATGCCCGCTCTTTTGGTTAAATGAAGCATTTTATCTTTTGAAACCCATTTCTTTAAATAAAACCTCAAAAGATTTTCAACAATTTTGAACCTGCCAGTCATCAGTTGTTTACTTTGCATTCAGACTAATAGAATTTGTTTTGATAACATTAATCTTTTCAAGTAGGCACTATCTTACATTTCCAACTATCTGATTACCTGATTGCCAATTTACCTGGATAATCAAAATATATTATTCGTTGCAATATTCATGTGAACCTGAAAGTATGGAGTTATATTCCTCCGTAGTCATGAATTGTGGTATGTATTCATCGCCTGAATTGGTAATTCCTCTGACAAAGGCTCTCAAATGGTTTCTCGAACCGCATTCGAGGCTTTCATATACTTCTATGATATCAACTTTGTCTGTTGCCTGAATATATTCTTTCAGATCAACAATATCCAGATCTTCTATGGTTGCTCCAACCTGTAATGCGTCTGCACTGCTTTGCCCGCCTAAAACAGTCAGTTCATTGTATAAAGATTGAAGCGCACTACTTACAAATTCACCTTCAGATAAAATGGTGTATCTCACTCCATACTTATCAAGTAAGGACGCAATGGCATTCATGTGGGTAGATTCGCTGTTTTTAATATTCCTGAATTGATTGAGATTCCATTTATATTCCAGATAAATATAAACGTCTCTGGCTAATTTTTCTTCCTCCAGCATATGTAACAAGCCAGTCAATTCTTCTACCGTTAATTCGTCCCCATTGTTATCGTTGGTCACCTCAACTTTATCGCAGGAAACAAGTAAAAACTGGGCAAAAAACATCATCAAAATCAAAAATGATAATTTTTTCATTTCATAAAATTTTATACGTTAATAAATATATAAGGTGAACTTAATTTTGAATAAATATTTACTCAAATAATTAATTTATAATAGTTTATTTATAGCATCAAAACGACATATTTCTACACAATCCCCACAGATGATACACTTTTCTTCAAGGATTTCCGCTGTTTCAAGGTGACGGACCAAACCGTCAATGCCGTCAGGACATTTTTCGTAACAATCTCCGCAAGCGGTACATAAATCCTGGTTGATATAACTGAATGGCGCATTTTCGTCTTTGTATATGAATTCCAAAGCTCCATCCGGGCATACCGGCAAGCAGTCAGCGCAACCATCACAGAGATTTTGGTCAATAGAAGGCTCATGATAGTTTTCGTCTCCGGTCTTTTCAATCGCATCAAAAGTGCACGCGCTGTAACATTTACCACAATGTGTACAATTGGTTTGATCCAACTGCACTTTTGCCGGATTGATGGCATCATGTGGACAAACAGGAACACATTTGCCACAGAATGTACACTTATCCATGTCTATGTGTGCCAATCCGTTGATCGTCGTGATCGCTCCTTCAGGACAAGCAGCAACACATTCATCGTTGCATTCCTTGTTTTGACATTTAGATCTGACAGAATATTCTTCCTTTTCGTAACTGATACAATTTCCTTCCGTTTTGCAGACATCCACACAATCTCCGCATCCGATGCAGGAATCTTCTTTAATGGTATAAATAGGAGTTGAAACACGGATGGCATTTTGAGGACACACAACTTCACATTTGCCGCATTCACTACATTTTTCTATGTTGATCAAATAAATCTTCGAATTGATCTTTATGGCATTATAACTACATGAAGTTGAGCATTTTCCACAATCAATACACCATTCATTATCAATAGAATAAGTAGATTTTTGTGCTAAAAGTATTGCATCAGGTCTACAATACGGCACACATTCTCCGCAACCATTACATAACCCGGGATCAATCTGATAAGGCAAAAATGGGCTTAAACCACCTTTGGTACAGGCATTAATTAAAGGCATAAAGCCGATCGCAATGCCTGTCTTTACTATATTTATGATAAACAATCTCCGGTCTTTCAGTTTATTACCTTGTGAATTCATCTGATAAAATTTAAAATGCATACCTGACTTCAAGTTTTGCCATCCAATAATTTTTTTCCAAAAGCTCAGATGAAATAAAACTGAAAATTGAGGTTAATAAAAAATGAGAATGTATTTTTCCACCTATTTGAAAATCAAGTTCCTGCGCCCGATGATCTTTCAATTGCTTCACAATGTTCAATTGAGTGTATATCTTCCATTTACTCTTGAAATGATGCCTGGCTGATAATGCCAGAAGCGGAAGGTCCATTGCGTCTAAACGCATCACTTCACCCATGAACAAATTGGAAAAAGCCGGATAAAAATGGGCGGATGAGTCAATATTTATTTTATCCAGATAGGAGAGTCCCAGTTTTGTCACTGCTCCGTTGTTCCAAAAATGCTCTTTTTCCAATCCGAGCCAGTATGCAATGGCATGATCATTTAATATGTACTGGTCGACAACTTCGAGATGGAACTTGGTCTCAAACCATGTTTTAAAACCGGCATGAAAACCTGTGTAATATTTGTACTCATGGAATCCTGAACCGAACTCTTCATAGAAGAAAATTCCGGCTTGTTCCGGCTGAAAAACAGCTGACCTGGATTTATTCTCAGAGATCAGTCCACTTTCAAATTCATCGGTTTGTTCAAACTCATCGGTTTGTTCAAATTCACCTAATGCATCCTTTACATTTGCAGAAGTCAAATTGAAGGCATTGGCACGATCTTTTTTCCAAATAAAAGATAGTGTTCCAAAATTTGTTTCTCCCGGGATGTCTCCTGTAAAATTAAACTGACTCCTGTGAAGTATGTTGTAAATGTGCCGGTTTCCGCAGACATCACCAAATCTTGATAATCTGTTGGTGACAGTGCCTGCTGCACCAAATGCATTGAATTGGCCAACTTGTTTGCTGCCGGAGATTCCTAACATTCTTTCATTGAACAGAAAATAGTCCGGTGTTTCCATCGATTGTACTCCCAGTTTAATGAAATCATTTTTGTCACCGTAAGTATAAAAGAGTTCTCTGAATCCAAAGTGCGCCGGCTTGGGCCTGTTGAACTCTGTGTAATTTGTTTGAATTTCTTCACCATCAGGATTGCTTCCTGAATTATACCATCCTTTCCAGGCGCCTTCAAAATAAAACTGGTGTTTTTTGATCGAATAGTCTATTGCGCCATATATTTGAAGGTTCCCGATTTTACGTTCATTTAGTATTGCTCCGCTACCAGATAATTCCAGACCCAAACTCAATGGGCTGCTTCTCACTGTATGTAAATGTGCTCCTAAAATGGATCGGCAGTCAACCTGTGCAGAAATGGCCATCGATCCACTCATCAATAATAAAGTGATAATGAAATTAACTACGGGTACAAACAGACGTGGATGCATATTTTTTTGTATTTCTGACGAAATGCATACTGCCTTTTTTGCAATCACTCACGCAATTTCCACAGGCAATGCATTCCTGGTTATCAATCTTACTGATTTTGTTATCTCTGGTAATGGCATTTATCGCACAGGAACTGTCGCAGACGTTGCATCCGGAGCAACCGGAAGTGGGCGCCAATATGGATGCACCAGGTATTTTGGCGACCCAACCAAGGATCAACCCGATAGGACAAACCGTCTTGCAAAATGGTCGGTGCATGAAGTAGGATGAAATCAGCAACAATCCCAACAGGATCCAACCGGTGATATTCGCTGAATACAGATTGAAAGCGACCTTAAAAGGATCAATGGTCTTGAATAGATTGGTCCTCGTGATCAGTATCTGAACGATCAGGGCAATTAAAAATACAATCCTGATCCAACGCATGACCTTCTGCGCTCTTTCTGACTGAAGGATCTTTATTTTTCCCGGGAGATACAAAAACTCTTGCAAGGCTCCCAAATGGCAAACCCATCCACACCACACCTTTCCGACCAGATAGGTCACGATGATCAGTCCCAAAAACCAGATCATACCGGTCCAGTGAAAGCTGATGCCCGCTATAGCAAATATCACATGATGCAGGCTCATGACAGGGCAGGGACAACCCCCGACATAAAATCCCAAAACCACCAGAGAAATTATAAGGATCAACCCCCTGAGATTTCTTGTTTTCTGATATCTGACCAAAAAACCCGAGATCAATGTGATGCCCAGCGCACCTAAAACCCACCAAAGCTGCGAATGATCCTTTTTGGATTTACAGCCTGAACCTGATCCATTATGAGTTTCCGCGCTACCTTCTGCTTCACTGAAAGCTGAAAATTCATCACCTGTTTCAGCGCCTTCTTCAAAATCCTCAAAGACTTCTTCCTGATTTAATGTGTCTGTGGATTCTGTAAAAGGTTCAAATTCGTCTTGTCCCGTGAGGGGACGAAATCCCGAAATCAGGAAGAATGCTATCAGGATAATTGCTACATTTAGCTTCAGTTTCATAACCGGACTATTTTACTTTAAAACTGATAGTGCCGCTTCCTCCATCTTTATCGCAAGATCGCAATGCAGACATATTGCAGTTTCCTTTGGCATCTGGTTCAACCACCAGTTTGAACTTTCTTTCATATTCGTTGGGATTGGTTTCTGTCCATTTGGTAGCCCCCGCAACTTTCAATCCACTGAAATTGAATTTTACTTCATTCAGCGTTTCATTACAAACTCTATGCGATAGCTTCATGGTAACAACAACAATGATTTCATCTCCGACTTTGTAAACTTCCTTTACTTCACCCTGAACTTTGAAAATAAAATCACAGGCTTTGGATTGAAATGAAACAGTTGTTGCCAGAACAAAAAAGAGAATTTTTAATACAATTTTCATCGTTAATTTATTTATGCTTTAATTAATAGCTTGATGACCTGTCAATTGAACTATTTGTAATATATGCAGGCATCATTACTTTTCATTGGTTAAATTCTTCAAAAACAGTGGTATCTGATTGCGAAGCCGGATTTAATGATTCTGTTTGCTCAATCTGATCAGCTGGTCTGTGGTCGTGATGTACAGGAGTTTTTGCAAAGCCTTCCGAAGTCAGCATGGCTTCAAATATTTCACTCATTTTAGGTTTTTGGTCTTCTTCCAATACAGACAGCATATTGAAGTAATAGTCAAAAGTAAGTTCTTTTAATTTGCAGTGTTTAGCGCCCAAGTCTGCTGCCAGTTTGTCATATTTTTGACGGTCCGGCTCTGTAGATTTGAATATTTCAAGCATTTCAGCCCGGATGCCCTGCATATCATCCAGTATTCCATTTGCTTTGCGATTATATTGCCTTCTGAATTTCCTGAATTGGTCTGTCTGGCTGCCGCTGAGATTCAACTCACCGTTGATGTAACGGCCCAGTTTTTCGTTGGGTAGCTCCATCCTGTATCTCAGTACATTTCTGTCACGGTCGATATGTTTTTGGTAAACCATGATCGTTGCGACATTGGTACCCAACAGGAAAAAAACGAAAATGATCAATATGGTTTTAAGATGCTTCATAAAGTCCATAATTAATATGACGTAAATTGATAGGTACTCTCGAGTTGCACATCATTGAATACATCGTTCAATCCGATCTCTGCCGCGACTATTTCAGTTTTGGTGATGGTCAGTTTACCTATCACTATACCTGCCATCAAACCCATCACAAGGCTGGCAGCAATGGTATATCCCGCCGGTTGCCACCACATGACTACTTGCTTTTCATTTGACATCCGGGCTTTCATCCGTGTAAAAAGATATGGTTTTGGAGTTTCTTCCTGCATTGATTTCAGTTCTTTGTCCAAAACGACCAACCATTCGAGTTGTTTCCGGCATGCTTCACATGTGGAAAGATGCTTTGAAACAAGATCTCTTTCCATTCCTGAAAGTGTGTTTTCCAGATAAGCTGGCAATTTTTTTTGAGTTGCTTTGCAATCCATTTTTTTCATTTTTGTTGTACATTTGACAACAGGACTTTCAAAAACTTGCGCTTTTTCATCACTTTTTTTTATTTCATGCGCAAGTTTATCCTTCCTTAAGTGTCAAATAGCCGTAAATGTCAAAGTTGACAAGCGTTAATTAAGCGGATGGACTAAATGCATGATGGCAAAAACTTTCGATAGCGATGATTTATGGTTGGAGGCGCTCAATTCGGGTGATGATGAAGCATTCAGACTACTGGTTGACAGGTTTCAGGATAAAATATTCAGAACCTGTCTGAGCATAGTGAATGACCGGGACGATGCAGATGATCTGACACAGGAAGTTTTTATTGAGGCATTCCGGTCCATCCGGTCTTTTAAATCTCAATCGACCTTATCTACCTGGCTTTACCGGATTGCGGTCAACAAATCCCTTAATTTTTTGCGCTCCGCAAAACGGAAAGCATTTTTACAAACGCTTGGCCTGCTTCATATACCCGATATTCCGGAGGAGCCGGTAAATTTCGATGCTGAACATGAATCCCTGGTTTTGAAACACCAAAAAAAGCTGATCTGGCAAGCCATCCGGTCATTACCGGAAAAACAGAAAGCTGCTTTTATTTTGCACAAAATCACGGGATTGAGTTATGCTGAGATCGCACAAACCTTACAGATTTCACTGCCATCTGTTGAATCCCTCATCTTTCGCGCCAAACGAAATCTGCAGAAAAGATTGAGCAGGGGATTAAAGGAAGTAGCCCAGATTTCCAGAATAGCATTTTAGAAAGCCTGTTTTTATTAGAATTTCCCATATTGATAAAAGATTTCTCACCAGCACAGGCTGGTTCGAAATGATGGTTTGTGCATAGGCAAAAAAAAACGGGTACTGGAGGCGAATTCGCAGCCAGTACCCGTTCCAAATCAATTCACTTTTCATTCCATACACCACACCTTGCACCTGATTGAAAAAGATCCGATCGCAAAGAATGATCTTACATATTTTAAATCATTTACAAAAATAACTTCCTTCAGATGTCAGAAATTATACCCCATTTTCAACATACCGCCTGCATTCGTATCCCGGTTCTGATACCTTTGAAAAAACAGTAAAAATGCAGCGCTGATATTTTTGTATAACAATAACTCATTTTCTATCAGAACATTGAAGCCATATGTCGTGTATTGAGTAAAATAATAGTCAGTTATTACAAAATGTCCATCAGGATCATAATAACCTGTAACTGCACTGCCTTCATTCAGATTATAAATTGAAAAACCAGTACCCAGTTTAAATTTGTATTTATTTCTTATAATCAATGGAATAAAAAACAAATTGGTATTTAATTGAAAAGTTGAAGTCACACTCGGCCACTTCAAATCATATAATAAACCTTTACCTAAACCAAATGACATGGAAAGCTCAAGCCTTTTTGCAATTGAATAGTCTATTTCGTTCATAATACTAAAAAGAGGAATATCACCACTTCCTAACAGAGAAAGACCGAATCCGAGCTCATATTTACTTTCGTAATCATTATCCTGAGATTTCAGATCAGGAATTAAAGCGATAAAGATCATGAAAATCAGAATAATTAAGGTTAAATTTCTTTTTTTCATTAGCTGGGTTTTAAATTAAATTTCAAATTAATAATTGAAATTCTATTACATTATGATATTTTATTAAGAATTATAGCTCTTAGTTCGAAGCTTTCATATCATCGCCTTGACTGTTTCATTGATAATTGCTCTTTTTTATCATTTATAGAATTTTATGCTGATGAGGTCTGGATTTTTATACCGATTACAATATTACAATATTAGAAAGTGAACCAAAAACATAATTTTGACGAAATATACGAAACTTATAATCAATTCTCTAAAATCAATCGTTTTTTGATTAAAATTGATAGATTCATTATTAAAATGATTCAAATAGCATTATGAATGCCCTTCTAAAATTTCCCATAGTCTTTTTATAGTTTACACTAATTAAACCATGTATCTAACAAAAGGAACATACCAGAAAACCACTTAAAGTTCTGCCCAAAGACTGAAAACCTTTCGCTACTTTTGTTGCAGCTAACTGTCTATTCAGTTCCGGAAAAACATTGTACCAAGAATTACTTGCCTAAAATACTTCTTCATGATTCCTTTTCAATTACCCAAAGCCAACATACCCGAACCCATCGATCCTGAAACCCAGGTCTGGGCTGCAAAAAAAGATACTGACCGCAAGCAGATCATCGATTTATTATTGAAGGGAGATCAGGTTTTGGTGGAAGACAGGTTTCAGACCGGCCTGGATCTGCTCGCTAGCCTTAAAAAAAATGTCTTTTTTAATCACAAGAATTTACAATTCGATGAAGAAAGGCAAAAAAGACGCATTTTCCGGGATGCTTCCAATCGATTGCTGATCCCTGTAGAAAAGCAAAGGATCGCATTGAAAAATGCACCTGAAATTGGATGGCTGGCAAAGTTTTACCCTGAAAATGAAGTGTTTTTTCTGCCTTTGCCCCAGATCCAGGGATTGAATTCTTCCTGGCAATGGTATGTCAAAGGTGTACATTTCCCAACCCTGGATGTTGAGATCCATCCTTATTACGGAGTTTATTTTCCAACCAGGTTCGAACATCTCATTATATTTGATAAATGGCTGAAAAATCATCGTCTGAAAAAATCATCAGCTTTGGATCTTGGAACCGGATGCGGTGTGCTGAGCTTTATGATGCTCAATAATGGCTATGAACATGTGCTGGCCACGGACATCAACCCAAATGCCCTGATCTCTGTTCAGGAAAATGCGGTGAAGCAACAACTGGAAGACAGGATCAGCCTGATGCAATCGGATCTTTTTGAGGGTTGTAATGACCGGCATGATCTGATCGTTTTTAATCCGCCATGGATCCCGGCTTCCAAAAACGAAGTTTCTGGTGGTATCAACGATGCGGTTTATTATACGGATCATGAACTTTTTACCAGTTTTTTTGAGGATGCGGTTCATTTTCTGAAACCTGATGGTGAGTTGATCATTATTTTCTCAAATTTTGCCCGGATCAACCAACTTACAGATCATCATCCTGTTGAAAATGAACTGGAAAAGGGCGGACGATTTGTTTTGGCAGAAAGGCAAACGATGAAAGTTAAAGCTGGATCCCAGCATACAAAAAGGGTTGACCGTCGTTTGGATGAAGAAGTCGAACTTTGGGTGTTGAAAAAATCTGACTCCTGAATAATTTGCAGTAATTACCAAAAAGTAAAATCCTTTAGGAAGACACTGCTTGTTTGATCCCGTAGAAGCGTAAAGACGTATTTTCCCATTTTTTGCATGAAAACATTCTATGTCAATGAGTTGATCAGCATTTGTGGATATTTGCACATAAAAAATTACCATATTTGTTTCAATCTGTAAAAATCTTTAGGTATCAGATGGAAAAGCTGTTTTCAATAATACATAAATATCGCTGTCAGGATCATCTGCAAAGCAAATCAATATGAATTCAAACATTATATTAGTGAATATCAAATATATAAACCATTTAAAGTTGCTAAAACTTAAAAAAACCTGAAAGGGTAAAATAATTATAGCTCCAGGTGATGACCCGGGGCAATTGGTATCAGCAGAATCAGGTTTTGGCGTTATTTTTGCCCGAAAAGCAAAAATCATGACAAAACCATGTAGATTCATATTCGAACAAAGTGTATATTTCTAAAGATCCGTGTATGCAAAAAATCATTTTAGCAGAAACATTTTCGCGGGAAGGTCTGTACGATATTACGCGTGAAGTTGCTTCGATAGTTGCATCGTCAGGCGTGATTTCCGGGCTGGTCAATGTTTATGTCCGCGGTGCAACTGCAGCCATCATGATCCAGGAAAATTGGGATGATTCTGTTCAGACGGATGTGATCCATTTGCTCCGCAAACTCATTCCCAAAGGCGTCTGGCTCCATGATCAGCAGGATGGCAACGGAGATGCTCACCTCAAGGCCGGACTGGTCGGACCCCAGGAATCGGTCCCCATCATCGGTGGTAAATTGGCGCTTTCTACCTGGCAGAATATTTTCCTATGCGAATTTGACGGACCGAGAGAACAACGGGAGATTGTGGTAACTGTGATGTCATCCATCTGCACATAATTTGTTTTATATGCATCTTTTAATTCAGCAACAGTTCTGTTTTGGCAGATTGCATGAAAAAAACTGCCTTTATAAATGATTTTTTTTGTTCCACATAGGATGAATTGATTATATAAGCTATTTTAGCATGTGTTTCCACGTGATATTAAACCATCAACATGATTTCTGTGAATTCTTTTCATTTTCGTATACTACTTTTTGCCATGCTGGCCATTGGGTGTCACAAGGAAGAGGGGACGATCAAACCATTGAAAATCTGGTTTGATAAACCTGCCAGTGCGGCTATCCGGGACAATCTGGATCCATGGAAAAATGATACCGAATGGCTCAAAGCACTTCCTTTGGGTAATGGGTCACTTGGAGCAATGGTTTTTGGAGATGTTTACAGGGAACGATTGCAGCTTAATGAAGCCTCACTCTGGTCCGGAAGCCCGGATGACAACGACAACCCGGAAGCCTTTCCGGCATTGGACAGTATCAGAAGTATGCTTTTTCAGGGCAAATACCACCAGGCTTCATCATTGAATGACAAAACACAGATATGTAAAGGTAAAGGGTCAGGTCATGGGCATGGAGCTAATGTTCCATACGGCTCCTACCAGACACTTGGAAATCTCTGGATTGAATTTGAAAATTCAGGGAAATTTGAAAACTATCACAGGGAACTCGACCTCAGAGAAGCCGTTGTCAGGGTCAGTTACACCCAAAACGGTGTGACTTTTACCCGCGAAATGTTCATCAGTGAGCCTGATCAGGTCCTTGTTGTAAAGCTTTCTGCCAGTCAGCCCGCCAGTATTTCATTTACTTCCAGCCTATCACGACCCGAAAACTTCAAAACCTATGCTGATGATCAGTCCCTGGTAATGAGTGGTGCATTGCCGGATGGAAAAGGTGGGGACGGAATGCAATATATGACTAAGCTGACAGCCATCAACACCAATGGCAATTGTTTGTATACAGACTCGACTGTGGTCGTGGAAAAGGCCGATGAAGCGATTTTACTTTTGGCTGCCTCTACTGATTATATATTGCAATACCCTGATTACAAAGGAAATGCATTTGATTCCTTATGCAATTCAAGGATTGAGAAAGCAATGAAATTGCCTTTTGAAGAACTTTTCAGCAGGCACAAAAATGAGTATGACCATTATTTCAGCAGGGTAAATCTTGAGCTGGAACAGACTGATACCACTGAAATACCTACTGACCAGCGTCTCAAAAACTTCAGGAATTCCGGAGAAGAGGATTTGCATCTCACTGAATTGCTCTTCCATTATGGCAGATATTTGTTGATAGCTTCTTCACGGCCCGGTTCTTTGCCAGCCAACCTCCAGGGTTTGTGGAGCAATAAATTACAGTCGCCCTGGAATGCTGACTACCATACCAATATCAACCTCCAGATGAACTATTGGCCGGCAGGCATAACCAATCTGTCAGAAATGGAGATACCCCTTTTTGACCTTATAAAGTCATTGGTTAGACCCGGGGGAAAAACCGCATCCACCCATTACCGGGCCAAAGGATGGATCGTTCACCCCATCACCAATGTTTGGGGGTTTACCGCACCGGGAGAAGCAGCTTCCTGGGGAATGCACCTGGGTGCCGGCGCCTGGCTTTGTACGCATATTGCTGAACATTACGCCTTTTCAAGGGACAAAATGGTACTATTGCAAATGTATCCCGTCATGAAAGGATCTGTTGAGTTCTACCTGGATTGGCTTACCGAAGATCCTGCAACTGGCTTGTTGGTTTCCGGTCCTGCCGGATCACCTGAAAATACTTTCATAGCGCCGGACAGAAGCCACAACCAGATCAGTATGGGACCATCTCATGATCAGCAAGTAATATACGAGCTTTTTCATAACTTTTTGATCGTATCAAAAGAGTTGAATATTTCTGATGAGCTTACCCGGCAAACAGAAGTTGCGATGGGGAAATTGGCTCCATTGCAGATCAGCAAAGATGGTCGCATCATGGAATGGAATAAGGATTTGAAAGAAGCTGAACCAGGTCACAGACACATGTCTCATTTGTTCGGTTTGTATCCCGGACATCAGGTCAACCTTGACGGGACACCAGAAATGGCCGAAGCAGCCAAGAAAAGTATAGAATACCGTCTCAAAAACGGTGGCGGACATACCGGCTGGAGTGCTGCATGGCTGATCAGTTTGTATGCCAGGCTGGGTGAAGGTGAAAAGGCATTGAATATGGTGCACCAGATCCTTAAAAAAAGTACTGCACCTAATTTATTCGGATTGCACCCGCCATTCCAGATAGACGGTAATTTTGGTACGACCGCCGGTTTGGCAGAAATGCTTGTTCAGAGCTATGACGGGAAAATAAAACTGTTGCCTGCCTTACCTGCTGCCTGGAAAGCCGGAAAGGTGAAGGGTCTGAAGGCCAGAGGAGATTTTGAAGTTGAGATGGAATGGAAAAAAGGAAAACTCGCTCATACTCGCATTTCCTCCAGAACCGGTGGAGAGATCACCGTTGTTTACAAGCAAAAACAAAAGGTGCTAAACTTCAGGGAGGGACAATCCATCACCATCAGGAGGTTTTAACCAGTAATTACCAATCTTTCTGGGGCTTGGTTGCTGGACATTCAGGTAACAATACAAAGATTCCTCTTTAAAAAAAATGAACATTAGAGGATTTATAAATTCGACCATGATTGGACATTTCACCGTATTAAAAACTGCTTTTTTATGCCAATCTGTGTGTAATCTGAGAAAATCTGTGAAAAAAAATATTGAAATACCATCGAATCTTAAAAATCATTCGTGC
>DDTL01000114.1:0-16044 GCA_002344345.1 Saprospiraceae bacterium UBA2365
ATATAAATTATTATATTTGCTATCAATAAACATATAATTATTTTATAATATAAATGAGTCAAAATGGATAACAAATTACTTGGAATAGGATCCAGGGTAAATCACCCGGCCTACGGACCTGGAGTAGTGATTGGTTCGGAAGTTGCAGCATATAAAGTTTGTTTTATTTCACAAGGTATTAAACATGTTGGAAAGCAATACAGTGCATGGGAAATTGTTGAAGCAATAGAAGACGAAAGTGCTGTTTCGTTTTCACTGGCTGAAAAATCCCTTATTAAAATCCTGAAGACCTGGAGTGATATTACAGAAGTCGTTCCAATGCACAATAAATGGAATAATGGCAAAATGATTTTAGTTCCGGGAGCAACAGAAATGAAAGAGAAAGAAGTACCCATCGAAGTATTTTTTCATAAAATCGTGATGATCCGGGATCGCCTGAGAGTAATGGAACAGAGGATCAACAGCAGTATGGTATTGAGTGAAGAAGATAAGATCAATTTGCAACAGTATATCACAAGGATTTATGGTAGTCTTACAACTTTCAATGTATTATTTCAACAAAAAGAAGATTATTTTGTTGGAGAAAAGAGTGAATAATATTTAACTTTTCTATCATGAAAGAAATTAAATGGGAAGTCGGCGGGATGAATTGTACCGGCTGCTCTGCAACAATTAAAAACCTGCTCGAGTCTAAAGGTATGCAGGAAGTTAAGGTTGACTTCAGTTCCGGTGAACTGGCTTTCATTAATCCTACATCTGAAAAAGATGGCGAAATTGTTACCGCGATAGAAAATCTTGGTTTCAAGGTGATTTTGCCTGACGTAAGTAAAAAAAAAGGCCTGATGTTAGGTTGATTTTTGCCATAATATTGTCCCTGCCCCTTTTTTTTCAACATTTATTTCATCTCATTCCCAGGATAGATGTACATTTTCTGGATTCACCCTGGCTACAATTCGCTTTGTGTACCCCGGTATTTCTGATAGGTGTTTACCGGTTTGGGAAAAGTGCGTTGAATGCGCTCAAATTAAGAGTTTTTCACATGGATTTGCTTATCATTACTGGTAGTACTGCTGCCTTTGTATATAGTATTATTGGCATGATAATGAAAGATCATTCCATGCTTTTCTTTGAAACAGCTGCGATGATCATAACCCTGGTTCTTTTGGGCAATTATATAGAAGAAAAAACTGTAAAACAGACGAGTTCAGCCATAGAAAGTCTTAAAAATCTTCAGCAGCATACTGCTCTGCGCCTGAATCCTTCTACTAACCAGGTCAACAGAATAAATATCGAAGATTTGAAAACGTATGATCTGGTGTTGGTAAATCAGGGTGACTCAGTACCTTCCGACGGCATCATATTGTCAGGGGAAGCGTATCTGGATGAATCCATGATTTCAGGAGAAAGTGAAGCCAAACTTAAAACAAAAGGTGATGAAGTCATCGGCGCTACCATAGTCATTTCCGGGGCACTCAAAGTACAGGTTACCCGAACAGGGACAGCAACCGTACTCAATAACATGATAGAACTGGTAAAAAGAGCGCAAAGAGAAAAACCTTCCATTCAAAAACTGGCAGATCGTATTAGCCAGATTTTTGTTCCTTTAGTTTTTTCAATTTCCATCTTAACATTCATCATTAGTTTCATGTTTGCCGGAATTGGTTTGACACAATCCATTATACACAGTATTGCTGTTTTGGTCGTTTCCTGTCCCTGTGCTATGGGTTTGGCAACACCCACCGCTATAGCTGCCGGGGTTGGGAGGCTATCAAAAGAAGGTATCATGGTTAAAAGTGGTCAGGTGCTTCAAAATCTGGCTTCGGTAAAAAAGATCCTTTTTGATAAAACCGGGACTTTAACTGAAGGGAAGGTAAGTATTGTTGATATCCAAACCATTGATTTAGATATAAATATGGCAAAATCAATATTCTATGAAATGGAATGTCATTCATCCCACCCGATCGCAACAGCTGTTTTAAAGGCATTTCATTCTGAGATGAATGGAATTAGTTCAATAAAAATGAAAAACATAAAAGAACACCCATCAGAAGGTTTAACCGCTCAGGACGAAGACGGAAATATTTGGAAAATTAATGGCATTGAACCTGAATTCACTGAAACAAATAAGAAAATCGGACTCTATAGGAACGGACAGCTAACCGCCTGGGCTGAGATCAGTGACAATCTTCGAAGCAATGCACAACATGCTCTTAATCAATTAAAATTACATGATTATGAATTAATCATTGTGTCAGGAGACACAAACAATGAGGTTGCTAAGGTCGCAGAACTTCTGAATATCAGTAAGTATTATGGAGGGATGAAACCTGAGCAAAAGTACAAATTGATTGAGTCAGAAAATGAAGCGGGACATATTGCCATGATTGGTGACGGGATCAATGATGCTGCTGCATTGAACAAAGCCACAGTTGGCATATCTTTTAGCGAAGCATCAAGGATCGCTGTAAATTCAGCTGATTTGGTTTTGATGAGGTCTGATCTGAATTTACTCCCTAAAGCATTCCGGATCAGTAAAATCACCTTGAAAACGATAAAGCAAAACCTTTTTTGGGCATTTTCCTATAATATCATCGCAATTCCGCTTGCAGCAACAGGGTTCCTCAACCCAATGTTAGCAGCCTTGATGATGAGCTTCTCTGATCTGATAGTAGTTGGGAATAGTATTCGTTTGGTTTTCAGAAAATTCAATTAATTCAGTTCAACCAATACTTTAACACTATTTCTACTTTCTTGAAAACGAGGTTTTATCGTCTTCAATGACTGACAGTCCGTTGAGTTTAAGAAAGACCTGGACGGTGGTTTTAACATCTTTTTCACAGTAATTTCTGATCCTTTCAAGGTTTTTTTCTTCCCAAAAAACAGAACTGACCATGGTTCCATCGATATCATCTTTAGGAGATGGAATCCCTAAAACGTATGCCAATAGTTTGAGAGAAGTATAGTTCTTGTAATCTCCGAACTTCCACATTTCCATAGTGTCGATCAGGTGAAGTGTTTCCCAGGGCTTTTTACCAGCATTATCGAGCATTTTGGGTAAGGCAATACCATGAATGATCATTCTTCTGGATAAGAATGGTACGTCGAACTCTTTAATATTGTGCCCACATAAATAATCATTGGTAGGATCAGAAAAATATTTGTCGGTCAATCTAGCAAAATCAGAAAGGATTTTATTTTCGTCCTCTCCAAAAATGGAACTTAATCGCAGTTCTTTGATGGTATTGTTCTCCATTAATAAAATACCCATGGAAATGCAGACAACTTTCCCGAATTCAGCATAGATTCCGGCTTTTTTGCTGTATAAATCACTAAAAACATCCGGATCAGACTTTTCTTCTTCGGATTTTAGCCAATAACCTGCTTTATGCTCCCAAAGCGCTTTCAAATCACTGTCAAGCAAGCTGTAATCAGGGGCATTACTGGCAGTCTCTATGTCAAAAAATAATATCCGGTGAAGGTTTTTCGTTATCATGTCAAATATTTTTGATGCAAAATAATATTTTTTTTTTTTAAAAACTGAATTAATTGAAACTTCAAAACAATTTCATGCATCCATACTATTAAAAGCTTATATTTGTGAAGTCAAGGAGTGAATAATCAGTTTTTTATGCAAATTGGCAGCAAAAATATAAAAATAACAAATAATATTCTTTTCAAATACTAAAATCAATCAAAAATGTCATCAACAAATTCAAATCAAAAATTTATGGCCTGGGCAATAGTTGCCATTGTATTATTGCTCGGAACAAATATTTATCAATGGTGGAAAATCAGCCAGCTTAAACAGGACGTAACAGTTCAAAAGACTGAATTAACTGAAGTAGAAGAAACCAAAGCATTATTGGAGAAGGACTATGAACTTGCTTTAGCCAGCCTGGAAGAACTCAAAGGAGATAATGAAGAATTAAACCAGGTGATTGAAGAACAAAAATCAGATTTAAAAAATCAAAAAGACAGGATTTCCAGATTGATCAAAACTTCAGGGCAGTTGGAACAGGCTAAAAAAGAAATTGCTAAACTCAGTGCCACAGCCCAAAAATATGTTGAAGAAATAAATCAATTGAAAGCTGAGAATGAGATGCTTGCAACTGAAAACACTCAGCTGAAAACCGAAACGGAATCGCTCAGCTCTAACCTTCAATCCGTCAGCCAGGAAAAGGAAGCTATCCAGAAAGAAAAAGAATTGATCACGCAGGAAAAAGAAAGACTGAGCAGTGATTTTGCCATGGTATCCGTAAAAGCCAATAAAGCTTCTGTGATCGAATTGAAAGACATAGATGTCAAAGGTTACCGGGTAAAAGAAAGTGGAAAACTTTCCAAAAGAAAAAGTGCCAGCAGTGTAGACTTATTAGATCTCTGCTTTACAATGGTTCCAAATGAAATCGCAGATAAAGGAGTTGAAAAATTCATCATCAAATTGATCGGACCAGATGGTGTGACAATACACCAACAGCAAGCAGGTACTTTCAAAAAAGAAGCTGATGGAACTGAATCAAAGTATACATTTTCAGCTAATTATTCCAGTCCTGTAAAGGAAGAAAAAGTTTGTTCAAAATATGAACCAAAAATGGAATTACAAAAAGGAACCTATAATATTGAAATCTATAACAAAGGATATCTCACGGGAAAAGGAAGTTTCAAGTTGAGATAATGAGCCCTGACCAATAGTAATCATTAAACATTACCAAAAAAAGGCATTCCACTTCCCGGGATGCCTTTTCCATTTTTTTAGAATGACTAATTTAATGCAGTTGGAAAACCACCATATTTTCAGAAACGATCTTATTGATTTTGAACAAATTCTGCTTTTTCAGATACTTATATCCATTATGTTTTACGAACCGAACCGGAATATTTAACAATTAAAAAACCAGTTAGCCCGGCTACAAAGGATGCGAGGAGCACAGCCAATTTGGCTTGTTCCGCATATAAAGCACCATCAAATGCCAGACCATTGATAAACAAAGACATAGTAAATCCTATTGCAGCCAGAAAACCCATTCCGATCACATGACTCAGATTCATATCCGAAGGCATATTGATAACTTTTAATCGAACCAAAAGGTAGACTGTGCCAAAAACACCAAAAAATTTACCAATTAGCAATCCAAAAAAAGTTCCCATAAAGACTGTCGAATTCAAGTGTTCAAACGAATCAGCTGATAACTCAATACCGGCATTGCTTAAAGCGAATATTGGCAACACTATAAATGCAACGAAGGGGTGTAATGCATGTTCCAGTCTCTGCAAAGGTGAAAGTGCCTTTCGCGTTGATACATTGATCTCCTCCATCAGATAAAACTGTGATTCAGTGACCACCAGGTTTCCTTTTGTATGCATTTTTCTGAATCTTGCAATGAGATCTTCAATTTTTTTAATGTACTCAATTTTAGGTGTTTGCACACTCATCGGAATGGTCATTGCAGCTATTACCGCGGCAATGGTCGCGTGAATACCAGACATCAAAAATGCTAACCAAAGTCCACCAATACCTACCAGTCCATAGAAAAGTGTATTTCTGACACCCAATCGGTTTGCAGCCACAAGAACCATGAAACTCATTGCTCCGACACCTAAAGAAATGTAATTGATCTCTGAAGTATAGAAAAATGCAATAACGAGTACTGCCCCAAGGTCATCAACAATAGCCAGGGCAGTAAGAATTACTTTCAAGCTCGCAGGCACCTTATCTCCCAGCAGATAGAGTATCCCCAGCGCAAAAGCGATATCTGTTGCCATTGGAATCCCCCAGCCTTTTGCAGCTTCTCCTGATGAATTGAAAATGAAATAAATCAAAGCCGGAATGATCATTCCTCCGAGAGCAGCCACAACCGGGAAAATTGCATCTTTAGCTTTGCTTAGTTTTCCTGCAACTATCTCTCGTTTCAATTCAAGTCCGACCACAAAAAAGAAAATGGCCATCAAACCATCATTGATCCAATGATGAAGGGATTTAGAAATCATTGATCCATTAAATCCTACTGAAAACTTTATTTCCCAGAAATGATGAAATCTTTCTGCAAAAGGCGAATTAGCTATTATAATGGCTAAAATCGCCGAAGCGAATAAAATAATGCCACTCGTTGTACTTTTACTCATAAATCGGTTTACTGGTTCAATGAGCCATCTTTCAACAGGTGATTTTCTATAAGTATCCGAACTCATCTTTTCTTTTTTTTGTTAATCTAATCTGAAAATAAACAAAAAAGGCCATTCAAAGTTTACTGTCAATTATTTATATGTATCTTCTCCGAAAAGTCCATTTTCATGATTCTTAATCGCTTTTACCCCAACACTCAAAGGTAAAAAATTGAATATCAACAAATTAAAAGTAAATTTTTAAATGGATTTGGGACACTAAGACTTTTTAGGAGCAGAGTCAAATAGCATATGTATTTTACAGGAATCGACTTATTAAACCTGGAGTCAGCTCCGAAAAGTCCAATTTGTTGATTTTCATTCGTTCTTTGCCCCGACCTGCCGAAGCTGAAGGTCAGCACAAGACTAAAGGGAAACGATTGAAAATCAACAAATTAAAAGTCCCCTTTTAGCGTGTTCTGACTGAAGACGTCAGAGCAGATTTAGGGGGCAAAGACTTTTCGGAGTAGACTTAACCTTTAAAAATCAATTCAGAGATAAAAAAAAACTTAATTGAAATATTTAATAGCAATATTTTTCTGCAGAGCGTATCAACCAACTGAATACCAATAAAAAAGACGCTTGCATTATAACAAGCGTCTTTTCATTCATATCTCAATACTTCTGGGGAAATATTTAAACAATATGTTATTCTTTAGAAAACTTTATATGATACACCAAGTTTACCAAAGAGGGTTTGATCGTATTCATTTCCGGGAGTCATTTCTTCTCTATTATCTGTCCAGCCAAATCCGTCTGTATCCCTATTAATCCACGAAATGGATCCAAACACTGCAATTTTATCAGTGATTTCGTAATCACCAAGAATGGAGAATCCAATACCCATTTTTGCATGATCTGCATTGAATGTGCTTCCAGTACCTTTCACTAGCAAAGGAAGACCTCCTGTCAAACCTATTGCTATGCTGGCTTTTCTCAAAACAGCTTCTGCAACGGATCCTACTTCTTCAGGAAATTCTTTTTTGTTCAGATCAAATTTCAAACCCGGGTAAAGCGTTAAATTAGCCAAGGTTGTATTTCTTGTTCTAACGTTGCCATCTTCCGGATTCCAGGAATAAAAAACGCCTAATTCACCACCGAAAAAGAATTTCTTAAATATGTTAGGAGTATAATTATATTTAACATTTAAACCAAGATTTATTGGATAAAAATATTCCTGATTACAGTCATAAATCCCGGTATGTAATCCTATAATAAAATCAGACTCTGATCCCACCAAACGTTGTTCCTGAACCACTGCTGATTGAGAAATCAATTGAATCGACGACAAAACAACTGCCAATAATACCATTACATTGCGTACATAACTTTTCATTTTATAAAAATTTTAAGGTTGAAGGTAATAATTAATTTAATTAGCTACAAATCTAATACTAAAAAAATGGAAAAACCAAGTTAAAATATAAAAAAAAGTGTTAATTTTCTCTAAACCTTTGAAAAACATCTGATTCAGGTGAAATGTTGATGAATTAAATACCTTTTCCAACCAAATAAAAAGGATTTTAATTGAGGTTAACTGCCAAGCCAGTTTTCATATGCAAATTATGTATTTCATCCTTATTGGGACCTAAACCATTACCGATCAAATCGTAATGAACCATCGGCTCAATAAAAACATAAGCATCTTTGGCTACCATTCTCTTTATCCCAACGCCAAAATCAGCACTGGATGCGATATTTGGCACAAGTTCTCCTTTATCTATTAAGCCAGACTCAAAAGTCTTTGCGCTATATAAACTATTGACGAAAGACGGATTGGTTTTTAAATTTTCTATAAGGGAAGCCAGACCGTTGGATTTTTCTTCCATATCATATCTCGCTTCTAACACGGCATTTAATGAAATACCTGCCTTGCAATATATTTCCCAAATTTTATCCTTAAAAATGCTGTATGAAAAATGCAAAGGGATCCTGATGGTTTTCAAGGCTATATTTTTAAGATAAATACTTTTGCCTTCTTCGATCGTTTCTTCGACTTTTCTGGGTGAGTATTCCAGATTTCCGTATTCCATTCCTGTATTAACACCGAACTTCTGATAGTTCATACCTGCTGAGATTCCAACACCTGTATTAGTTTTCTTCAAATTATAACCCGGTTCATTAAACACCTGATCGAAAGGTGAGTGTATTACCTGCACACCCGGGCTGTGATAAGCCGCAATATAAAAATCAGGTTTTGATAGTGCTTTGATATCTTCTGCCGGACATGCTACATCAATTTGATTAGTTTTTACATTTTCTGTTGATTTTTTAGTCGTTGATTCAAACCCAAAGGACTCCAGGTTGTTCACATTATTCTGTTGTGCATGGTGAACAGCTATTGTTTGTTGGTATCCTTCAATTTTTCCATAAAGGGTGATCTCGAATGAAACCGAATTCAGATTCATATCCGTATCCACGTAAGAGACATTCAGAAATGGATTGTAAAATCCCGTATGGCTGGCATCAATGATTTTGCCAACTGTTAAGCCTGCCATATGGTTGTAATCGAAATTACTTTGGGTTGTTTTAAAATTTTTGTCATTTGATTTCTCCGAATGGTCAACACTGATTTGAATGGTTTTCTCATTCTGTAACTTTGGAGCAATGATATCTTTTGAAACCAGTAATTCTTTTTCCTGAGATTTTTCCAAATTGTCATTACCTGAAATTGGTGATTTTTCCCGTAAAATATGCTCATCAGAAAGTGCTGTGCCATCTCCACGTAATGTATCTGTAAAATAAGGATATATCTGGAATGTCAGCATGGCCATCAATAAAACCACTGCGGCTGCAGAAAGCTGAAACAGAACTATACGTTGTTTGATCGTCCTTCTTCTGTCTATTTCATTCTCCAGTTTGCTCCAGTTCCCTTCAGAATAAACAACTGATTGCTTAAGCTTTGAAGCAATCATGGCGTCAAAACCAGAATCTGATGTTTTATGTTCCTCTTCTTCCCATTGATCAATCAAAGCAGACATTCTTTGCCAGTTGGGCTTTCCTGTATTTTCCACTTCGCTAACCCTCGATTTGATTAAGTGATCAAATAATTCATTCCTCATAAAAACCATCTTTCGATAATAGAATTTCTTTAAGTTTATTTCTGGCTTTAACTAAATTTGACCTGGATGTGCTTTCTGTAATATTCAGTGAATCTGCGATCTCCCTATGAGAGTAACCTTCCACTACGAACATATTAAAAACAGTTCTGTATGTTGGACTAAGCAATCTAAGCGCATCAATAATCTCCTTTTCAGACATGCTGCTGATCACATCCACTTTGTCTGTTCTAAGGTGAATAATCGGTGTGATCTCCTCAGTTTGTTTCCTCTTTTTTTCTCTGTAATGGTCAATCGATGAATTAACCATGATCCGTTTCATCCAGGAAATCAAAGAGCTACCTGACTGATATTTTGAAATGTTCTTAAATATTTTTATAAATCCATCATGTATGATATCCTGAGCATCTTCCTCATTTTGTGCATAGCGCATACAAACCGGGTACAAAAGACTATAGTTGTCTTCATAAAGCTTTCTCATTGCCCACCTTTCCTTTCTTTGAATGGCTAACAATAAGTGATCTTCTTCCTGTTTTATGCTCAACACGTAATCCATTAAGGTAAAATGATTAATAATTCAACATTCTCAATTTATGATTTCCATTTTCTCAACTTCTATTCATCAAGAAACAAGTAAAATTGCAGATTTTCTGTAACAAAATCAACCTTTACAATTATTTAGCCAAAAAAAATATACAAAATGTCCTTTCAATTTTTTTTTTGATCAGGAAAAACTGTCTCCACAGTTTTTAAAAGATAACTCAGATCTATCCTGTCAAAAATTCTAATTTAAAACGACACATAAATATATTCGCTGCCTGAAGAACCTGAAATATTCAATTTTTCCGCATAAGTTATAAAAGTCCTAATTGAAGTTGAGCCAATTCAGAAGCCATTTCCGGTTTCCATGAGGGTGTAAAAGTCAATTCGAGATCCACATCATTTATACCTTTGACCATCATTGCTTTTTGCTGAACTTCCATTGGCAGAGACTCTGCCACAGGACAATTCGGTGTGGTCAGCGTCATCACGATACGCGCAATAGCCGATTCGTCTACTTCGACTGAGTAAATCAATCCCAATTCATAAATATCGATGGGAATTTCAGGGTCGTACACTGTTTTGAGCTGAAATACAATATCTTCCACCAATTGTGCTCTCGCATCCACACTCAGTTCACTCATCTCCTAATTTAATTTTGTTGAGCTTTAAAAGATAACGCAATTTTTTTCATCTTTTCTACCATCGACAAAAGCCCATTAGCCCTGTTTGGGCTTAAATGTTCTTCCAGACCGATAGCCTTAATAAAACCCATGTCTGCATGTAAAAGTTCATCGGGTGAGTGTCCTGACAAGACCCTCAATAATATGGCAACGATTCCTTTAGGTATCAAAGCATCGCTATCCGCCTGAAAATGAATATTGCCGTTTTCCAGGGTAGCATGCAACCAAACATTTGATTGACAACCTGTTACAAGATTTTTTTCGGTCTTGAATTGCAGATCCAGCGGTGTGAGTTTTTTGCCCAGATCGATGATATAATTGTATTTATCCATCCAGTCATCAAACATTTCAAACTCTTCAATTACTTCTTTTTCAATCTCCTGAATCGACATTCTTTCATTTTTTAAGTGAGCATTTCTCTGGTTTTCACCAAAGCATTTGCAAAAAGATCTATTTCATCCTTTGTATTATAAAAAGCCAGAGAAGCGCGTAAAGTTCCGTTCAATCCTGCTTTTTCATGCAACACCTGTGTACAATGATAACCAGTCCTGCATGCTATTCCGAACTTATCCAGCAATGTACCCAAATCATATGAATGGACGCCATCTATATAAATTGAATATATGGGTGCTTTTTCGGAAGGATCTCCAAAAGCCTTAACAAATCCCAGGCTTTTTAGTTTTTGCAACATATATTCACTCAGGTTTTGTTCCAATGACTTAATTTGATCCCATCCTAAATCATTCAGAAAATCAATAGCTGCACCAAGTCCTACTACTCCCGACACGTTTGGTGTACCAGCTTCAAGTCTTTGCGGTATCGATTTTAGTGAAGTATGGTTCAGGGTCACCTGGTCAATCATTCCGCCACCGTAATTCAGCGGTTCAAGCAAATCCAGTTTATTCTTTTTACCAAATAAAATACCAACACCCATTGGCCCATACATCTTATGAGCAGAAAAACAATAGAAATCACAATCCAGATCCTGAACATCCACATTTCCATGAACAATACCCTGAGCACCGTCAACCAAAACCAGAGTTCCAAATTCATGCGCCTTGGAAGTTAGATTCTTAACCGGATTGATGGTCCCCAAAACATTGGATGTCTGCGTTATTGCCAGAATTTTTGTATTGAAATTAATTAATGAGATAAACGCCTCCCAATCCAAATTTCCATTTTGATCAACCGGAATGAATTTTAGCTTTGCACCTGTCCTTTTTGCTATAAACTGCCAGGGAACCATATTGGAATGATGTTCCATTTCAGAAATGAGGATATCATCACCTGGTTTCAAAAACCCACCCAAACCATTGGCAACAATATTGATACTTTCGGTTGTCCCACCAGTGAAAACAATCTCATCCGAGCTGCGGGCATTAATAAAGGATTTTACCTGTTGTCTTACCTGGTCAAAAGCATCTGAAGACAATTGGCTGAATCTGTAACTTCCGCGGTGCACATTGCTGTTGATGGTGGAATAATAATCAGAAATCGCATTGATCACACGTGCAGGTTTGAGGGATGTCGCTGCCGAATCGAAATAAACAACTGGTTTACCATAAACTTTCATTTGCAGGGCAGGAAAACCTGACCTGATGTCTGCTATCTCGAGCTCATTCATCCTTACTCGTGTAATTTTTTCTCAATTTTCTCCTCCAGTTGTCTTTTGAATACTTCGTGACCACAAATATCCAAAATTTCTCCCAAAAATGCTTTAACAAGGAATTCTTTCGCTTTAGCAATACTTAATCCACGGCTTTGAAGGTAAAATAATGCATTTTCATCCAATTGACCGATGGTCGCACCATGACTGCATTTTACGTCATCTGCATAAATTTCAAGAAATGGTTTCGCATAGGCATTGGCTGCGTCAGATAGCAAAATATTCCTGTTTTTCTGATATGCATTCGTTTTTTGGGCATCCTGTCTAACCAGAATATGGCCATTAAAAACAGATGTACCCTCACCATTCAATACGCCTTTAAACAACTCATTACTTTGACAGTTGGGAAAAGCATGATCGATAAAAACCTGATTATCTACCTGTTCTCCTGTCCCGGGTAGATAAACTCCATACACGTTGGAAGTGCTTCCCTCTTCATTCAATCGGACATGAACTTCATTGCGTATCATTCCTCCTCTTATACTCGCATTCAATATGGTACATTCAGAATTTTTATCCTGGTGTACAAAAATATTATTTACTGCACCTGAATCTTTGCCATGATCCTGTTCAATAAACCAGCGCAAATGACTGTTATTTCCCACGAAAACTTCGGTTATCGAATGTTGGAATCCTGAAAACTGATCCCGAGTCAAATCACTTTGAATGAAGGTAGCTGAAACCTGATCGTCGAGGATGATAAGATTTCTTAAAAGTTGAAATTGACCGGATTGGGTGTTATCAACGGACAAATAAATTGGTTTATCCAACGATGTTCCTTTTGGAAAATAAAGAAAATATCCATGGTCTGTCAATGCGGTGTTGACCGCTGTAAAACCATTGAGATCATGCCTGGCATACTTATTAAAATGTTGACTGAAAATTGCCGGAAACTCTTCTGCACCAAAACGCAGACTTCCCAAGACAGCCCCTGACTCATGTTTCCAAAAAGTTTTATTTTCATTGGGTAACCTGCTGATTTTAATACAAATCGAATGCTCATCTTCTGTCCATTGGACTTCTGGCTCAAGATGATATGCATCATTGATTGAATAGGCTGTTTTGTCAGTAAACTTCCTGATGACTGACTTCTGCCATTTTTCCATTCTGGAATTAGGGAAACCAGTTTGTTCAAAATAATGCATAGCTGGTTGCCTTTCTAAACCCAGAAATTCAGGCAGCTCAGACTTAATGTCATTATAATAATTTATTAATTTGTCTTTCATTTTCCTTTTTTTTCAGTTTAGCCATAAATAGGCATCTAAAATCAACTAAACCGGGCTTCAAAAACTATTTCCATTAAACATTCTATAAAAAAGATTTTTTTATTCGTATCTCCTTCAATTTCAATAAAATTATCGGAATAATCCGATTGAGTTTAATGTATAAGAATGCATTCACTTCAATAGTTACAAAATGTTCTCATAACCCTTTTCTTCAAGCTCAAGCGCCAATTCTTTGCTTCCGGATTTCACGATTTTCCCGTCATTCATTATGTGCACGAAATCTGGTACCAGATAATCCAGCAATCGCTGATAGTGTGTGATCACAATATATGCGTTTTTATCTGAACGAAGCTGATTCACACCTTTTGCTACAATACGTAGTGCATCGATATCCAATCCTGAGTCAGTTTCGTCAAGTATAGCAAGATCAGGATTGATCATCGCCATTTGGAAAATCTCATTTTTTTTCTTTTCACCACCGGAAAACCCTTCATTCACGGACCTACCCTTCATTTTGTCATTGATTTCTACCAGACTGGAGTTCTTTTTGACCATTTCAAGGAACTCTGTTGGTGTGTGCGGTTCAAGACCAGCGTATTGCCGGCGGGCTTCCATGACCGTTTTCATAAAATTGATCATACTCACTCCAGGGATCTCTACCGGATATTGGAATGCAAGAAAAATCCCCTCCAAAGACCTTTCCTCAACAGACAATTGAGCCAGGTCTCTACCTTTAAACATGATTGAACCCTCAGTAATTTCATATTCTTCCTTTCCTGCAATCACAGATGCAAGTGTACTTTTCCCAGTACCGTTTGGCCCCATAATGGCATGGACTTCCCCGGGTCTGGCTATAAAATTCAATCCTTTAATTATTTCCTTTCCGCCTATACTGACGTGTAAATTTTTGATTTCTAACATATTATACTAGTTAACCTCATTATTTAATTTAACCAACGCTACCTTCCAGACTGATAGACAACAACTTAGTTGCTTCAGCCGCAAATTCCATTGGTAATTGTTTCAAAACTTCCTTTGCATACCCATTGACGATGAGGCTGATAGCCTGTTCTTCATCCAAACCGCGTTGCTGTAAATAAAACAATTGATCTTCAGCAATTTTGGACGTAGTCGCTTCATGTTCAACGATTGACGACTGGTTTTCCATATCAATATAAGGATAGGTATGCGCACCGCAACGGTCTCCCAGAAGCAGTGAATCACATTGACTGAAATTCCTGGAATTTGTTGCGTTTTTTCCAATTTTGACCAACCCTCGATAACTATTATGGCTCTTCCCTCCCGAAATCCCTTTGGAAATAATTGTACTTTTGGTATTTTTCCCCAGATGGATCATTTTGGTTCCTGTATCAGCTTGCTGGTGATTATTGGTAACAGCAACCGAATAAAACTCACCGATGGAGTTGTCACCTTTAAGTATAGTACTTGGATATTTCCAGGTGATTGCAGAACCTGTTTCGACCTGAGTCCATGAAATTTTCGAATTGTTTTCTTTACAAATCCCCCTTTTGGTCACGAAATTGTAAATCCCACCCTGGCCTTCCGTATCGCCCGGATACCAATTCTGCACCGTAGAGTACTTTACTTCAGCATTTTCCAATGCTACTATTTCTACTACAGCTGCATGCAATTGATTTTCATCCCTTTGCGGCGCAGTACAGCCTTCAAGATAGCTCACATAACTATCCTTGTCAGCCACAATCAGTGTTCTTTCAAACTGTCCTGTACCTGCCGTATTGATACGGAAATAAGTTGAAAGTTCGACCGGGCATTTCACACCTTTCGGAATATAGCAAAAGGAACCATCCGAAAAAACAGCCGCATTGAGAGCTGCAAAATAATTATCGCTATGTGGAACCACGCTTCCAAGATATTGCTCTACCAGTTCAGGATGCTTTTGAATGGCTTCACTGATACTACAAAAGATAATTCCGAGGTCATGCAAAGTTTGGTTAAAGGTCGTTTTTACTGAAACACTATCAAAAACTGCATCTACGACAACACCAGTAAGCCGTTTTTGTTCTTCCAATGGAATTCCAAGCTTGTCGAAAGTTTTCAATAACTCAGGATCAACCTGATCCAGGCTTTCTAGTTCAGGTTTTTTTTTGGGTGCAGCAAAATAACTGATATCCTGATAATCAATCGCGGGAATGTTCAAATGAGCCCAATTGGGTGATTTCATAGTAAGCCAGTGTCTGAAAGCCTTCAATCTGTAATTCAACATAAATTCAGGCTCATTCTTCTTAGCTGAAATAAAATGAACAGTCTCCTCACTCAATCCTTTAGGAGCTAATTCCATTTCAATTTCGGTCACAAAACCGTACTTATATTCTTTCCCGGCAATTTCCTTTAATTCTTTATTCAGATCTTCACTCATGATTGTTTAATTTTCATTGATCCCGATGGGACAAAGTTTATAAAACCTGTCAAAAGCGCTTTACAAACCGCAAAGTTACACTAATTTTAAAGGTTTCGATATGTGAACAAAGAAAGCTTGTTTTTGTTGACAAGCTTCATGTGAAGTTTACCAAAAAAATGAAATAATTGAATGAATGCATGTGGGTCGTTTCAACCGGATAATGAATTTATGCCCCATTTGAAAGCATCATACTAAAATTTTCTATCATCATAATAATCCAAATTAATATTGGCACAATATAAACATGTATAAATAATGCGAATCAAGGGTT
>DDTL01000114.1:16101-36829 GCA_002344345.1 Saprospiraceae bacterium UBA2365
TGCAGAATTAACTTTAACCCTTGATTCGCACAAATAGTAAATCAAGAAGGATCTGTGCGATCTCAAAAGCAAGCGCTCAAATCATCCCTGAATACTACTCGGAAAGATTTCACATATTTTCACAATAATAATTTCCGAATCAATATATTGCTGATTAACCAGACCTTTTCAAAAGACTAATTTCAAAACTTCATCGGACAAGGGTTACAAATCCTTTCCTGATTATGTTTTTACCTCTGGTATCTATATAATTCAGAAGATATACATATACATCCTGAGGCAATAATTCGCCTGTATTGTTTTGCTGACCATTCCAGCCTATACCCGGGTCATGACTTTCGAACAACTTGTTTCCCCATCTGGACCAAACAGAAAGATAAAAAGACTGATAATCATATACTTCACTTATGCCTTTTCCTACAAAAACGTCATTATTTCCATCTCCGTTTGGCGTAAAGGCATTCGGAAGGAAGTAAAATATAAGTGGCTGGATGTCAATTGTTTTAACCATAGTATCCTGACAATTATTCAGGTGCGTAACAATCAGCTGAACAAAAAATAAACCTGAGTCCGCGTAAGTGTGCTGCGGTGAGGGTTCAAATCCAAATGAACCATCCCCAAAATCCCAATTCCAGGCATTGGCTCCAAAAGAACGATCAAAAAAGCTGATTTCATTTTCAAGAATGCTGGGATATTCCGGAGAAAATATAAAATCCGCTTTCGGACCTGCTTTAATGCGGATCCAATCAACAAAGTTTTTCTGAACGATACATCCAATGGGTGAAATAATTTCCAGAGAAATTGAAAAAACACCTGGATCTGTATAGATATGTTTTGGATGAATAGCATGGCTTTGTGTTCCGTCACCAAAATCCCAGGTGATTTGATAGGTTGTGTCTACGGGAACCGACAAATTGGTGAATTTAATAGTTGCAGGAGTACATGCGGTAAACTGTGAGGGATCCACGACGATCAAAGCTGGTGCAGGAAACCAAGACACTACTTTTTCGATCGTGTCCCGACAAAAATTGCTGTCTTCAATAACCAGGAAAACAGATTTTTCTCCCGGTGAACCAAAAAAATGCTGAATATTCCTGCCATAATAGGTCTTATCTGGTGTTACTTCCCACTGCCAAAGTTTTATCACTTCACTCCCGGCGACTGACTGGTCAAAAAATGACACAGGACCGGCAATGCAAGTATCATATTGGTATGAAAAATCTGCTTCCACTCCAGGAAACAAATTGATGGTAATATCAGCGCTATCTGCACAAAATGTTTTTTCATTGAGATACAGTTTGGCTTTGTACGTTCCGTAATGTGGAAATTCAACTTTTGCATTCCAGGAATTGTAATTGACTATTGTTCCATCGATATTGACTGCCCAGCGGGAAGAAAAAATACTGGCTCGTTCCTCACTGACATTGATGAGTTCAGCTGTTTTGGTTCCACAAAAATTGACCAGATACTTTTTGAATCCTATCATTTCGTCATATTGGATCTCTGCAAACACAATGGGCTCGCACACAGTAACATTGAACTGAAAATCGCGGAAAAGTGTCCCAATGAGGACACCATTACGATATTCCTCGACCTTGACGCCCACAGCAAATTGTCCAAGAACATTTGGAACTCCTGTTATTATACCGGTAAAGCGATTTATGGATACAATGGGCGCTCCACCAAGAGGTGTATGATAGCTGTAAGGCTCAGCATATTGTATTAAGGCAAATGGCGGTGTGCAATTTGTCACGGAGGGTGTCACTCCGTCACAGGCGAGGACTGATCCTGGCAATGATGGATCTCCACGCCTGCCGCCAGCATGAAAAGGATTAAAATAACTGTAAACAAGGGAATCACCTTCAGCGTCTGTTGCTGAATGATCAAAATTGAAATCTATTCCGGCACAGATCACAGCTGGAGGAAAATCCTTAAAAACAGGACTGGAATTACCTGAAATCTGTGAAACCGGAGTAATCTCGACCATAAATGCAGCTCCTGTGCGATCGGCGTATTCAATATTGTTGATCGTATAATTCCTGCAACATCTCTGATAGGCAATGATATAACTTTCTGAGGGTAATATCCTGAGTGTCCTTGAAAAATGATACTCTGCTTTATCTGCCAACACATTTGGAGGAGGTTTAACACATGGGTCTTTTGTCAGGTCAATGTATTGTCTGTTTATGAATGTAATATCAAACGAGTCAATACAAGTCCATTGGTCAGGATGTCCCGGCACCTGTCTGAAAATCCCAAATCTGGCAGGATTATCAAAATTGGTTTCTCCAAAAACATCCCGGTAAATAACCGTTTTAAAATCAAACTTCGCCAAACCACCAACAAATCCATCAGTATGTGTACATACATAGGTCACCTCTCCACCTATGATATGCTTGCCATTCAGCCATAACGGATAAAATGCAGTAAATATGATTATTAAAAAAGGGATATTCTTTTCAGCTTTAAACATTGAATTAAAATTAACTTCAACAGAAAACAAAGATATTAAAAAATAGCCAGATAATTTTTTAACATGTACAACGTTTTATGGAGTGTAATCTAAAAATTCGAGCACTTTTGCTTGCAAAACCATGCTTTAAAGGTGAACAATTTGAAAGGATAAAAGTCATAATCCTGCTTGTTTTAACAGTATGGACACGTCTAATAAAGCATATTTTCAATAATGCTTTTTGAAAAGCAAATGAATTCTTGTTTTCATCATTAAAATTTAACCGACATTTTTTTATGCTAATTTTTGATGATCTGAGTAAAATAGTACATGAACTGGAAGAAGGAGGCATCATCATTTACCCAACTGACACAATTTGGGGAATAGGTTGTGATGCTTTTAATGAAAACGCCATTAAAAAAATCTATACTATCAAGGAAAGAGAACCAGATAAGCCGTTTATTGTCTTAGTTTCTGATCTTGATATGTTAAAGCATTATGTAGGAACCATCCACCCAAGGATTGAATCCCTTCTGTTTTACCACGAAAAACCAGTGACCGTTATTTACAGAAATATTCCCGGATTTCCCACAGTACTGTATGGGGAAAAAAAATCAGTTGCTATCAGAGTAGTCAAAGATAAATATTGTCAGGAATTTATCCATGCATTTGGAAGGCCCGTAGTCTCCACATCAGTTAACAGGTCAGGAGAAGAAGCTCCTCAGCATTTTAAAGATATTCATCCTGACTTGTTGGCACAGGCTGATTTTGTCTCTACCTACAGAAGAAATGACAACACTCCGGCAAAAGCTTCGGCTATCGTCAGCTTTAACTCCTCAGGAAAATTGAAATTCCTGAGATGATTACTCGGTGAATAACATTATTATTTTTTTTATTGCAAAATATCAGAAAAAATCATTAACTGCTTTTCATATAAATCTGTAAAAAAATCCAGAAATCCCCTCCAAAATAAAACCCGGATTAAAGAACCAAAATAAAAACCCCATTTTGATAATAATAAATGATGTGTCTGCTACAAAAAGCACTAATCGCCAGGAATGCACGGATAGAAACGTATACTTCAAATACTATAACTCTGTAATTTAGTATTTTATAAATATGTTTAAAAAATTGAAGATATGCCTTTTTGGAGCTGACCAATGATTATTATATCATAAATTGGAATTGGAAGGAAAATATAAAATTATATGAAATATCAGCATAACAAAATGCGCTTTCCGAACCTTTTTGTTTTTAGTGCAAGACACTAAAACCACTTAGGTTCAGCAATTTTCTTTAAAGCTGTCTGTATGACAGGATCGTAATCCTTGATGAAATCGAGGGCTTTTGTTTCACCAAAAATGAGTTGCCCTACGCGGAACTTTACGATTAAACCCAGGATTTGCTTATCCTTTACTGAGGGATTTTCCGGTAAAAACTTGCTTAATTGCTGAATTGAGCCGGGACTAAAACTGAAATTATTAAAAAATATCACGGGAGTCAGCTTTAGAATACCTGGATAATTTTCAATTAAGTCAATAATCTCTTTATCAAAAGAATATTGACCATTATACCTTAAGCGAATTAAGTTTTCAAAAAGTTCATCTTCTACTACGAAATCAGGCATAACACCTTCAGATACAGTTAATTTCCTGCTTTTACGCAGTGTAACAAAAGTATCTTGTATATTGAATTTATCTTTTAATGATTTGAATATCTTGAGATTCATGTCCATCGAGTGCTGGATAGACCTGCCTGTCGGAAGATAATAATTTGCAACTGTAAGTCTGACGGCACCCCCATTGCTTAATGGAAATTGCTCCTGCACCAGACCTTTCCCAAAACTCTTCTCTCCCACGACCAATCCCAAATCCCAATCTTGTACAACACCAGCCAGTACCTCGCTACCTGACGCACTATTTTTATTTGTAAGAACAATAATTTTTCCAAATTTATAAAAGCTACGGCCAGTTGATTTATACTCCTTCACGCGGCCATCTTTAACGACCGTACTGACCAACAACTTGTCCGACTCTTCAAAAAATTCAGACAGCATCTTAGTCACCTCTGTGAGGTATCCACCGGGATTATCCCGAACATCCAGTATGAGTGCAGGAATATATTCTTCCTTTTGGTTTTTTTCAACCACCAACATAAATTCCTGATATGTCTTAGCATGGAATTGATCCAGTCTGATATACAAAACGCTGTCCTGCCATTTGGAATAATAGCTGATACTTGGTGTTTCAACTTCTTGAGGAACAAAACTAAAAGTAAGTTTTTTCTTGTTTGCCTTTCGATAAATACCCAGTTCCATTTTCCTTTTCTGGCCTTTCATCACTTCTTTTCTGAAGTGTTGCAGATTCAGTTTTTTACCGACCAATGGCTTTTTATCCAGACTAATGATCCTGTCCAGTTTCCTGAGGCCTATTTTCTTCGCTGGACTTCCCGGCAAAATGCCTGTGATGACCAGAGTATCACGGATATTCAGCATTTCAATACCCAGTCCTTTGTAGGTTCCTTCCAGACTATTGTTTACAGATTCAAGTTCCTTTTCAGGAATATAAATACTGTATGGATCCATATTGGAAAAAATATGCTGAATTGCATCTTCATCCATAGCATTAAAATCCGGAGAATAAAGATACTTTTCATCCATCAGCTGGTAAAGTTCCTGTACAGAACTTATATTTTGGGATTTGCTATTTTGTGAAAACCCGATCAACTTTGTTCCAGCCTCTTTATCAGCCATCAGATAACCAAAGAACATACCAATTGCCAGCATCGAACCGATGATCAGGGGCTGGACTATTTCGTATTTCTTTTTCGGTTCCAAGGATAAAAAGTTAATAATGAACAATTATATACCTAAAAATTGGATAGACAACTCAACTTGCGAATCAAAGCTCGCTCTTCCTTAAAAAATAACCGGATGTTAAGCCTTTTCCACAACATCCGGTTATTTATACCAATCGACAACATGATAATAATGAGCCGTACGAACAGGTCGTTAAACGCCCAGATAATTTTTCAACAGTTTGGACCGGGTAGTTGAGCGAAGTTTATTAATCGCTTTATCCTTGATTTGTCTCACCCTTTCTCTGGTTAAACCAAACTGGTCGCCGATATCTTCAAGACTCAAAGGATGTTCAATACCAATACCGAAATAAAGTTTGATCACACTGCTTTGACGGGCAGTCAGTGTGTTTAATGACCGCTCAATTTCACCCCTTAATGACTCATTGTACTCCAGGCCCTTATCTGTCCCGGGTGTGTTGTCATTTTCGAGTACATCCAACAAAGAATTATCTTCACCTTCCACAAAAGGCGCGTCCATTGATACATGCCGTGCAGCAACACCAAGGGTTGTTTCAATTTCATCCACGGTGATCTCTAGCAATTTTGCAATTTCTTCTGTGGACGGTTCTCTTTCAAATTCCTGTTCCAGTTCAGCAAAAGCTCTGTTGATCTTATTGAGAGAACCAACTTTATTCAGCGGTAATCTTACTATCCTGGATTGTTCAGCCAATGCCTGCAGAATGGATTGTCTGATCCACCAAACTGCATATGATATAAATTTGAAGCCCCTGGTTTCATCAAATCGCTGAGCTGCTTTTATCAGTCCGAGATTACCTTCATTGATCAGGTCGCTGAGTGATAATCCCTGATTCTGATATTGCTTTGCAACGGATACAACAAATCTGAGGTTGGCTTTAGTCAACCTTTCCAGGGCGGCTTTATCACCTTCCTTAATTTTTTTTGCCAATGCGACTTCCTCTTCAGCTGTCAGGAGGTCTACTTTTCCTATTTCCTGTAAATATTTTTCAAGTGACTGACTTTCGCGATTTGTAATCGACTTTGTAATTTTTAATTGTCTCATTCAAGGAAGGTTTTGTGCTTAATTTGAAAAATAACGGAATTCAACCTGATAAAGTTCAGCTATTCAGTCAAAAAAACATGCAAAGGTAAAACTATTTCATTATAGTTATGAAAAAAAATAAAATAAAATATTTTTTTGAATCATCAATTACGAAAACTGAATTAACCAGAAATATCTCCCGGATTAATTCTAAAAAATATTTTTTTTACCAGATAAAGTACAACTGATCCAAGTCTGAAAAACATCTTTTTCACCCGGATTTAATGCTGATAGTGTAACCAAAACTATACCAAATATTATTTATCAAGACTTCCCGGAAAAGTCTTTGCTCCTAAATCTCCAAAAGGAGATTTATTATTTGCTGATTATCAGTCGTTTACCTTTAGTGGTTGGAGTAAAAATGATTGAAAATCAACAAACAGGACTTTTCGGAGTAGCCCGTTATTTAAGTGTTAAGCCAATATATTTGAAAAGTCTTATCATTTAAAACTTTGAGAGTTAATGAAATCTTTATTACTTTGCGCAGCTTAATATTTAATCGATGAAAAACTTATATTTTGTATTGTTTTTACTCAGTTTTGGATTTATATCAAATTCCTGTGTAGATAAATGTAAAAATGTCAATTGTAATCAGGGCATTTGCGTAGAAGGTACCTGCAACTGTTACCCAGGATATTCCGGAGAGTTTTGTGATATCAAATTGACCAGTAATTTCACTGCAGACTGGGCAGGATCTTTTGCCTGTGAAGGATTGGCGAGGGAAGCAACTATCAAAATCGTCGACTTCGAAAGTGACATAAAAAGGCTTCAACTTAATACTGTTGGCATGACCATTGAATTTCAGACGGTTGTTTTAAGTTTGGATGATAAACCATTGAATGCCTATTGTACAGATGATTACAAAGGTTTCGATATCCCGGCACAAAATGTGGTTTTTCCTCCGTTTGTTCCGGGGTTACCTGGCATAAGCGCTACCATTACAGGTACTGGCGTGTTGATTGATCCAACACATTTGAATGTCAGCATAAAAGTAGAGAATACTGATTTTGGCGTTACATTTAATTGCACAGGAGTGTTTTCCAAATAGAAGCAAACATCCTGACCCTGTTTGATCTGTACAGTACGGAAGTTTTCGCGTACTACATTTGACCTAAACGGCACCAGATGTAATTCGTCAGTTTTGCTGTAAGCTCTTCCAATGCATAACTCCCCGCTAAAGCATCACTGACCACATCCAATCGGACTTCATGTTTGCAAATTAATTGTAGGTTTTTTGCAAGGATCTGATTTTCAATCACATTATCATGCGATGGTTCATTTTTGACAAAAATCGTCCCGGCACCGGCGATAATGGCAGCTGTTACAGAAGCAGTATTCAAGATCAAATGATCATTGGCCGGGTTTTCCGGCAAAACATTATCTACCAAAGCGGAGAATTTCAATTTCCCGGATGGTAACTGATACAATTTCCGCAAATTCTGCCAAATAATCTGCATACTTCGTAAAAAAGCAATTTCAAATAAAAATTGGTGGTTGACAGCTATCATCAATCCCAAATGATCAAAAAACCAGGCTACATCTTTTTCACTCAACTTCTCGTTTTCTATCCATTCTGTCAATTCAGTGATAAAATTTATAAAACTGTCTGTTTTTTGTTTGCTATCTTTTTGGCTTTCTATATGAAAGACAATATTAAATCCTTTGCCTTTGTCAAATAAAATACTTTGAACTTCCCGAAAAGTTAAATTATTAAAGCTACCTATGATCAAAGAGCCATTCGCATTTTGTATAAATTCTGAAAACCCGATTCTAAGCCCATCCTGTTTGGATTCATTCAGGACTATCTCAATAGGCAAATGCCATTGTATCTGCTTGTTTAATTGTCTTTGCCATAAAGTTTGCCAATTCTCTCTATTCAAAAACACACAGATTGCATCAATACCTTCCTCATCCACCAGTGATATCATTCCTTTTTCATTGATCAATACGCCAATATTCCAGTCATTATTACCATATTTTATGTTGGTTATTGGAATAGAACCTATATCTTCTTTGGAAGCAAAAGGTAATCCCTCCACACCAGGAAAAATTTCCCAGCGGATGTCAGTCATACTAGTATTTTTCAATGATTGAATGATCTTTTTTTCCCAATCATTTTTTGAGTATGGTTTAAACTCATTATGGGTTAACTCCATGGAATTTGTTTTGATATTGATGCTAAATTAATCAAAATTAATCATCCTGCAGAATTTTTGAACATTGGATGTAAAACTGTATCTCATGCGGCAGGATTCTGAGGGTTTTAAAAATTGAATTCGCATATTTTTTGGCAGAATTTTAAAGAAATTTGATACAGCATTAAAACCGTGCTGAATATTTGCCCCGTAGGATGAAAATCCAACGGGGTCGACCCTTCCTACGGACAAGCTCATACGGGCAAGCTCTACGGGGCAAGCAAAGGATCAACGATTTTTTTAGAATAAAATTCCTGTTCTGAAAACGTAATCGGTGTTCCTTCCCAGGCCTGGATGGGCGTTTACTCCGCAGCGAAGCGGCTCAGGGTTCTTCAATCAATTTCTTCTTTGGTTCTGACACGTCCAGGTTAGGGTCAATTATCCAGAAAATAAACATCTCTGGTACCAGGATATTTCATAAGATAATTGATTGCTCTGTCAATTTCGTATCCATCATAAATCACATGATAGATCATATTGGTAATAGGTACATGCACTTTATACGATCTAGCAAGGTGGAAAACAATTTTGAGTGTTCTGACCCCTTCAACCACTTCATCCATTGATTGGAGGATATCTTCCAATTTTTCACCTTTGCCCAACCTTGCCCCGAAAGCAAAATTTCTGCTCAATTCAGAGGTTGCTGTAGCGATGAGATCTCCAATTCCGGCGGTTCCAAGAAATGCGGAACTATCCGACCCCAATGTTCTGCCCATGGCGATCATTTCGCCAAGGCCACGGGTCAATAACATCGCCTGAATGTTCTTACCATAACCTTTTCCCTGAAGTATACCTGACCCCAACGCATAGATGTTTTTCAGGCTTCCGGACAATTCTGCACCTTTCATATCGCTTGAACCAAAAACAAAAAAACGGTTGCTAGTCAGATATTTTTGTCCAATTCTGATCACCTCTTCGTAATCACTACCGATCACTGTAGCTGTTGGTTGTTTGTTCAAAATCTCAGTGGCCAGATTCGGCCCGGACAAACACCCTACCCTGACAACAGATGTTTCACTTAATATAACCTCGCTCATGGTTTTTACCTGAGAAACATCCATATTTTTATTTTCAACGGAGGTGATATCGAGATTTCCAAGATCAAAGCCTTTTGTCCCATGAATGAGGATTTTGGAAGGTTTCAGATAAGGTCTTAATTCTGACAGCATATCTCTGAAAGAAGCTGAGGGCAAAACCAGGAAAATGACATCGCATTCCATTCCTATTCTGGCTATATCTGATGTAGCCTGAACGCGTGTTGCTATTTTATAGCCCTTGAACAGGTGATTCTGGTTGAAATCATAGGCTTTTGCTTCATTTCGCGTAAAAATCAGCACATCAGTTTTAATTGCCAGCAAATCAGCGATTGCTACACCAAATGAACCAAAACCAACGACACCCACAAATGCTTTACTCATTATAAAATAACTACAAAACCACTGCAAAACTGCCTTAAAGGCAAAATTCAATACTTCAAAACGAGAAGCCAGTAAAAAAACCCGATCTAAGTTCAGTCTATTTTTTCTTTTGCCTTGCTTTGTCCTCTGCAAGTTTTTGCTGTTGCTTCATTGCATCTTCCAACCTTTGAGAAAATGAATTCTTTTTCTTCGGTTTGTCCTTCTTCAATTCAAGTTCTGCCCTGATCTTAGCATCATCAAAAACAAACCTTTTGGTAGCTACTGTCTGAAGAACATTAATGATGTTACTAAAGAACATGTAAGCAGTCAAACCTGAAGCATAACTGTTGAAAAATACTATAAAAAACACAGGCATGATATATTGCATATATTTAAGAGCCGGGTTGTTGGCCGTTCCCATATCCATATTCTGGGCATTATAGTAGGTGTAAAGAAGAGTCGAAATGGTCCATAATAAAGCGAACAAACTTACATGTGCGCCGAACATCGGGATGCTGAAAGGCAGATAGAAAAGAACATCATAGGATGACAGGTCAGGTGCCCATAAAAAAGATTTTTGACGGAATTCTATCGCTGCAGGAAAAAAGCGGAATAATGCAAACCATATAGGCATTTGCAGGATCATCGGCATACAACCTCCGAAAGGACTAACGCCGAATTTCCTGTACAATTCCATGGTTTTTACCTGGGTTGTCTGAGCATCATTCTTATATTTTTCTTTGATCTGATTGATCTCAGGTTTCAATACATTCATTTTTGCTGATGATTTCAGCATTTTGTATGTTAAGGGATACAATGCCATTTTGACGAGCAAAATCAGCAACAAAATTGACAATCCTGCGGATTTGGTCCAATCGAGAAAAAAAACGAACAGGGGACGGATGATCCATCTATTAAGTGTACCGATAATACTTGATCCGAAACTGATGGTTTCTTCAAGGTTATTATCAAATGCCTTTAACCTTTCAAAATCATTTGGACCAAAATAAAATGCCATATCCATCCCGACCTCTGAATTATCACCAAAAGGCAGGTAAAGTTTGTTCTCACATATTTTCAGGAAATCATCTTCTTTTTCACCTTGCTTCACGGACATCACTCCACCATCAAAGTATGGTTGCCCTTTTACCATCAATGCACTGGAAAAGAATTGGTTGGAATTTGAAACCCATTCCAGTTTTTTATCTTTAACATCATCAACATCATCTTTTGAAACTGAACACCGTTCCTTATCACCCTGATAGATTTTGTAATTGACAGTGGAAGTTGTCTTTTCGAAATCAGCATTTTTTTCAATTTTATCCAGATAATCCACCCAGTTCAATTCGATGTGGTTTGTACCTCGTTTTAACAACGCTTTAAATTGGGTTGTTTCCACCCGGTAATCCACCGTGTATTCGCCAGGTTTTAACGTATAGATCTGCCTAAAAACAATGCCATCCTGACCGGTTATCTCAAAAGTGATTGATCGTTCTCCATTTTTCTTTGCAGTAAAATAAAGATCATCGGTAGTTACAATTCCGTCCTTAGCGGATTCAACAGGCAATAAGAATTCAAAGGATGATTTTGGATGATCCAAAAGTTTAAGCGCTTTCTTTACTTCCTTTTTCTGATCATTTACAACGAGTTTTTTATACTCCTTCAGTAAAACTTCCTTGATCCTGCCTCCTTTATTGGTGAATTTTAATCTTACCAGCTCATTTTCAACAATATACTCTTGTTCTTCACCTTCGGCATTTTTATAGAATTCCCCAAACATCAGCTGATTCCTGATGTCTCCAAGACTGTCAGGCATCTTCGAATTGTCGTGTAATTCAGCCTCTTCCGGCTGTACGGAAGCTTCTTCCAATGCTTTGTTGACTTTCAGGGTATCACTTACGGTTTCGGTTTCTGTCTCAATTTTATCCGGGGAGTTAATCCAGGTAAAAACAAATATTAATCCAAAAATCAGGATCAATCCAATGATTTGCTTCCTATCCATGTATATAATTTAATAAAAGTAGTGCAAATGTACACTATTGTTTTTAATTTACCGCAAGTACAATCATGGATTGCAATAAAGAGAAAATTAATTTTTCCTTTACAGGCAAACTGGTAAAATTCCAAATATTTATAAATCAGACGATTAAATCTGATCCCAATGTTCCTGGATAAAGATTCCTCTATTTCTCAGACCATCTATGATATAAGGCAATACATCGTTTTGTTGCACAACAGATTCAGGGTAAAACAGACCTTTCGTCGAAAAAATATCATTCAATATCAGTCTTGCACCCAATGTTGCCGTATACCCTGTGGTTCTGGCCATGGAATGAATGCCTGTGCTGACATCAAATTCATCATACAGCTCAAACGCATATTTTTTCATTTTACCTTCGATCAAACCCTCTGCAGTAATTTTCATTACTGTGACATCTCTGTCTTCTGGTTTCATTTTCCATAAAGGAAACAGAAGTTTCGACGTGACATCCATCGGTCTGACACTATTTCCATTGATTTCGATGGCCTCCTGGCTGAAAAACCCCGTTTCCCTGAATAATTTCATCAATTGAGCATGTCCCGGATACCTCAATGTTTTTTCAGCCATATCCTTAGCTTTAACCGAATGCACCAGGCTTCGCAAACCGTCACTGTTAAAAGCTTCAAGTGTGCCGATTCCTTCAAATTCCAGCTCTTCAATATCTGAAAGTGCATCTTTAAAAACTATCTGACCGTTTTGAACTAATCTTGCAGGCCTCGTATATTCTTCAATCACGTCTATGGGTGAAAAAACTGCAAAATATTCAAAAGGTTTCGTACGCCGTTTTGGTATGCCGCCAACAAATATCCTGAGTTTTTCTATCACATCGAATCTCTGATCCAACATACCCGCTATCATGTGGCTCAATCCAGGAGCAACCCCAAAATCTACAATTACAGTAAGACCTTTCTCTTTCGCCCTTTGGCTCAATGGAGACAAATCCTCAGGAGAAAATGCAATATCCACTACATTTTTTCCACAATCTATCAGATTTTCTACAGCCCGGAAGCCTAAATACCCTGGTAATGCATTGATAACCAAATCAAAACTATTTACTATCTCCCGAAGTACATTCTGATCACTCATGTCAGCCTGTTTGACATGTACTCCTTCTGATTGCCTGAGTCTGTTCAGAACAAGTTCGCTGCGATCAACAACTGTAATATCCCATTTGGCATCCTTTGCCAAATCCAATGCCATCGGTGTACCTACCAGGCCACCTCCAAGAATCAGGATTTTTTTCATCTAATTATTATAATAAATTATATCCCACGACCAATTATGCCAGGCCTGATGATGGGTCTAAAAAATAAAATGACAGATACTTACTGCGAAACATAACTATTTAATCCTTTGCAATACAAAACAAATTATTCTCCGAAAAATGGTTGACTATGAATGCAAATTTTCCAGACTAACCAGATACAAAAAAGTTATCTTAACAATGTAACAGACCCTCTGTAATGAATCCTTCTGCCATCAATAAAATCGATTTCGATTGAGTATACATATACTCCCGGATTCAACCGCTGGCCATGGTGTGTTCCATCCCATTCGCCTACCCCATTTGCAGATGGAGTCAGATTGAAATCATTGTACATCAGGTTGCCCCACCTGTCAAATACTTTAAAGTAATTGATCCTGGAAACACCTGAGCCTGTTATGATCTGAAACTTTTCATTTCGTCCATCTCCATTGGGAGAAAATATGTTTGGAACGAAAACATTTCTTTTTGAATTAACCGAAACCGTAACTTCATCTGTAGCCGTGCAACCATTGACATCTGTTACTAAAACACTGTATAAAGTCTCTTTGCCCGGAACGATTTCCAACTGTTGGCAATTGGCATTCAAGCAGGTTGCGCCGTCCATAGGAGTCCATACTATGGCTACAATCGGGAGATTGGATTGAATATTAGCCTGAAGAATGGTAGATTCTCCCAAACCTACCTCGACATCTTCTCCCAAATCCACCACGATGGGGTCAGGTTGATCGATCTGTAAATAGCTGGTAAAAGAACACCCGTTTTTATCAAATACTTCAACCAGATACTCCTGATTGCTGGATGGCACCATAACACAGCTTCCCAAAGATTGTTTATTGCCATTATTGACACTGAATGTAAATTCAGGTCCGGAACCGCCGAACGCTTCTGTCACAGTAATACAGGTCTGTCCTCCGAAACATGTAATAGGTGCCGGAACCGGAACTTCCGCAATGATCGGTGCCTGTTCAGCCAGGGTTGTATCAGCCATAGCAGTACAACCTTTTGCATCTGTGATCGTAACACTATAGTAACCGGGTGCCAATTGTGTAGCCAACGGACCCTGAGAAACATTGTTGAGCCAGGTGTAGGTGTAATTCCCGCCAAGATTGCCTCCCTGATGCAAAATCTGAATCTGCCCAGTATTTCCTCCAAAACAATTGATACCGAAAGTATTGGATGGATCCACCCATGCGACCAAAGGATCAGGCTGAGACATTTGGATCGGGAATTCGGCCCTGCATCCATTGGCATCTGTTACCCTGACATGGTGTGTTCCTGCACATAAACCTGAAACCGCTGATCCAGTCAAGCCCGATTCAACCCAATTATACGTATAAAAAGTATTGTTCCCGCCTATTGCATTGACTATGGCAATCCCATTACAATCTCCGAAACAATTGGGGTTCTGTATCAACAGGTTATTATAATCGAGTTCAAGTCTTGCCGGAACCTCAATATCAAAAAATAATGTATCTGCATAGCAGGTACTACCGCTGATCGTATTAAAAGAAACCAGCGCCCAATTGGGTCCTCCTATCATTCCTGTCGCAGTATGAAACTGACCAAATCCATTGTTTCCACTGCTCATTAAAAAACCGAAGCTTGAAGTCGGATTGTTACCTCCGCTTGCACTGAGTGTAATGCTTCCATCCTGTGTCTGTCCGTCATTACATGTGATACCGTTTAGAGCAAGGATATCTACATCAATAGGAGGAGGTCCAGTTAAAACGATGTTGGTATCTACCCTGCAGTTATTTACATCCAGCATAGTAAGCAGATAAGTACCTGCCTCCAATCCTGTCAGACAAGGATCAGTATTTGAATTTCCATTGTCCCATATGTAAGAAAACGGCGGTGTTCCTCCTGATTGTGAAATACAAATACTACCTGGAATTCCACCATTGGCACCGTGGCATTCCGGTTCGGTCAAACTGACATTCACAGTAAATAAATCTGGTTCAAACAGTTCAATGGTATCTCGGGTAATACAGCCTGCGCTGTTGGATACTTCAATAATATATCTGCCGGGTCCGGCATTAAGAACTGTTTTCTGTATACTTACCGGAATAGGATCATTATTAAAAAACCAGGTATAAAACAAATCGTTCCCTCCTGAAGAAGTGGCAATTACTTCGAGATCAGTTTTTGGATTCGGGATACAATCAAACTGTTCATAAACTACGGAGTCTATGCTTAAACTGGCATCGGTTCCCAAAATCTCAAAAGTATCGAGTAATTCACAACCGTTCGCATCTATGATGGTGACATAATAAATTCCTTCTCCAAGGTTGTCATATTCAACCGTGCCGGTCGGGAATAAAATCTGGCTATCCGGCAGGTTAGTCACAGATATTTCATATGGCGCAATTCCTCCCCTTGCCATAATAACTGCAGATCCTGAAAACAAATCCTGGCAATTCAATGCTTGGACGTTGACCGTACTTTGAAGTATTTGAGGTGAATTGAGAATAATATCCTGAATAAATCTGCACCCTGAATTGGTCTCTGTGATCTCCATACGGTAAAAGCCTGCTTTTAGATTGGTAATCACACAAGAATCATTGTTATAAACCGTAACAATGCTTGAAACAGGAAAGGTTGGAATCGGGAAAAACTGAAAATTCGGATTCGGATAATTGCCCAATTCAGCAACCAGGGTGGCAACCCCGCTCAATGTATCGCCAAAACACAAAGGATGGATGACATCCATGTCAACTGTCACTTCATATAAATAACCCATTTCAATGGAATCGGTCACAACACAACCGTTGCCATCCCGGATTTCAACCCAGGCTGAACCTTGTCCAATCTGATCAAAAGTGGAAGTCAATGCGAATTCTTCTTTGGAATCTCCTGATTCAGCGCCCCATCTGAAACGGTAACCTACTGCCGGATCAATGGTTCCGCCAGTTACAATCGCTTCTACCACTCCGTCTTCAGAACTACTGCAGGTTGCTTCGGACACGATGTTCAATTCCAGATCTATCGGATCCGTAGAAAGTGTTACACATTCTTCAATCTTACATCCTGTAAAAATTTCTGTTACAGTCGCACAATAAGTGCCGGCTGGCAGATTGATTGGGTTCAAGGTAGCGAATTGCCCGTTTGACCAACTGATCTTGTAATCAGATGGGGAAAAAATGATACCTCCGTTTACCTCTACTGATAAAGATCCATTGGATTCACCAAAACACCGCGGAGGGTTGATTCCTATAAAATCTATATTGAGCGATTCACTGATTAAAGTCACTCTTTTAGTCACTTCAAAAAATGATCCGCTTGCATCATAAACCCTTAAAATATAATCTCTTGGACTTTGAAGGTCAAAAATCGTTACTGGATCTCTTTCTGTCAGGACAGAACCAGTTTCTACTACTGTTGTACCGTCTGCTTCAAAAAGGGTATAAGTGTAAGGACCCGTTCCCCCGAATATTTCAAAGGTAAAAGTTCCTTCCCTTTCTCCGCTTCTCGCACCGCAGACACCGGCACTCACATACAAACCGGCTGGTGGTTCCACACAGACCAACCCAGGTTCAAGGTTGGGATGACTCTCTGAAATATCTTCAAAAACGACATCCATATAATGAAAAAATACAGGCGAGCATTCACCTGGCTCTCCAATGATCTCAAAACAGATCCTTGCAAATTCATCCCCGTCCGGCCTGGTTTGATACAAAGGATTCAGAGGTGTCCATTGGACAGAAACCTGATCGACTCCAATGGTTTGGCCCAAATCAACATTATGTGAATTTAAACCTGTAGATGCTACGGGATCATATTCCAATACTGTAGGATCATATCTGACTGCACCAAATGCAAAAACCACATCCTGAAAATCACGTACTGACCAGGTCACACAAGCTGTTTCTCCAGGTTGTCCACTGATGGTGTCCAAAACAAATGTGGGCACCAACGCATCCTGGACATTTAATTCCAACACTGCTTCACAGCTGATATCATCCCTGATGACTATCTGATAGGTTCCAAATTCCGGCACAATAAATTCAATAAAATCATTGTGACCGAAAGTGGTTCCATTCACAATGTCAGCCTTAACATTCACTTTATTCTTAACAGTTATCAATACATTGGAGTAATCTGTTCCATTGTATTCTGGCATACCTCCACTCACCATAACCCTGACGCGGGTGGGATCACCCAGATAATGCGTCTGAACATTTGATACCCTGATGGGATTGAGATATACAACAGGAAAAGCCTGATCTGTCCGAACATTCACACAAGGTCCTGCTGTCGGCGCACCCTCATAAGTTGCCTGATTACCGATTCTTCTGTCAAAAGTAATAGGAGCAAAATATTTGAATGTAGGATTCCCAGAGTTGAATTGTTGATTAAAAGTGGTTGCACCACTATAAAAACCATTTTGGAACATAGCATCTCCGAGAAGTTGGTCAACATAAACCACCATGTTACCCGCAGGTTTGAAAATAGCAGGATCAGCTTCGATATTGCTGAGCGTTTCACCGGTAACTGAAGGATGTTGGTTATACCATGCATATCCGATACCAGCAGGGGTTGCCGGAACCGGATCACCGCTCAGGTTATAATCACCATTGTGTTCGACAAAAAGCCGGTCCTGCCAACACAGAAAAACGGTGTCTGAAATATCATGGCGTGAACTTTGGCCTGTAAAGCTTCCCAAACGAATCGTTCCTGCATCGTTATCACAAGCCCTTGCAAAATTAGTAACAGGAAATTCATTGTATTTAATGATACTCTCCGCTCTTTGACCCAGTAATAAACCCGTTCCAAAAAGCATCAGTGAAAACAAAATATATCTCAAAATCATATTATTATAAAAGTAAAGATATTTATTGGATTATTTTTCAGCGCAAATGTACATTATTATATTATACAATATTAAAAAAGAGGCCATTTTCACAGCAGCCTGACCAAATTCATCAGGTTTGTCATACAATTGTTTGGATTTCCGCGTTTGTATGCATAATGTAATTCAAAACGTGTTGAAATTTTCAATATTGTAATAATTAATTACAGATTTTCCGGGATAATGGAAAAACCCATTCTATTTTATAACTCAAACACCAGAACAATCAGATTTCAAAATTAATAAACTCAAAAGCCTCTTATTTTGACCGAATGACATTACAGTTTTCCTCCAACAAAAGGTTCAGATTGACAGCCTGATCAAACAAGATGGCAAAATTGCATTAATTGCTGCAATTATTCAGAAAAAATCCTGCCTTTTATTATGGTTTTTTGAACCGGATTATTACCAAAATGATACGGGATCAATGCAAGGCTGGATAACGGTTTGGTTATAATGAGATTAGCCAGTTTACCTTTGGTTATACTCCCAGTCTGATCCTGCATTTCCATTGCGTAAGCTCCATTGATTGTGGCTGCATTGATACTTTCTTCCGGCAACATACCCATGTATATAGACGCAAGACTCAACACAAACGGCATATTCCCTGAAGGTGATGAACCCGGATTATAGTCTGACGCCAGCGCCACACCCAATCCATTGTCAATCATCTTTCTTGCCGGAGCATAATGCAATTTCAGGAAAAATGCTGTTGTGGGCAATATAGTAGGAATGGTATTAGATTTTTTGAGGGCCTCGATTTCTGCATCCCCGGTAAACTCCAGGTGATCAACTGATATCGCATGGTGGCTTACACCTACCTGTACTCCTCCCGAAAAATCCAGTTCATTGGCATGGATTTTCGCCTTTAGGCCATATTTATATCCGGCTTCCAATATGATCTTTGTCTCTGATGGGGTAAAAAAGCCTTTATCACAAAACACATCCACATAATCAGCCAGCTTCTCCGCATGAATATAAGGAATCATTTTGTCAGTGATCTCTCTGATATAGGCTTTGCGATTGGATTTGTAGCTTTCTGGTAAAGCATGTGCACCTAAAAATGTTGCTTTGATCTCAACAGGGGATAATTCTTTTAGTTTTCTGATAACCCGAAGCATTTTGATTTCATTTTCGAAACTGAGTCCGTAACCACTTTTGATCTCGATGGCTCCCGTTCCAAATCCAACCATTTCCGAAATCCTTTTCATAGCTTCATCCACGAGGATATTTTCTGGCATTCCATCCATTCTTTTAGCACTATTGAGTATACCACCACCTTTGGCTGCTATTTCAGCGTAGCTCAAACCTTTGACTTTATCCAGAAATTCAGACTCACGGGTAGCAGGAAAAACAATATGTGTATGTGAATCATTCCATGCAGGGAGGACAAAACTTCCCTCAACGTCGAGATAATGATCAGCTCTTGAAGGGCAAAGCTCCATAGGCCCAAAATCTGCGATCCGTTCATTTTCTATGAGAAGAAAAGCCTTGTGAATGGTTTCCAGAATGGACATCGCCTTACCCTTTTTAAAAGAATAAGGCGATGAAAGAATTCCTGCGAGTGTACTTATATTTCTGATCAGTAATGAAGATGCCATAAATTTTTTTGGCAAAATTACTTTACGATCCCTTCAATACCATAATTTTTATGCAATTGATTTTTAAAAATACTGGCGCTTTCTCTATTGTCGAATTCTCCCAGCATTACTTTGAAAATAGTTTTTCCATTAAGGTGGTCGTTCAGCACTACTATGGGTTCACCTGACAGGTCAGACATTTGATCTACCATTTTTTGCGTATTCGCGTAGTCGGCAAAAACACCGACTTGCACGCGATACGTTGTGGTTGGTTCAACAGTTGCACGATTGTTCTGATTTGCTGTCATACCGGGCTCTGATCCGGTATCCAGTTTAACAACCGCTTCTTCAGTTTTATTTTTAAATGGAGAACTATTCAGCTTAGCTGTTTTATCGCTGGATTTTTTGTTTTGAAGTAAATCCAGCAAGGCCTGTGCATTGAGTGTTTCTTCCTTCCTGTGTTTGGTCATTCCATTTTCATCGAGGATCAGGAATGTAGGCAAAACTTTTACATTATATACATTGCGAAGGACATAACCGTCAAAATCATCGATATCAACCCGAACTGCGATATAATGTTCACCTATATAGTCAATGACAGATTGATCATTAAAAGTAGTCTGGTCCATCCATTTGCATGGCGTGCACCATGAAGCATAGAAGTCAACAAAGATCATTTTGCCTTCTTTTACAGCCAGTTCTTTGGCTGTGGTCAATGTCATATCTTTAAAAACCTTGCTGTCCTCTATTCCATTTGCCAAAAGGCCTGTACTGATGATCAAAGTGACGAGGATCAGTAAAACTTGCTTGGGTAAGAAATTTGAAGCAGATATCATATTAAAACATATTTTAAATTATTAAACATTGATAACTAATTATGTTAGCTGCAATAAATATGCCAAATTCAGGAATGATTGATCAAAACATCTCAAAAAGGATTAATATTAAATTAATTAATATGTATTAATAGTTCATTATAAGCTTATATCAATTTATAAAATATTTTAATGTATTTTAGACCATTACAG
>DDTL01000098.1 GCA_002344345.1 Saprospiraceae bacterium UBA2365
GTACTACCTCCTGCTTAAATATTTTATTCTTTCTTGATCTTCCGATAAACTCAACATTTCCTGAAATTGAAATGTCCTGCATATAAAATTCATTATTTATGCAAGTCTTTCTAAAGGATAATAGGTCATTAACTTCCAAATTTTCAAAGATTAGTTGGCCCATAAAAACTGATTTCTCAAAAGTCACTTTACCATTAGTTGTACCTGAAAAAATATTTATACATGCAGAATTAGAAAAATTACAATAATCAAATATTGTGTAGGAATCGAAACAAACATTTTTTATAGTAAATTGCTGAGCAAAAAGTGCAGAATTCATATCACATATTTTGTAAAAATGTGATGCAATTACATTAAAGTTCCCCATAAATCTTGACCTATCGCAAGATGTAAAAACATTATAAAACCTGGCATTTGTAATGTTGGTATCACCTTTAACAACTAGGTTATCGGCAAAAAATTCACTTTCAAAAGTGCAATTATTAATAACAAACTCTTCCGCAATAACTGAATCACTTAAATTTATTGTTTTATGTAAGGTTTTCCCGTCAATTTCGAAAGAATTTATTTCCAATCCTCGTAAATCAATCAAAAAAATAGAATCTTCATTATTACAATAATTAATATACTCACTAATAATTAGCTCTTTAAGTGGAATTAATTCGTTATCAGCGGAGTGTAAAATGCAATACCCGTCAGAATCCTCCGATGTTGGAATTTTTAATTGATCCAATATGCTCTGAAAATAACATGATTCATCCGGAACTGTAACAAACTTTGTTTTAAACTTATATTTACACATACAAACTTCACTTAAATAAATAATGTCTAAAGCCTAAAAATTGCTCATGGATTGCCCGAATCCTTGCCCTTACCATCCTATCCACATCCCATTCCCCCCCTACAAAGTCGGCAATCCCAATTCCTTCAAAAATTCGTTATGCTTCTCCGTATTCACCCTGATACTTTCTTCAATTGCCGTCAACTTTTTATTCACTTCCAATAAGTCAATTTTCACTTCATCCACGGAAGTGCTCACATATCGTGAAATATTCAGATTATAGCCGTTGTTTTCGATTTCATCCATATTGACCTTTCGTGAATACCGTTCTATATCTCTGCGGTATTTATAAGTATCTACAATTTTTTCAATATGATCATTACTTAAACTATTTTGTCGCTTGCCTTTTTCAAAATACTCGCTGGCATTGATAAAAAGCACATCATCTTCTTTTTTGCATTTTTTCAAAACCAGGATGCAAACAGGAATTCCGGTAGAATAAAACAGATTGGAAGGTAAACCAATGACGGTATCAATATAATTGTCTTTTAAAAGCTTCGTTCGTATCCTTTCTTCTGCACCGCCACGGAATAATACCCCATGCGGTACTATGATGGCCATAGTACCTTCTTTGGCTAAAAAGTGAAAACCATGTAATATAAAAGCAAAGTCCGCAGCAGATTTTGGAGCTAAGCCATAACTCTTGAAACGAAAGTCATCTGCAATGGTATCAGTTGGCTCCCATCGCAAGCTGAATGGCGGATTGGCTACAATAGCATCAAATTCCATTTTCCTGGAAGGGTTCATTTCATTGAGTATATCCCAATGATTGAGCAATGTATCACCATGAAATATCTCAAACTCAGAATCTTTCATGCCGTGTAAAAGCATGTTCATCCGGGCAAGGTTGTAGGTCGTGATGTTTTTTTCCTGTCCGTAAATTTTACCAATGATACCTTTTCCATTAGTTTCCCTATTCAATTTATTTCTGACATTGAGCAAAAGTGACCCGGACCCACATGCAAAATCAAGTACTTTGTCCAATTTTAATTTTGGACCTGATGCAGGATCCTGACTGTCCAGAATTACAATTTTAGAAAGTATCGAAGATATTTGCTGAGGTGTATAAAACTCTCCCGCTTTCTTGCCTGAACCTGCAGCAAACTGGCCTATCAAATATTCATAAGCATCACCCAATGTGTCCGAATCCGTAGAGAATTCAGCAATTCCTTCAGCAATTTTCTGAATGATGCTGCAAAGTTTTTTATTTCTTTCGGTCGAAGTTTTGCCTAATTTCTCTGAATTCAGGTTGATCTCTGAAAACAAACCCTGAAAAGTACTTTCAAACGAGTCGTTTTCAATGTACCGTAAACCATCTTCCAATGTTATAAGTAGGTCATTGTGGTGCGTCCTAGCCATTTCAGCAATATTGCTCCACAAATGCTGAGGCTTGATAACATAATGCACTTTGCGGCGCATTTGTTTTTCGAAATCGGGGACATCTGCTTTATTAGCTGCATACCATACAGACAAAGGTATCCGCTTATCATTTTCTTGCAACTTAGGATAGTCTGAACCCAATTCCTTTTTTGCCGATTCTTCGTAGTTAAAAGATAAATATCTCAGGAAGAGAAATGAAAGCATGTAATCACGGAAATCATCTGCGTTCATTGCACCACGCAATTGGTCAGCTATATGCCAAAGGGTTTTTCCAAGTTGTTGTTGATTTTTTTGTGTCATTTACTTTTAATATTTCCGTTTTTCGACATCAATCAGCACTTTCATCTCGTAAATGGCGATTTGATTGAGCTTGATTAGGAGTTTGTTTTTTCAGTCCATTGCTTAACCGACAGGTTAAATCTGTTTAATCCGTCAGCATTTTTAATTCCTTCGAATTCGGGGCAATTAAAATCCGGGTTATATTTGTCTTCCAACATACCAATAAATTCTTTTGTATTTTTATTTCTTTACCAAATTAATTAACGAGATATAGTCGTTTTCTTTAATTTTTATAACTGTTATTTCCGTTTTATTTACATTAATTTTAGCCATCTATTTTTGAATTATTAGTTTAAACCCATCGAATTCGAGAGGTTTAATTGGTTGAATTCGAATACTCAGAAACTAAATATTTTTATTCAAAAATCATCGTCCGTCATTTCTTGACTAAGATCACTGTTCAGACATTTGCGGGAACAACCCCTGCATCAACCCCTTTTTATGCAACTTTAATTGCTCTATCTTATCTGCTTGTGTGGTGATTATAGCATCTAAGGATGAAAGGCATGAGGCGATTTTTTGTTGTTCTTTTTTAGACTTTGGTACAATTATTTTATACTTTTCAAAGTCTTTTTGATATAAGTGAACAATTGAAGAGCCACCTGATAATCTATCTAAGAAGGATGTAAACCTTTGGCTTAAAAAAGAATGAAATATAAACTCAGGATTATTTTTATTAATATCAACTCTAAGTCTAAAAATACCATTATTTAGTGTTGATTTTCGATTGTTCAGATTTTCCACGTATGCTACTTTACCAATGCTTCCATCTTTAGTGATTAAAATATCACAATTTTGTAGTATTATGTTTTCATCTTGAATGTACCTTTCATAACTTACATATTTTACTTTTTCCCAATCAATCTTATTGTTTATAAAATCAGTTCCAGTCACTAAAAAGTAAATTCCCTCAACTAAATGTTCTTCCTTTCTTAAATTTTGCCAACCAATCCTTGCTTTCAAAGATGCGATATCAAGAATATTTATCTCCACCCATACTTCATCTTTCAAAAACTCTGGAAAACGATATTTCGGAATATTGTCTGAATTAGGATTTTTAGGATTGGTTGATTTAAGGATTTTCTTACTGGCGTTTTCAGAAATCCTATAATCCATTAATTCTGTAAATCCTAATTCAGACAGTTGCGGAAAAAGATTTTGCATCAATCCTTTTTTGTGGTCTTTGAGCAGTTCCAACTTTTGTGTATGCGCTGCAATGACTTCATCTAAGGAAGAAAGGCAGGAGGCGATTTTTTGTTGTTCGTCTTTATTAGGACAAGCTACTTTAATCTTTACTATTTCATTTTTACCAATTTCGGGAAATGTTGACCCTGAAGCTTTTTTTATAAGCTCATTTTTATGTTGGATTATCCAATAATACCAAAAAGTATTAACTTCTGAGTTCTTGACTACTAAAGATTGAAAACCTTGGTTTGTCGTACACTCAAAATTTGAGATGGCAATATCCCCTATAGTAGCCCTTGTGGTTATTAATAAAGCACCTTTGGGTAGTAATTTTGCAGAAGAATTTTTCAATCCTTCCTCAGAAATTGTCCTAATGCTATTTCCAAGGATTCCTTCCTTAACTTCTGTTGGTGTATACCATTGAATTCCGCCATTCCAGTACTCTTGGATATTTGTATCAGGCGTGCCACCACTTGTAAAATCCCCAATATCACCCAAAATTTTTGTATACCATTCCCCACAATAAATAAACTCAGGAAAACGCAATTCTGGTATCATTTTTTTCTCCTTACTCATCTGTCTGAATTAAGATTATCGGGATTTGAAGATTGAAGGATTTTTTTATTTGAATTTTCCGGAATCTTATCATCATTTATTTCCTTCCATACCAATTCAGACGGATTATTTTCAGGATGATTCACATTATACACTCTTTTAAATTCCAGACTTTTCGCTCCAAAATTGATCAAAAGTCCGATCGGTAGGTAATATGCCTGGCAATAATTCATAGCCTGAGCCAGGTGGACATCTTCTAATTTTATTAGCGCTTTGAGTTCCACCATAATACTATCTTCCACAAAAAAATCAACTCTGCGTGTTCCGATCTCAATACCTTCATAAAATATGGCCATCTCCATCTCTCGCTGAAAACTCAATCCCTGTTTGTCCATTTCAATGGCCAACGCACGTTGGTAAATGACTTCCTGAAAACCATTACCCAATGTACTGTGAACTTTCATAGCACAACCAATAATCTTATGCGTCAATTTTTCGTATTTCACTATCCTATCATCATTTAATCTTAAAAATCTTAATTCAGACAATTACTCATAAGCAGCTAATCCGGAAATAATTTGCCCTTGTGCCAGCTTTTTCAATTGAGGAACCAAATCTTCCATCAATGCCATCTCTTTTACACTCCTTTCTTTCCAACTCAACCCCATTGGTTCTAACAAATCGGTGAGTTTTTCTCCGTCAAAAATCATCCGGTTCATGATATGTTCCAAAAAAGATCTCAATTCTGATGTTGGTAATCCGTGCTTGTGAGCAATGACAGCCAGCTCTTTGTTGTATCTTTCATCTTTAAAAAAGTCATACATTGTTTTTAGTTCCTCAACGGCATAACCCTTCGTCCAATCCAGATCATCTATAAATTCGGTTAAATCCTCCTGCTCATCCATCAGGTTGGCATTGGAATTCAACAAACTGATTACCTGGGATTTTGTCAATTTTTGCTTGGATGGTTTCTTTTGTGTGCTGTCGGCAATCAGGTTCATGATGTAATCATAATCAATGACAGCTGAAGCAAAAAGCACAAATTCAAAATCGAGCTGTTGAATTTCAGGAGGTGCATTCTCACCTTTCTTTTGTTGGATTTCGCGCAATTTTCTCGCTGTTTCAATATAGGAACTCCTGAATTCCAACAATTTTTCACCCGGCAAAATGGATTCAATTTTCGCCTTTTGTTGATCGTCTAAATCCGTGTATTGATCAAGTTGCGTTTTTAAACGCTGAACCTCCTTGAAGTTCCTGACAAATGCAATCCTCGCGGCATCGCCTTGCAGGTCATACACTTCGTAAGGTTCGTTTACCAGATTATGTTCCACCATGAAAACGCCTAAAGCTTCAACCGCCTCCTTATATTTTTCTATCACAACTGGTGCCGGATCAACCAGCCAGATTTCTCTGGCATGTCCACTATCTTCGCCGGAGAATAACGCAATAGCCTGGTTTACCGCATCCTGTTGAGATCGAAAGTCGAGAATATTTCCATACGGTTTGGTATCATTCAAAATGCGGTTAGTGCGGGAAAATGCCTGGATCAATCCGTGGTATTTCAGGTTTTTATCTACATATAAAGTATTCAGGTATTTGCTGTCAAAACCTGTGAGCAACATATCCACTACAATGGTGATGTCTATTTTATTTTTGTGAGGAAAATCCTTATTGCTGTATTTCTGATTTTTGATCCGGTCTTGAATATCCTGATAATATAAATCGAATTCGTTGATACTGTGGTTAGTACCGTAATTAACATTATAATCTGCAATAATTTCAATTAAAGCATTTTTCTTTACTTCAGGATTTTGTTTGTTGTCCTCTTTCTCCTGAGTTAAATCCTCTTGCAGTTGTTTGATGTCGGCAGTATTTTTCTGACTTTGCTGGTCACCTTCTTTAGCTATCAATTGAGCAGGCGGAGAAAATACACAGGCAATATTTAACGGTACATAATCCTCATTTTCAGCTTGTTTTTGTTTCTGAATTGATTTAAATAGCTTGAAAAATTCAATGGCATTATTGATAGAAGCGGTTGCCAGAACAGCATTGAAACGCCTTGAGTTGGTTGCAGAATCGTGTTTATCCAAAATGGCTTCTACTACTGCCTGTTGTGCAATGGGTTCACCCGGAATTGCGTTTTGAGCGCCTTTGCCTTTGAAATAATCAATGTGGAAACGCAGCACATTTTTATCATCAATTGCATCGGTAATGGTATAGGCGTGTAACTGCTTTTCAAAAATATTTTCAGTGGTTTTATATGAAGCATATTCGCCTTCCCTGATATTGTAAGTTGCATTTTCGTCAAAAATAGGTGTGCCTGTAAAACCAAATAATTGCGCATTCGGAAAAAACTCTTTTATGGCCTTATGATTTTCACCAAATTGTGAACGGTGGCACTCGTCAAAGATAAAAACCATACGCCTGGAACGAAGTGGTTCCAACCTTTCTTTGTAGTTTTTCTTATAAGTGCCATCCAAAGCAAGACCCAATTTTTGAATGGTGGTTACAATGACCTTGTCAGTGTAGTCAGTAGATAGCAAACGCCTTACCAAAGTTTCGGTATTGGTATTTTCTTCCACGCTGCCTTCCTGAAACTTATTAAATTCTTCACGTGTTTGCTTGTCAAGGTCTTTTCGATCTACCACGAACAAGCACTTTTCAATATCGGTATTATCTTTCAGTAAAGTTGAAGCTTTGAACGAAGTCAGCGTTTTTCCACTTCCTGTGGTATGCCAGATATAACCGTTTCCTCTGTTTTGGTTTACACAATTCTCAATTGCTTTTACTGCATAGATCTGATAAGGTCGCATCACCAGCAATTTCTGTTCACTTTCGACCAATACCATATATTTGCTGATCATTTCTCCTAGTGTGCATTTTTTAAGGAACTTTTCAGCAAATGTTTCCAGATAATTGATTTTCTTATTGTTTTCGTCTGCAAATTCATAGATGGGCAAAAACTGTTCATCTGCATTGAAAGCGAAATGCTGGTTTTTATTGTTGGCAAAATAAATGGTTCGATTGCTGTTGCTAACGATGAACAACTGCATAAAGCACATCAGCGTATTGGTGTAGCCATTACCCGGATCGTTTTTGTAGTCAACGATCTGCTGCATAGCCTTACGCGGTGAAATGTCGATTTTTTTCAGTTCAATCTGAACCACCGGGAGGCCGTTGATCAGCAAAATCACATCATAGCGGTGGTTGCTGTTTTCCGTATTGATGCGCAACTGATGGATCACTTCATAATCATTTTTGCACCAATCTTTGATATTGACCAGGGTGTAATGCAGAGGAGTCCCGTCTTCACGCTGAAAATAATTCCTTTGACGCAGCATTTTTGACGCAACAAAAACATCAGTTTTGATGATATCCTCCCGTAAACGCAGAAACTCACTTTCAGAAAGATGAACACGGTTGAGGGATTCAAATTTAGTTTTGAAATTCTGTTCAAGCGTTCTTCGATCAATTATATCAGGCCGAAAGGTGTATTTCAACTCGCTGAGTTGCCTGATCAGCTTCTCTTCTAATTGATATTCATTACTCATTGGTCTTCTTCTAAAATATAAATTCCGGTTCAAATTGACCAGGCATAAGGCACAAAGTTCTACATCATACTATCCATTTGAGCAGTTTTAATGCCTTCAATAAAATGATATAAATCGTTTTCAAGAAAATTATGTGCAAAATACATATTTTTTGGTAAAATGGGAGGAAACTATAAGTATTCAATAGCACTTTTGATCGGGATTTGCCACCTGATATGAAGTGGTTCAGTTTCGACCGGAATGGGTGGTTCAGTTTGGCCGGAATATTCATGAAAGTTTCCTCGCTTTCAAAAGATTTAAATTACTCTATTTTTTGACTGTATTTCATTTTAATATTGTACAAAGGTTTCCTATAAGAAACGTATGGGGCTTTAAAGCTTCTAACTATCAAGTTACTAAACCAATTATAAATTGTTATGCCGTTCAAATTCGGCGCTTCCTGCCCTATGTTTTTTATGGCGTGTTGTAGGCGGTGATATTGTCTATGCTTTTATTGCTTTAAGTGTTAATTCAATATTCTTTACTGTTTCGATGAGTTCATCTTCATGAATTCCTTGAGTTTTGAACAGTTTTAGTTGAGTTAATATGTCCTCATTTAAGTTAAGGCAAATTTCAACTAATCCATCGTCAACATATTCACTTTTTAGCGTTAAAACTCTATCAATTTCTTTAATATATGTTCGCAACTTAGGTAAATACCTAGATCTGGTTTTCGAATTTTTAGGATTTATATGATATACTAATGAAGCGGAATAAAGCAAATATGCTATAATTTGATTTGACAGAGTGTTCATAATGATCTTCTCTGAGTTTTTCTTAATTGTATTAAACTTTTTTTCATAAAAAATTAATAAATAACCTCCAAGCGCTATAAGCCCAAAAGAGAAAATTTGAAACAAGAATGAAATAGTATTAGCCTGGAGTAGTGTATTAATTTTCCCCTCTAGTTTAACAATGTTCAAATCAAATATTAATTCTATATTTTCTTTCGAAATAGTATCCTTTTTCGATATATTTTCAGATAAGTGATTTAAATCTGCTCCAATTGAATAATGCATGGATTTTATATCTAAATATGCATCTATTAAAACCAATGTTGAAATTAATATTATCGAGGATACAGCTATTATTCCAATAAACTTAATTAATCCGTTCATGATAGTGATTTTTTTATCTGCTCTAAATTTTTATGCAATTCTTTAATTGAAGATTCACGATTACCAGCTTTTCTTTTTTTTATTTTTTTTATTTTTTCTAAATCATTATCAGTAATACTATCTAATTCTTGAATATAGTCTGAATAAATTATCATGTTTGCGGGATTCAAGCTATATTTATTAATTCCTATATGCTTAATCCATATCCATCCCGTGATTTTTCCATCCCTTGTTAATTCAGATAATTCCTTACTTAATCCGTCTGTTGGAAGATTTAAATCAATAATTAAACATTCACATGAGTCACTATCTAGAATCTCATTAATCTCAAATATTGATGTTGCTTTAATATATGCAAACCCTAAACTTGGTAACTCTTCTTCAAGAATGAAAGTTACTTCACTGATGTCTTCTAAATGTATTATTTTCATTTGTTTAAAATTATTGGAAGTTCAACAATAAATTCTATTTGATATGTAGGATAATTGATACTGTGAATGATTTCGTCTAATGAGGGTTGATATACATGCATTTTATTATTCCGACACACTACTTTCTCAAAAATATTTTCATCTAAATTATTTAATCTGCTGTATTCTTCTATTAATTTGTTATGATTCTCAATCTTACTTCTGGGGCTTACAGTTTCAATGTAATAGCTTAAAACAGGAATATTATAGTCTGATAACTTATCTTCTTCTTTATCGCATTTATGATATACCTTTCCATTAAGAAGCTTCATATGTTGCCTAGCAATCCCAAGTCCAACACCTAACCCTTCGATACCTTCTGTATCATCACCTCTTTCGAACAAATCATAAATATCTCTATTATCAGGAGGTATCGTCTTGCTGTAGTTCTTTATTGAAATTCTGACACTATTAGGGGCATTATAGTGACGTCCATACCAAATGATAATATTGGTCCCTTTATAACAATACTTCCATGCGTTATTTATAATATTGTAAACAACTTGGTCGAGCTTTAGACTATCTGTTGTAACAACGGGCATTCGGTATCCTGGATTGAAATCTTGTGTTTTAAATTGAATTTTTCTCAGTCTAGATTTTCTCCTGTAAGTATTGACCCATTTATAAATTAAGTCTTTTAATGGATGAATACTATCTATGTTTAATTTCGTATCTTTTTTAATAATTGCTCGTGCATTTAAATCCATATATTCAATCTGAGTAACTTGTGAAGCTAAATCATCATTTATTGCAGATAGTTTACCAGGATTATCTATTATATTACCAGTCTCAATATTAAAATATCTTATTGCCTCAATTACAACTAAATTCTGACTAATCTCATGCCCCATCACTCGTATTGTTAATTCCAATAATTCTGAAGCAATTTCTGCCATCACTGAAGAATAGATTGATCCCATTAAACTATAAAATGAAAGTATAGCTATTTCAAATAACTCATCTTGCCTAGCATCATTCTTTGATTCTCCAATCCTATCCCATACCTCAATATCATATCTTATCCAGATTAGAAAAGCACTTCTTGGCGAATAATTTGATGGAAATAGTCTAAGAATATCTGCATCTTCATCCCATTTGTAATTTCCTAATGATAAACCATTTAATAAATTGGGATAATTTTTACTTGTAATGTTTAGCACCGTAGATTTTGACATTTCATCATAGTTGTCAACTTGTGATGGGCTATAAAAGATGTCTTGATATTTAAGATTAATTCCAGAACCAATAACAGCTTTAAAATTTGAATCAAAGTCTGCATTTTCCATTGTGTCTTTAGCAAAGATAACTATATGTTTCGCTGGAAAATGTTCTCGAAACTTGTTAAGTGGGAGTTGAATTTTACTCCAAAATCTTTTTAACCTTAACCCATGTGAAGGCAAAGGATTTTTGTAAAACTCGTCTCTTAATAACCTATTGACATCCTCAACTTTTTGTGCGATGAAGTTAATTGATTTCTTTTCCAATTCATATTCAAGTATAGCATAAAGCTTTTTTATTTCGGGAATGATTTTATCAATAAAATCATTTTCATCATTTATCATACCTGCAAAAAGAACACCAAGTAAAGAGCCATGAAAAATGATTGGGATTGAATATTCATTTAATTTATTTTTATAGCATTTATATCCATAAATTCTTACTACTTTATTATCAAAACTTACTTCTTTAGGAGGTTTATTGCTGTAAGTTAAGATGTTATTCATAATACTTTCCCAGTCTTCATAACTTAATATTTTTCTATTTTTTTTTAAATCGCAAAGATTTTTAGAAATTATTCTCTTTTGTGTTTCGTAATAAATGCAATTCTTTTCATTACAATCTGCTCCTAGGCATTTTTGGTCATGCCAAATTTTTGATGTATCCCCATGTGTGTTTACAACTTGATTTGAACAATGTTCACAAAAAGTAATTGGATAGTTAGTTTCTGTGGTCATATCTGAAAGTATACCCTTTAAATACATATTAGGTATAATTCCAGTTTCTGAAAACCCCAAATTGAAGTCATTTGAAATTTGCTTTGGTTTTATTGGCCAAGTATTATTTCCGTTCATCATCTATATTTTTTATCATTGCTGGTAACTTATTTATATCTTTAAAAAATATCAAAAATCTATTTGCCCCTTCTCCAATAAAGCATATACCTCCTTTTCCTTCTGATATGTTCAACTCATCACCAACTTATCTTACACAAATCACCCTATATACACCTTGCTAAAGAGCAATATTACATTCCCCAAACCATCCCCCGAAAATAGTCCCATAAACCTACAAAATTCCCGTCGATTCAACAAGAAATACATTGCTTTTTTCTCCCCGTGCTGCAGCTTAAACAAAATCCCGATATCTTACAAGCCACATCACCCATATGCTCAAAAAACAATTATCCCTGCTGCCCGACAATCCTTCCATTCCAGAATATTTTTGGGAATACCTCAGGAATATAACTCACTTGTATTTAATGCTTTGCTTTTATTCATGTCTATTAAGACATAAAATCATTTATACTTTTAAATGGCTAATCCTTTATTTTTTAAAGCATTGATCTGCCGGATGAATAAATTTGGATTTGCAGGCGGAGAAGGAAATGCGAAAACCTTCGTGCCTGTTATCGGATTTGTCAATATCCTGGACCTGATTTTTGAAAATGAAGGAATTTGACTTAGTGCCTGAATGACGGGAATATTATTATTGGTCAGAAAAATAATATGCTCCGGATCCAGGAATAAAATTGTATTTAATAAATTCTCTGCTTCAAAAGAAGAAACTCTTGCCGGTCTTTTAGGGGCAACGTTATTTTGTTGGGCATCCATCACCATGATGCCATTGCTTAAAAACTGATCCAACCTTTCCAACTCAGTCAATTTTTCACCATCAGAGTATGTGTCGGGGATTGAAAACGCATTGCACAGGTTAGTAAAGAAAAGCGGAGCAGCACCCCGGGCAGGGCCACCCGGACAATCCGGAAGACTCCGGTAGAAACAGGAAACTGCATAATCCGGGTTGGGATAATTCTCCCCGATGACCAGTAGTCTGGTCTTGCCAATGTAATCTTTCTGTTTCAGGTACTGGAAAACAAAAACTGGCATTTGTAGCATAAATGATAATTTTATAGGTTAGAAATCAATTTTTATTTCCTATGATTTTTCATAAGTTAACAGTCTTCTGATCTATTAGTTGATTCCATGTTGAAGACCAAATTCTACCCCATTCCATCTCCCGAAAATAGTCCCATAAACCTACAAAAAATCCCATCAAAATCCCAAAAAACCACTCATTTTTTTACCTGCCTCACTATACGTTATACAGATAATCCCCACAACAAACCATCCCCCACCCGTCATCCCACTACCAGACTTTCAATCAATTGCTGCAGCTCACCTCTGATAGTATGTTCGGTGGCATTCCCTGCCTTGTATCTTTTGCTAATGTTGTCGATGTATGGGTCGGTGGTCATGTTTTATCAGGTATGTGTTCCGTCAAAGATAGGGAAAATGGGAATTGGGAGGGAGGAATGAGGGGACAATTTACGAAGTACGATTTACGAAGTACGATATGGGTTAGCTTTTAATGGATTGCCTGGTCAATTTCGCCGGATTATGCACATTTAGAGTGATTCATTTTCAACCGGGATGAACGGTTCAGTATGGCTGAAATAAAAAATGTAGTCGTAATTATTTAGATGATTAGCAGATTAGTCTTTTAGTCTTTATGATTTGAAAGCATACACTAACCTAAGACGCTGAATTTGCCAAAGAAATGGAGTTTTGACATTCGTGATACATAATTGGCAAAAAGACTAACAGCTAAAAGACTATCAACCTAAACAATTACATATAGTCATTACTTTTATCGCCCCATAACCTGAATCTTCTTTGGCATTCCTGCTTCGGTAAACCCAATCTGGGATTTACCACATTGCATAATTCCATCAGTTTCTTAGCAGCTGTTTCCCCGGATAGGATGTCAGCATTCACCATATGATCGAAAATCCATAAATGCCCATGAACCTCTATATTTATTGAATGAGCAAACTTCCTTAACAAATTGTCACTTGTGATCAGCGCAGCTCCGGTTTTCTGTGCATGATATAAAGCTGAACAGTCCTGTTCTGACAGATTTGGTTTGGCTGCCCTTATCATCCATATTTCCAATAGATCTTCGGCGCTAAAAACGTCTACTTTCAGTTGTTTTGTTTCAATATAAGGCAATAAAGCTTCCTGCTGTTCGTCAAATAGTTCTTCAAGGATCATAGCAGTTGTATGAAACTCAAATTCAAGCTGAAAAAAATAAGGCAGGATTTTCAGGTCTCCAAGATCTATAACCTAAATATCTAAAATGAGTTCCGTAATGAAGGTCAAAAGTGCAATAAAATCAGCACTTTTGACGACAAAGCATAGCTAACCCTATGGTGCGAAGTCAAAAGTGAGTAAAACGCTTGATTTTGCAGCAATTTTGAGCTGTAATAGGAAATTCATTTTAGATTTTTAGGTATATATATTGGCATCGTTGACTATAATTTTCACAGGGCAATAAAATCTTGGCGAAATTCTGCTAATTTCTGGTTTGATAAGTTGGCGGCTTTACTCAATGAAATGACTTCTTCAGCAGCTGCCCGGTATACTAATTGTCTGAAACGAAATGCCTGTTCAATTCCCATATATGAACCTAAATCCTGCTCAGTCCGATTTTTACTGATCCATTTCCGGAAATTAAGAAATTGTAAAGAGTTAATTATTTCGAGGTCTTTTGCCCTGGCCATAATAGCCTGTATTGAAATTCCATAAGTCTCTTTAATGGCAATTAATTCAGATACAGAAATATGTGACCGGCTCTCCCCTATTTCAGATTTCAAGGTGGATCCGGGTAAAAGCATTGCCCCGGCAAATTGATAACAGGATCTTTCTTTTTCCTTATCATCAATTTTCTCATCGGATACCATCAATAAATGACCTAATTCGTGTAACGCAGTTAAACGTTTACGCTCAATATTGAAATTTTTGTTGATGACTACTATAGGGATGCGGTCATCAGCCCAACCTGAAAAACCATCGAACTCATTGGGAGCATCTATCTCTATTACTTTAATTTCTTTATCTTCAAGCAGATCTATCACGTTAGGCAAAGCATTTAAGCCGAGTTCCCATTTGGAGCGCAACGCTAAAGCTGAATGGTCTATATCTGCGAAGGAAGCAATTTTATATTCAGCTATCGGGTTGGTGAAAGCGGATTCAATATTGAGAAATTGCTCGACTTCGAGGTAGCGTTCCAGCACATCAGTCACTGTTTGCCTGATGGCTTTTTCATCTTTTACCGACAATTTTTTCTTTTTCCTGAATTCTATTTTTTCGATCTGAACAGTGAACGGGCGGAAGAAATAGTCCGGTTTTACGTTTAAAGCTTTTGACAGTGCCAGCAATATGCCGCCATCAGCCATCATTTCTCCTTTTTCGTACTTGGAGATGGCATTCTTTGATACGATATTACCCATTTTCTCTACCAATTGGTCCTGAGAAAGGGCAGCCTGCATTCTGGCACTTTTAAGCCGTTTACTAAAAATCTCTTTCATTTTTTTTATTTGGTTTACAAATATATACAAATTTACACAAATGTAAACCAAAAAGCAAATATTTTAAATGTATGTATGTATTCAGGAATGTTTTAAGCATAACAGGATGATGTTAGTGAAATGCGGTCCTTCACTTTTCGATCCGATTTAGTTTTCACTATTTCGTATTTAAATATTTGGAGAAAATTCTACCCTATTTATGTATAAAACAGGCTGAATTTCATCTCTAACATAAATACCATTCAAATTTCAACTCTCCGTGGCCCTCTGTGTAACCAATAAAAGTAAAAAGGAAAAAGTAGAAAGTAGAAAGTTTTTAAAGTCATACTTTTTACTTTATGAACTTTCAACTTTATACTCAATTGTGCTTATGTGGTGAAAAAAAAACTGAATTCGATCAATGTATCCATCCGAGCAACCCCATGTTCCAAAAGCGAATGTAATAGTCGAACTTTGTAAAAAAACAAAGGTATGACAAAATACGAACTTATCAGAGGCCGGTACGAATCATCTGGCATGACGGCGAAATTATTTGCAAAGCAGGAAGGTATATCAGCAGCGACCTTATACAAATGGTTGAAGAAGGCAAGAGAAACGCAAGGAGCAGGTGAGTTTATCAGTATGGATGTGAGCAAACCTGATAATGGACAGATCCGGATCCGGACACCGAAAGGGATAGTGATAGAGATACCGATATGACAGGCTTGACTCCGCACCACAGGTATTATTTATATTCAGCTCCTGCAGACATGCGCAAAGGGTTTGACGGATTGAGTGGCTTGGTAATCTCGAAGATGGGAGGCAATCCGCAGGATGGCGGAGTATATATATTTATCAACCGAAGCCGCAACAGGATGAAGATGTTGGTATGGGAACCAGGAGGCTTTATGATGTATTACAAACGTCTGGAGCGAGGCACCTTTGAAATACCAGGCAAGGTAAGGGAAGGTGGCAAAATGATCATAAACTGGGAAGTGCTGGTAATGATGATAAGCGGGATAAAACTGGGGAAAATAGTTAGAAAAAAGAGGTATGAACTTGCGGGATAATTGAAGTAAATTGTGTATCTTTAATGCATGAATTATGAGGAAGTTATAGCGAAAAAGGATGCAGAGATAGCCTATTTAAAGGCAGAAATAGCACAGTTGCGCAAGCTTGTGTTTGGTTCAAAACGGGAACGTTTTGTAAAACACCCCCAGGATGTCAGACAACTATCCTTATTTGGAGAAGAGGACTTCAGTGTTGCGGCAGAAGAGCCGGAAGAGAAAAAGGAAACCATCACCTATGATCGCAGAAAGACCTCGAAAACACATCCTGGTCGTAACGAGATCCCAA
>DDTL01000186.1 GCA_002344345.1 Saprospiraceae bacterium UBA2365
CCACCCCTTCAGATTTAGCCATCGTTATCACTTCAAGCTTCTCTGACTTACTCCATTGTTTTCTGTGTGTTCCCATTTGCACAAATCTATAACTTTTTAGTTATTTTTGTGTCCAAGCATTTAGGGGGTTGAATAGGTAATCTGAAGGAGTATAAGAGGCAGCGTGAGTACTAAATGCTTTTTTATGAACAAGAATTTTTAGTTTAAAGTTTGTGCTATTGGTAAAACAGTAATCTCCGGTATTGTCAGTTTCACATTTTTTATTAACTGTTTCGGGGTTATTATAGCTTTCATTTGAATTCATGGGACGGTTGTTAAAACCTCTATTTGCATTTAGATCATTGCTTGCAGGCCCTGAATTTATCCCTAACAATGCCCCGACATCTGCATTGATAGGCAAGTCTTTCATTCCTGCAGCAATTACAAATCCAGAATTGACATCCAAAGCCTTCATGGTTAATTTAAGGGTTGAAGACAAAACCGTATAATTTCCAATTATGATTGCATCCACTGCCAGAATTTTACCAAGCTGTTTCGCCTGATTGGCATCTATGTATCCTTCTGCGATCATTTTTTTGGCTTCCACAATTCCGGATAGATTCTCCCTGTCGAATACCTCAAAGTTGCCTGGATTATTGACAATGTGTACGGAGATCACATCTGCCATGTATTTGCCTGCTACAGTCTGTGATTTGTTGATGTCAGTAACGTACAATACAACAATCTTTTTTTTATTTTTCTCGCTCAGTTTAATTGCCATTTCATCACTGATTTCATTCAGAGATTTATCAAAAGTGCTTTGCGACAAAGAACTGGAAATAAAAAATGCGATTATTACAATTGACAGAAAAGTTTTCATATAAATATGTTTTATTAAGCTTAAAATAAGCATTTTTTTCTAGATGTTATAAGTGCTAAATTGATATTCTCACTATTTACTATTGGATTACAAAAGTTTTTGATTTGCACTTCTCAACTAAAATCTGTCCTTTCTTAAAATCATAACCTAAGGGTTTAGCTCCATTATAGATCCAGGTTTTGTATGCCATAGAGCTTGATTTCAGGTTGTACAAACATTGTGTCTGATTTGAATTTAATGTTAATGAAGATTGATTTGAACTACCTTTATCAAACACTTCGACCCGGACATTGTATTTAGTATTATTTTTAAAACAGTAGTCTCCTGTATTCTTTATTTCACAGTCTCTGTTAACAGTTTCAGGGTTGTTGTAACTTTCGTCAGAGCTAAGCGGTCGGTTAAAACCTTTGTTTGCAGTAGAAGCTCCAGCCCCACCTACCGAAATACCTAACAAGGCTCCCGCATCATTGTCAATTGGTAAATCTTTCATAGATTGAGCGATCACAAACCCATCATTTACATCCAGCGCTTTGAGCGTCAATGAAATGGTGTTGGATAGCACAGTGTAATTACCCACAACAATAGTTTCCACTGCCAAAATCCGTCCTAACTGTTTTGCATTGTTACCATCGATATATCCCTCTGCTATCATCTTTTTTGCTTCTGCTATTCCGGACAGATTTTCCCTGTCAAAAACAGAAAACTGCTTCGGATCATTGACAATGTGGTATGAAACCACATCTGCCATATACTTTCCGGCATTCGTCTGAGTCTTATTGATATCTGTAATAAAAAGAACCACAATTTTTTTCTTTCCTTTTGAAGCAATCTTTGAACATAAATCGGTGCTGATAACCTCCAAATTACTTTTAAACGTTGGTTGACCAATCAAAGAAAAATTAAATAGACCCAATAATAAGGAAAATAATATTTTTTTCATTTTCTTCGGAGTTATATTAAACATAACATTCTCTATATATAGTAATTTATGCAGCAAAAGAAATTGTTAATTCATAAATTAATGATAGACTAAAGCTTGGAAATAAAATCATTAAGACTTCTATTTATTTAATCACGAATGTTTTTGATTTGCATTGTTCAACATTTATTTGTCCACTAAATTGATAATCATACATTTCTGCATGTTTAGTTATGTCGAAAAAATAATAATTATAAGGATTAACTTTCATATTATAAAAACATTGAGTTTGCCCTGGGATTAAAATCAAGGAGTAATCAACTCCTCTATTTGAACTGAATCTACCCTGTATACTTCTGCTATTTACTAGAACTTTTAGTTTCAAGTTTGTTCCATTTGTAAAACAATAATCGCCAGTATTATTGATTTCACAATTTTTACTGACTGTTTCAGGGTTATTATAACTTTCATTTGAATTCATTGGTCTGTTAAATCCCTTGTTTGCATTAAGGTCGCTCGACCCAGAACCCACACTGATCCCTAACAATGCTCCCGCATCTGCATTGATGGGAAGATCTTTCATCCCTGCTGCAATTACAAATCCATTGTTGACATCCAGTGCTTTAAGGGTTAACTTTAGGGTGGTTGACAACACCGTATAATTTCCAATGATGATTGCATCCACTGCCAGAATTTTACCAAGCTGTTTCGCCTGATTGGCATCAATATATCCTTCAGCGATCATTTTTTTGGCTTCCGCAATTCCGGACAGATTCTCCCTGTCAAATACCTCAAAGTTGCCTGCATTATTCACAATGTGCACGGAGATGACATCTGCCATGTATTTTCCTGCAACTGTCTGGGATTTATTTATGTCAGTGACATACAATACAACAATCTTTTTTTTCTCTTTAGCCTGGAGTTTTTCGGCGATTTCTGCACTTAATTCACCCAACGACCTGTCGAAAGTATTCTGTGCGAAAGCAGAAAATGAGATGAGCATTAAAAAAGATAAGCAAAAAAGATTTTTCATAATATTTTTTTGAAGTAGGAATAATAATTCAATTTTCAATCATGTGTTCCAAAAGCCTATTTTTCAATTAATTACGAATTAGGCAAGCGCAATTATTTTAGAAGGTCAGAAATGTGCATATTGATTATAATATTTATTTATTACTTTCTCTATTGCTCCTTCCATAGCCTGATCCTGGGTTGCCCCATTGGCATTTTCAGAGATGGTAAAACTTTTCACAATAGACATTTCTTCAGTGGAAATAATACTCATTTTTAAGCTCGCTGTACAAACATAAGTTTTATCAACCAAAGTACCATCCCGGAATACATAATCGATCACCCCCAAAGCAAGGTGATCTGTAAAACCACCAAGATCCATTTTTTCAATAATATCAGAATTCCCTTCCATTAATTCTGCGTATTCAGCTCTCTTTAGAAATGAGCTCCTCAGGAGACCTGTTTTGGCATTAAATCCTAACTCAGAATAAATTCCTGCTATTGAACTCGATAAAGATGAGGCAATATTTCTTTTCCGGTCAGTAATGGTGATCGCAATATTCCTTTTATCAGGTGATTTAGATAATCGATTAATGTATTCTGCAAAAGATTCTGTCGCTTTTTCTTTTTCCAAAGGACCAATGGATGATTTTGATACATCAGATGCATTGAATTCTCCTTTTGCATCATTACGTGTAGGTGTATTTCCTTTTGAATAGGTTTGAAAATTATCCTGATGCCTGGTTTGATCTTCCTCTACCCCTTCAGTACTCTTATTCTCATAATCCGACGCCTGAGATGTTTCAATTGAGCTCGTGGAACCTTGGTCATTTGATTTTATCAAACTATACATACCATAACCGAAAAGAGATAATAACAATAATGCCAGGGTAATGTAAATGACTGACCTACTGCCCTTTTTTATTTCCCCGACTTGTGTGACCGGAAACTTGTCTGTCACATCTGTGATTGTTTGCTGTTCAGGTTTATATGCATAAAGTGCAGATAATGTTTTATCCGTGATATAACATTTCTTAGCTTTTTCTTCTGTGACCTTTTTAAGTGATTCAGTTTTGTTCTGTAGATACTGTGGAAAAAGTTCTACAAAATCAGTGATATTGTCTTCAAGGATAAGGTAATCCAAACCTTCTGCTTCACTGTATTTTTTAAGCCATTTTTTCTTTTTATCGTCAAAATTTTCTCTTTTGAGCACCAGTTCTTCAACCAATGCATTAATGTAATTCTGTAGTCCTTCAGAAATTCCTTTGGCATAATTCGATTTGTCCTGCATAATAACTCTGGTTTACATTATTTTTAATAATGGGATGGTATCTTCAATCAGGATAACAATTCATTTTCCTTTGAAAATGTCAATCAGCTTAAAGGATATAAAATGAAAAGTTCCAGGTTCAAATGTAATAAATTAATTCATGATTATTAAACAATTATAAAAAATTAAACTAAAAATAAAAGGATTTAAAATACATCATTTAAGTAATGTGCCTGATTACAACATTCATGTCAGGATTGACCACAAAATCATCGAATGGAATGAGATCCTTTATTTTCACTCCTTTATACAACGAACAGAAAAACCATATTCTTTTGGCCAATTAAGGGTACACATCCCAGAAATATGAAAATTGTAAATTACTGATCTGAGTGGATGTAATTGAGTGGAACTCCAAAAAAAACTCTCTTGATTTTTTCCATAAAAAAAACCATTTTGTCTACTCCCTGCCGGCAACATACCAAAACCAAATTCATCCAAACCTTGTGATCCATTTCCAACAACATCCCAGCCATCCCGACTTCTCAGTTTTTCACTGATCTCTCTGTTAGCCTTAACAGAATTTCTGCCACCAGCCAATAATATTTCCCAATCATTAGAAGCAGGTATTTTCCAACCTTTGGGAGCCAAACCTCTGGAGTCCGTGACAGCAAACCAATTATATAATTTACCAAATTTCTGGCTATTGGAATCGTCATAATTATAATAACACCAAACAGCTTCTTTATCGTCGAAAGCCTTATTCCATTCCTCGTCTGAGCAGGCTTCAGGTATGAAATCCCCATTGCGAAACCTATCCAAATCCAGGTTTTCAGCCATCCATATCTGGTTACCGATTTTTAAATGTTTAATATTCAGTTCTGGAAGCACTTCTGGTGAAGTAGGCTTAATCAAAAGTAAATGAATTATTTCCGGTTGTAAAAAGCATCTGTGTATTTGTATTTCAATAAATTTCAATATTGACTTTGAACCTGTTTCATTATATTCTTTCAAAGCCTCAAATAAATCTTGAAAATCTCTTTCCAATTCTTCAAAATTCACACCCTCCGCTTCGCTATACTTCCTCAGCCACTTCTTTTTCTGTTCATCAAAAGCCTCACCTTTTAATACAATTTCTTCAACCATGGCGTTGATGTAGTTTTGTAAAGCTTCAGATATCTGAGGTTTGTTGTTGCTATAATTTGATTTGTCTTGCATAAATTCATTTTTTTAATATGGCTACTTAAGACTGTATTATTTTTATCGCTTTGCCTTTTGGTCGTTCATCCTTCACTCCCTTTTGGCAAAGCTCTTTTTACTTAAAAGGAAGGATTCGATTTTCCACTGTTTACTTGGGGAAAACGAGGCGGAAGCCTGTGCCGTCATCCCGAAAGCCCGGGCTGGCTTCGTTGCGGCGCGCACTCCGGCAGTAGTCCGCGGGATTGCTCCATGTGCCGCCACGGAACACACGCAGCGAGCCCGAAGCTGGTCCTTTAGGATTGGTTTGTACCAATGTTGAATAATCTCCATACCAGTCATTGCACCATTCCCTAACATTACCATGCATTTCGTAAAGACCCCATGCATTGGCACCAAAACTGCCAACAGGCATTGTTTTTCCCCTATACTCTCCCCCAAAATTGTTGCTGTAAGGACGATTGCCATTATAATTGGCTTGATCGGTGGTCAAATTGTTACCGGTATGAAATGGTGTGGTTGTGCCTGCTCTGCAAGCATACTCCCACTCTGCTTCAGTAGGAAGCCTGCAACCCATCCATGCTGCAAATGTCGTGGCATCAAACCAACTGACAAATATAACAGGGCGTTGTCCACGTCCCCATCCTTCATCACCAGGCTTTTCCCTTCCTGTAGCTTCACAAAACAGGTCGTATTGATTAAATGTAATTGCATATTTGCTTATTTTAAATCCGCTCAGAGTTACCGGATGCACAACTTCATTACCAATGTTTCCCACTTCACTTTCCGGGCTTCCCATCATAAAGCTTCCTCCGGGGATATCCACCCACTCAATATGTTGCCGGCCCGTTAGTTCAGGCGCTGATTTCACGGGTTTGATATTTATGAGTTTCCTGTATAAGACTTCTGTAATATAACAAGCTTTTGCCTGATTTTCCAGGACCCTCTGCAAAGCATTGGATTGAGTCTTCTGATAATCATTGAACAGTTCAAAAAAATCGGTCAGGTTCCTTTCCAATTCATCAAAATTCACACCCTCCGCTTCGCTATACTTCCTCAGCCACTTCTTTTTCTGTTCATCAAAAGCCTCACCTTTTAATACAATTTCTTCAAACATAGCGTTGATGTAGTTTTGTAAAGCTTCAGATATCTGAGGTTTGTTGTTGCTGTAGCCGGATTTGTCTTGCATAAATTCACTTTTTTAATTTGACTGGTTATGTTGAAATATATTTTTATAGCTTTACTTTTTGGTCATTCGTCCCTCACTCTTTGCACACTTAATCATAAGTCAAGGACGCTCAGAAAAAACAGCAATCAACTAAGAGCTAAGCGGAAACCAACATTGGTGACTGAAATGTTCGGGTTGGTAGGTAACCGTGCCGAAGACCGACAGAATATCGCATCGGAGCTCCAGTCCCCGCCCCGACACACTCGGTAAGAACCAGAAATGGAACCTTTAGGATTGGTTTGCTCTTGTAAAGGGGTACTCCACCAATCGCTGCACCATTCAAGCACATTGCCATGCATAACATACAATCCCCAGTTATTAGGAGCGAAACTTCCAACTGAAATAGTTTTTCTAAGATTTTCTCCTTGAAATTTGTTGTTATAGGGAAAATCTCGAGCACAATTTGCTTGTGATTTTGATAAGTTGTTACCTGTATTAAATGGGGTTGTTGTTCCTGCTCGACAGGCATATTCCCACTCCGCTTCCGTTGGCAGCCTGCAACCCATCCATTCTGCAAATGCTGTGGCATCGTGCCAGTTTACATAAATAACTGGTCGATTCCCTCGGCCCCATCCAAAATCATCGGGCTTTTGCCTTCCGGTTGCTTCACAAAACATATCATACTGGTCAAAAGTTATAGTGTATTTACTCATTTTGAACTGACTAAGAGTTACTTGGTGTTGGTGTTCATCATCACGTCTGCCATCTTCGCTGGAAGGACTGCCCATCATAAAGGTACCGGCTGGGATGTCTACCCACACAATGTGAGGTCGGTTTGCAAGTACTGGAGGAGTTATTGCTGGTCTGGTGTTCAGGAGCTTCCATAATAAATCATCTATTATATAACAAGGTTTTGAATGATTTTCCAGCACCCTCTGGAGTGCAGCGGATTGAGTTTTTTGAAAGTCACTGTAAAGCTCAAAAAAATCGGTCAGATCTTTGTTCAATTCTTCAAAATTCACACCCTCCGCTTCGCTATACTTCCTCAGCCACTTCTTTTTCTGTTCATCAAAAGCCTCACCTTTTAATACAATTTCTTCAACCATGGCGTTGATGTAGTTTTGTAAAGCTTCAGATATCTGAGGTTTGTTGTTGCTAAAATTTGATTTGTCTTGCATAAATTCATTTTTTTAATATGGCTACTTAAGACTGTATTATTTTTATCGCTTTGCCTTTTGGTCGTTCATCCTTCACTCCCTTTTGGCAAAGCTCTTTTTACTTAAAAGGAAGGATTCGATTTTCCACTGTTTACTTGGGGGACACAAGGCGGAAGCCTACGTAGTCGAAGCGTGGGGCAGGGTCGAAGTAGTCGCGGAAAGCACTCCGGCAGCTGATCGCGCTGCTAAGCCCGCTACCGCCACGGCGCACGCGGTCAGAGCCAGAAGCTGGTCCTTTCGGATTGGTTTGTGCCATTGTTGAATAATCTCCAAACCAGTCGTTGCACCATTCCCATACATTGCCATGCATTTCGTAAAGACCCCATGCATTGGCACCAAAACTGCCAACAGGCATTGTTTTTCCCCTATACTCTCCCCCAAAATTGTTGCTATATGGATAATTACCATTATAATTGGCCTCAGCAGTTGTGAGGTTGTTTCCTGTATTAAATGGAGTTGTCGTACCTGCCCTACATGCATATTCCCATTCCGCTTCAGTTGGCAAACGACATCCCATCCATTCTCCAAATGCTGTAGCATCGTACCAACTTACATTGATCACGGGACGATTGACACGACCCCAGCCTTCATCAAAAGGCTTTTGTCTACCGGTGGCTTCACAAAACTGATCGTACTGATCAAATGTTATTGCATATTTGCTCATTTTGAATCCGCTCAGAGTTACCTGATGTAAAACTTCATCAGCAGATCTTCCCACTTCAGTTTCCGGGCTTCCCATCATAAAGCTTCCTCCGGGGATATCTACCCATTCTATATATGGCCGGACTGGAAGTTGAGGTACTGATTTCACGGGTTTGATATTTATGAGTTTCCTGTATAAGACTTCTGTAATATAACAAGCTTTTGCCTGATTTTCCAGGACCCTCTGGAGTGCAGCGGATTGAGTTTTTTGAAAGTCACTGTAAAGCTCAAAAAAATCGGTCAGATCTTTGTTCAATTCATTAAAATTCACACCCTCCGCTTCGCTATACTTCCTCAGCCACTTCTTTTTCTGATCATCAAATGTCTCACTTTTTAATACAATTTCTTCAACCATGGCGTTGATGTAGTTTTGTAGTACTTCGGAGATATTAGGTTTATTTTTGATATAACTTGATTTGTCCTGCATAAACTCATTTTTTAAAAAATAAATAATCCAACACATATAACATTTGCTTTCTCTGAATTTTTCAGAAATCACTTTTTTACTAAAATTTAAAATATACCACAATTAGTATATGATTTTTTGTAAATATTTCAATCCTCCCAATACTCAGTCCCCATTTTGTCAATATACCCTATGTTTCTGTCATGTAAATAAACATACGTTATCCCGTTTTGAAAAGGTCCCCCACGAGCATATTTGAAAGGTATGATTATTTGATTATTTCTATTAATATATCCATAATATACTAAATTGTTTAAATCTGGTGTTATTAGTCGAACATTTGCAAGTCCTTCTGAAAATTGACTATCTGGAAAATTTATATATTCATATTCAAAAGGAATTATAGTATTATCATTGCGATCAATACCGCCCCACTTGCCATTCAATTTCACAAATGCAATCCCTTCTGAGAAATTTCCACATTCATCATATTTTCTGGAAATAACTTCATTTCCTGACAAATCAACATATCCGCCCTTTGATAAATATTCCCATTTAGCCAGGCCTTCAGAAAAAGACCTTATATTTGATATATTCGAAAGATGAGTCATTGTCCTTCCATATTTGTCTATATGGAAATATTTATTTCCCAGTGATACATATGCTAAACCATCGGAGAAAGGATAAGCAAAATCAAATTGAAATGGAATAACTACATTACCGTATATATCTATGAAACCATATTTCCCATTTTTTGAAACAGGAGCCAATCCTTCAGAAAACTTTGTATTACTTGATAATTCATATTCAAAATTCAATATTTGATTTCCTTTGTTGTCCAGACACCCATATAGGTTATTTTTTACATCTTTGACGAAAGCAAGCCCACTATCAAAAGAACGACCATAACTATAAATTATAGGTATAATGATATTCCCATTAGTATTTATAAATCCAAATTTACTTTGCTTTCTAACTAGTGCTAACCCATCAAAAAAAGGCCATGTCTCTTCAAACTCCGCTGGTATATGCAACCTTTTATCTTTATCGACAAAACCCCACTTTTTTCCTTGCCGAAAAGGAATAAGAAAGTGATCCTTAGCAGCGTTATTTTTTTTTGATTCTATAATTTTTTCAATAAGCACTCCCGATATGAACAAATCATCTGCGGCCTGTTTCAACATTTTAATTATCAATGTTGATGTTAACTCATTGATATTATTAATAGCTTGAAAAAAATCCTGAAAATTTTGCTCTATTGAAAATCCAATCAACCCTTCTGCTTCAACATACTTCCTCAGCCACTTCTTCTTTTGATCATCAAAAACCTCACCTTTCAGTACAACCTCTTCCACCAAAGCATTGATGAAGTTTTGTAAAGCCTCGCTTATTTCGGGCTTGTTGTTACTGCTATAACTTGATTTGTCATGCATAAATTCATTTTTTTAATATGGCTACTTAAGACTGTATTATTTTTATCGCTTTGCCTTTTGGTCGTTCATCCTTCACTCCCTTTTGGCAAAGCTCTTATTACTTAAAAGGAAGGATTCGATTTTCCACTGTTTACTTGGGGGAGACAAGGCGGAAGCCAACAATTAAGATGGGGGCGTCTGGGGGGCCGTAGTTGCGGCTCGCACTCCGGCAGTAGTCAGCAAGGCAGTCCCAGCTACCGCCACGGGCCACGCGGAACGAGCCAGAAGTTGGTCCTTTCGGATTGGTTTGTGCCATTGTTGAATAATCTCCAAACCAGTCGTTGCACAATTCGGATACATTGCCTTGCATATCATATAAACCCCAGGTATTGGGGGCAAAACTACCTACAGTCATGGTTTTCTCGCGATATTCTCCTTTGATATTTTTGCTATATGGATAATTACCATTGTAATTGGCCTCAGCAATTGTGAGGTTGTTTCCTGTATTAAATGGAGATGTTGTACCTGCCCTACATGCAAATTCCCATTCCGCTTCAGTTGGCAAACGACATCCCATCCATTCTCCAAATGCTGTAGCATCGTACCAACTTACATTGATCACAGGACGATTGACACGACCCCAGCCTTCATCAAAAGGCTTTTGTCTACCGGTGGCTTCACAAAACTGATCGTACTGATCAAATGTTATTGCATATTTGCTCATTTTGAATCCGCTCAGAGTTACCTGATGTAAAACTTCATCAGCAGATCTTCCCACTTCAGTTTCCGGGCTTCCCATCATAAAGCTTCCTCCGGGGATATCCACCCACTCAATATGTGGCCTGCCCGGAAGGTCAGGTGCTGATTTCACGGGTTTGATATTTATGAGTTTCCTGTATAAGACTTCTGTAATATAACAAGCTTTTGCCTGATTTTCCAGGACCCTCTGGAGTGCAGCGGATTGAGTTTTTTGAAAGTCACTGTAAAGCTCAAAAAAATCGGTCAGATCTTTGTTCAATTCATTAAAATTCACTCCCTCCGCTTCGCTATACTTCCTCAGCCACTTCTTTTTCTGATCATCAAATGTCTCACCTTTTAGAACAATCTCTTCCACCAAGGCATTGATGTAATTTTGTAGTACTTCGGAGATATTAGGTTTGTCGTTGCGGCTATAATTTGATTTGTCTTTCATATGTTTCTTGTTTACTCTTAATAAAAATAAGTTATAATGCTTTGCTAAAACTAGATTAACTGGATTAAGAATCCACATATTTTATTTTATCCTTGTCTAAAATTATTTCATTCAAAGAAGATATTTTTCCATTTTCATCTATTGTCATATAAGTTTTTAT
>DDTL01000103.1 GCA_002344345.1 Saprospiraceae bacterium UBA2365
TTATTATACTATTCCTGATAAAAAAAAGATGAATTTAGTAAATTTCTAATACCAGCTTATTCCAACCAGGCACCCGTTTTAAAAAATAAAAAAATAATTGCAAACATATCAGTCTACCCTCAAAACTAAACAAATTTACTATTTTGTTTGTATCTTTACAATAAAAAAAATGTCTTCCACTCAGGATAAAATATCAGAAATCAATAAGGAAATCGACCAGCTGATCCTGGTAAATGATCATTTCAGATTAAGGATGGCAGAAATGGATTCACTCAACAGGACATTTGATGAACTGGAGACCAAACTGCTCAGACTTTACGATGAAATAGAATCGCTTGAATCAAAAAGCCTTACATCCATGTTCCATTCCTTCATTGGAAATAAGGAAGTCAGACTGGAAAAAGCAAAAACTGCATATTATGAAACAAACCTGCAATGCGTTGAGTGTAAAAAAGATATGAATTCTCTGGAATACGAACTCGGGATTTTATCCAGAAAAACAGGTAGACTAAAGGATAAGCAGCAAGAATTGAAGTCATTGCTGGAAGTCAGGGAAGAAGAGCTGAAAGACGAAGATTCCATACAGGGTAAAAGACTGAGAAAATTGTTACTTGAAATACAGGAAAATGAAAGGAGACTCCAATTGACAGAATCGATCATTAATTCAGGCAAACTGACTATGAAAAAGGTTTCCCTGACCATTCTGGCACTCAGGGAAGCCTCCAATTTGGGCCAATGGGAAAAAACCGGTAAAAGAAGACCAAAATTGCGCGGATATAACAGAAAACGTGCCATCAACGATGCCAAACAACTGGCCAATGAATCTATCCGCGCATTGGATAATTTTGAAAAAGATCTGGCCAGTATCGGTGTAAAATTCCAGGCTGAAGAATTGGATCTCAAATCTTTCAATACGATCCTGGATGTATTCTTTGACAATTTGATCGCCGACTTTGTGTTTCAACAAAAAGCTCAAAAAAACCTTGCGGCACTCAACCGAATTATGGACGATGTAAAATCAGCTGTTGAAACTTTGCAAAATGAGCACCAAAAACTAAGTGAAGAGAATCTGCGTTATGCTGAAGCAAAAGAAAAGATCTTGTTGTCATAATTAAATGCGGATCCCTAAATATTACATTTTGGCTCATTTTTTGATAATATTATCCTACACATATATTAAATAATGATGTTACAACTGGTTAATTTATTCGAATACGAGTCCTATGCTTCCATACAGGAACTATCGGAAGAAGAACAATCATTATTTGAACTTGCTGAAGCCCAACTCGAAAAAGCTTATGCACCCTACTCCAATTTTTATGTTGGCGCGGCAGTTCTTTTGAATAATGAGGTGGTCGTTCCAGGTTCCAACCAGGAAAATGCTTCCTATCCACTCTGCATGTGTGCTGAGCGTGTTGCATTGTACAGTTGCAGCGCTCTTTACCCTGAAGCAATACCTTTAAAAATTGCAGTGGTAGCAACAAACCGCCAAAGTAAAATATCCAAACCTATCCCACCGTGTGGAGCTTGTCGCCAGGTGATCCTTGAATACGAACAGCGTTTCAATTCTCCTATTGAAATATTATTAAAGGATGATACAGGGAAGTATTACAAGTTTTCTTCTGCCCGCGATCTGCTACCGTTAGCATTTGACGGAAGCTTTCTTATCAAATAAAAATATCCCTCTTCAGAAGTATTATTTGCCGGAAAAATACTTGATACTGGCGATGTTTAAATCAAATAAAAAAATTCTGAGAATCATGCTGTACGTAGCATATTATACTGGTATAATAGTTTTTAAGATTTGAACAAGAAAGTAACGATATGACACGATATTCGTTCATGAAATACAAATCAAATCTTCGCTCTCAGTTTAGATTGAAAGTCAATAAAGCAACAGATTGTTCCAAACTAAATAAATGAGGTCCGCTAGACTAAAAACTTTGATTCAAAAAATGATTATGCAGTTTCAAAATCTGCCGGACTAAAAAGGCATCTCCGTCATTTCGAATGATATAGTCAGCTTTTTCAATTTTAAGTTTCTCATCCATCTGATTTCTAATGCGCATTAAAACCTGCTTTTCAGTCATCCCGTCGCGTCCGATAACCCTTTGGATCCGGAGTTTTTCCGGTGCTGTAACCATAATAATTTCATCCAGATCTTTGTATGAGCCAGATTCATACAAAAGAGCTGCTTCCTTAATGACATACTGGCTTTGCTGTGCTAAACACCAATCCATAAAATCAAAAGCTACCGCAGGATGCACCCATGCATTCAATTGTTCGAGTAAACTTTTATCCTTAAAAATACGTTCACTGATAAATGCAGTGTTGAGTCCACCATCAGAAAAATATGACTCAGTTCCAATTAAAGTTTTAATTGAACTGACAAGATCTTTATTATTGATCATCAATTCCTTAGCTTTTTCATCCGCATAGTAAACCGGGATTCCCAGAAGTTCAAAAATTCTGCAAACCTGTGATTTTCCTGAACCGATATTTCCTGTGACTCCTATTTTAAGCATTGACAACTCCTGATTTTTCAAATTTAAACCCTGGTATCATTTCATCTCCGGTGATATCTGATACGTTCCTGCTAAGAAGCAAAGCGTACATTCTGACTTTCACATCCCGGGACAAAGATTGTCTCACAGCAAAAATCAAATAAGGCGATTCATGAAATCCATTTTCCAACACCCTGATTCCGGCTGCATTAATAACCCTCATGACCAATCCTGTTTGGTCAAACCTGAAAGAAATTTCAAATAAATCTTCGACATATTTTTCCACAATTTTAGCCTGAGATAATGCATCCTGTGTAGCTTCCCTATAGGCATTGATCAAGCCGGGAACACCCAGTTTTTTCCCACCAAAATAACGGATTACTACCACTGCAATTTTTTTCAATTGCATACTTTTTAACTGGTTATAAATGGGGAGACCAGCTGAGCCCGTTGGTTCACCATCGTCATTATACCTGTATTGTTGATTGGATGGATCGAGTATATATGCGTAACAATGATGTCTGGCCTTTGGGTGTTCTTTTTTGAGCAATACGAGTCTTTCTTCAAAAGCTGCCACATCGCCACATGGAAATGCATAAGCAATAAATTTAGAGCCTTTTTCCCGGTATACACCGCTACATTCATTATCGATCGTTAAAAAATTATCTTCCATAAAAACCAACCTGATGGGAGATCTCTCAAAATACGCAAATGGTCATTTGCTAAAACTGATATATACCTTGTGATTAACCGGGATTGGTTGCCCGGCCATTTTAGCAGGTTTCCATGCTGATCCAGCATGATTCATTCTATTGACAAGTCTGAAAGCTTCGGCTTCAGAAGCTTTCGTATCTGCATGAGTTACACGGATATTTTTTACAAGTCCGTCTACATCGATTATAAATTTCACTGATGCTTTACCTTTCAATGATCCATCAGAAGAAGTTCCACTTAAATTTGTCTTGAAAAATGAGTAAACATTTTCCTTTGAGCATTTTGCAATTCCTTCCTGCCCTATCCCTGGTTCACATTGTCCGAAATAAGGAGCTGTATCTGCTTTTCTGATGGTCCTCAGCACTTTCTGACCAGTTTTTTCAACATACTTTAAACCAACTATTTGCTTAAGATCTTCTTCCAGAGTGATCAACGGTTGTTCGATAATGCGACCTATTTCAATTCCGTTTTTTAAAATGATGAAAGTAGGTACATATTCGATATTCCAGATATTTTCGAGATAAACCGGTGCCTGTTTTGCCCTGTCCAATCCAATCAGCCTGATATTTCCCTCTGGAAAAGATAAATACTCCAATATTTTGAGGAAACGAGGTAATTCCCTTTTGGTATCACCACACCAGCTACCCAAAAAAGCGATCACAGTTAAATCCTCCTGCAAAAGATTGATGTCGCTTAAGGCTTGTTTATCAATTTCATATGAATGATAATTTTCTGTAAACCACAAATTGTAAGGACTCTGCAAAAAATCGTCTTTTTGAAGATCGCCAAGCAGCATCTGATTCGTCTGCGCGGTGACTCCCGAAACAATAATCAATATGCATAATGCAAGATTTACCAATGAAAATCTTAATTTCTTCATACCGCGACTTTTAGGGTAAAAAAAATATGAACTTAATATGGATCCGAATCAACCGCAAATTAGGAATTCAGTAAGATCTTATTACCATATTAACAGAATATTTTCTAAGAGGAACCTCCACTTAAAATCCATCGTTCCTATTTAAAATTCAGTTTGTTCGTATAAATACCTGAGATCAATGAATCCTGAGATGATTCTACTAATAGCAAATCACCAATTTCAATCGTTTTTTTGGCTGAAAAAATGCCGATTCCACCTACTATATTTGAATATAATGGAATTTCCTGTGAACCTGTAATTCCCAGATTAGCACCGTAAATACTTATATAATCAAATATTTCTTTTCCAAAACCTGCAATGATAAATTCCATATTCCTGAATTCCCTTTCGACAAAAGGATCTTCTTCGATCAGACTGCCAATATTAACAAAGAAATCCTGACCCTGAACCATGATATTGTTGGTGGTGACATACCTCTCTGCTGTCCACTCAATAGATTTGTTCTTCCAGGTGGTTGATTCCTGAAGATTGCGTTCTCGATAATTTATTCTGATCCCAACATCATAAAAATGTGCATTTTCTGCATAAGACCAGCGTATGCTAATTTTATTCTGATAGTTTAAATCAAGTCTCTGCACTTCACCAGGTTTAGGATTGGTAAACTTAAAATCCTTGACAATCAAAGTGTTGGAAGAAATGGTATCTTTACCCTGATTTATAATCAACTTAAAATCAAGACTGGATTTTAATCCGGATTTCAACTCACTGTCCAGGATTTTGTAGAGATAATTCGGACTTTGGGCAAAAACGCCCTCATTTCTTATATAACCTTCAAGATTACCATCCACTCTCTGAAGTGAAAATCTTTGTTTTGTTTTAGGATCTTCCAGATATGCATCTGCAACTTTATAATAAATGGAATCAGCGATAGCTGCAATTGTATATGCATCGATATCAGGATCGTAGAATGCTTTTTCAATTCTGAAATAATGAGCTGTATCAGAAGGATCAATTATCCCATACACAACCGGAATGTTTTTCCAATCTTCAGAAATATCCAACTCATTATCACAACTTACTAAAAAAAACCCAAATAATAAAATCAAAAATAAATGCTTCATGTTACTGTTTTAAACACCATCTTCGCTAATAACGAATAGCTTCATTATAATGTTTTTTGGAGGGAATCAAATACTCACTTCAGTTCAATTCCATGAGTTCAACAAAAGTTTGGAACCGTTTGAAAAAAATTGACTAATGAGCTGCATAATTACGATTTATATTCATATTTGTCAGTATTTTTGACGTCTTTTAATCGATCCATTCAAAAAAACCATTCAACGTGGATTGTTTTAGTTTGAGATCATATGGATTTTATCCCGCTGATTCAATTTGAGACATGTCACAAAAAAAAAAAATAGTATCAACATGTATTTTTTTCCTAATCATATCATTTCTTCTCTCGAATTTGACAAAGTCCTCAAATTTGCACAATCATTTTGCTTCGGCCCTTTAGGAACAGAACATTTTACGACATTGCATTTATCTATTGATCCTGAGGCAATTAACAATCAACTTGAGGCAGTTGATGAACTGAAAAAAATTCTGTTATCTCCTAATCCACTGACTCTAGGAAGTTACGAAAGCATAGAGACCGAAGTGAGTTACCTGGCAGTTTCCGGTTACGTTTTAAGTCTTGAATCTGTCGTAAAAATCGATAACCTGATTAGATTATCCAATGGTGTTTACAAATTTTTCAGCGGAGAAAAATCCTTAAAGTATCCAAGACTCACAGAATCTGCCAAATTCTTGTTTGTTCCGGAAGAATTATTTCTTGGCCTGGATAAAGTGCTGGATGAATCGGGAGAAATAAGGCCTGATGCATCTCCTGAACTGCATGCCATCCATAAATCCATCCATTCAAAGACATTGGAAATCAATAAGAGATTTAACGGTGTTGCCCAAAAATACAAAGAACAGGGATTGTTGAGTGATGCTTTTGAAAGTTATAGGAATAACCGGCGTGTTTTAAGTGTTCCAGCTGAGCACAAAAGAAAGATCAGGGGAATCATTCACGATGATTCAGCTACCGGGAAAACAGTATTTATTGAACCTGAAGAATTGATCACTGCAAATAATGAACTGTTTGAGCTGGAATCCGAATACAAAAAAGAGATTTATAAAATTCTGAGGAAACTTTCTGACAAATTGCGTCCCTTCGGAAGTCAATTGCTCGGATTTTACCATCAAATCGGCAGTTTTGATATTATTTATGCCAAGGCAGCTATGGCTGTTTCGATGAATGCCAACCGGGTCAATGTAATAGACAAAGCACATTTCGGGTACAAAAAGGCATTTCATCCGTTACTCTACCTTAAAAACCGACAATCAGGATTGCCGGTAGTGCCATTTGGATTGGAACTGCACAAACCTAATAAGATCATTATTTTGAGCGGACCCAATGCCGGAGGAAAATCTGTGACCATGAAGACTGTCGGGTTACTCCAATTGATGTTACAGTCAGGCATGCTCATCACCGCAAATGAAAATTCAACTGTGGGTATTTTTCACCAAATCATGGCAGATATCGGTGATCAGCAATCTCTGGAAGATGATTTGAGTACTTATAGTTCCAGGTTGGTTACAATGAAAGCGCTTTTGGATAAAGCAGAGAAAAGAACGCTTTTTCTGATAGATGAATTCGGTTCAGGGACGGACCCTCAAATAGGAGGAGCGATTGCAGAAGCTGTTTTAAGAGCATTGAATAAATCAAAGGCCTTTGGATTGATCACGACCCATTATTCCAACTTAAAGTTCTACGCGTACAAGACACCCGGTATTGTAAACGCTTCCATGTTGTTTGACCAGGAAAACCTGAAACCAACGTACGAATTTGAATTAGGAAAACCTGGCAGTTCGTATGCCTTTGAAATAGCGCAACAGTCAGGTTTGGATAAAGAAATATTGAAATATGCACGTTTCAAAACGGGTAAAAATGTCAAGAGGATAGAAGATTTAGTGATTGAACTCCAGTCGGAAAAGCAAATCCTGGATAAAAAGCTGGACGAATTGCTCGAGAAAGAGAAAAAAATCGATTTGTTGATCAAAAACTATGACAATCTTTATAAAGATCTGGATTACCGGAGGGCAAAACTTAAACTGGAAAAAAAAGAATTTGCGTTGGTTGATATCAACAAGAAAAACAAAGAACTGAATGATGCGATCAGGGAAATAAAAACAGAAAAAAAACTGGAAGAAGCGATCGCTCTGGCAAAAAAACTGGAAGAAGATAAGAAAAAACTCGAAGTAGAGGCTGAAAAACTTGATCAGGCGGTGTTAGATAGTACAGGACACCTTTGGAAACATCTGAAAGCCGGTGACTATGCAAAATTAAAATCCGGCGGTGAAACAGGAAAAATCACGGCAATCATGAACAAAAAAGCGGAAATAGAGCTTGGTCACATCTCTATGACCGTCAAACTTTCAGATCTTATCCCAACTGATAAACCTATTTCAAAGTATTCCGGCGTAAAAATTGTAACCTCCATTGATGCGGGAAGCAAATTTGAAACAAAAATAGATATCCGGGGATATTCCAAAACGGATGCGATGGATGCCATACATGAATTTTTGGATAATGCCATACTTGCGAACGCTAATTTTTTACAAATACTCCACGGAAAAGGAAATGGCATACTTAGAAAAATGGTAAGGGATATCGTAAAGGAGTACAATGATGTAAAGGAAATAAGCCATCCAGCCGAAGAAAACGGAGGCAACGGTATAACGATCATATCGCTCAAATAAAATAAATCAGCCCTGGAATATACATTTGACTCCTATCCAATCGCCTTCTTCGAGCAATTGATGTATTTCAAAACCAGCCTGCTGATAAGTTTGCAACAACAAATCCCTGTGAATTTGCATGACACCTGAAAGTATCAATAGACCTTGGGGTTTGATCCTGCCTTTGATCGCTTCGACACTGGCTGTCAGCACATTCAGGTTTATATTGGCAATGATGATGTCAAATATTTCTTCTTTTGACAATTCTTCTATGCTACCTGTTTTTATTTCAGTGGATACACAATGATTGGTTTTCAAATTTTCATGAGCGTTTTCTGTTGCCAAAGGATCATTATCTATGGCTAAAATCCTCAAAGCTCCTGATTTTTCAGCTAAAATTGCCAAAACGCCTGTTCCTGTGCCAAAATCCAGGACTTGCTTACCCATAAAATCAATGGTACGCATCAAAGAGATCACTATCCGGGTTGTTTCGTGATGACCCGTCCCAAAAGCCATTTTGGGATTGATGATCAGATCAAACTTGACTTCTGTCGGAGGTTTATGGAAATCAGCCCGGATACAACAAAAATCCTCCACTACAACAGATTCAAAATTTTCTTCCCATTTTTTGTTCCAGTTCTCAAATTTGATCACATCAACCATATATGACATCTGATGCTCCAAAAGAAAGGAATCAATGCCCTGGATAAAGCCTTCACTGCATTCATTTTCAGCTATATATGCTTCAACTCCATGCTCAAGCTCAACAAAACTATGAAAAGGGAAACCGGAAATGATGGCAATGATCATTTCAGGATCCATATCAGCATATATAGTAAATTTAATCGTATTCATTATAACTGATTATCAATTTTCAGAAATGATGTTTTTGTTTGTAAGACTTCATGGTATTGAGCAGCAAAGCCGCAACCGTCATGAGGCCTACACCCCCAGGAACAGGAGATATAAAGCTACATTTAGGCGCAACTTTCTCAAAATCAACATCTCCTACCAAACGGTATCCATTTTTGGCATTTACATCTTCTACCCTGTTAATACCTACGTCGATCACAATTGCTCCAGGTTTTACCATATCAGCCTTAACAAATTCAGGCACTCCAATGGCAGCTATCAGGATATCTGCTGATTTGCAAATATTTGTCAAACCAATTGTGGCGCTATGGGTATGGATCACAGTACAATTGCCATAGGCTGCTTTCCTTGACAAAAGTAAAGCCATCGGTGTTCCGACAATATTACTTCTGCCTAACACGACAGCTATTTTACCTTTAGTCTTGATATTGTATCTTTCCAGCATCAACAGGATACCATAAGGAGTAGCAGGTATAAATGTTTCCAAACCGAGTGAAAGCTTACCCATATTGAAGGGATGAAATCCGTCCACATCTTTAGCCGGGTCCACTGCCCGGATGATCTCCTCATCGTTGATATGTGCAGGAAGTGGTAACTGAACAATATAACCATCAAGTAAAGTATCCGTATTCAAACGATGAATGATTTGAAGTAAATCCTCCTGTGTAACATCTTCATCCAGACTGATCAGATCAGAATCAAAACCGGTTTGTTCACAACTCTTGATCTTGCTCCGGACATAAGATTGGCTGGCAGGATCATGACCAACCAGCACTGCAGCCAGTTTGGGTCTTCTGAGTCCTTTATTCAATGCGTTCTCAACTTCGATTTTTATTTCTTTCTTGATATTAGCTGAAAGCAGTTTCCCATCCAACAATTGCATAATCCAAATATTTACGTTATGTGAAAAGAAAATTATTGCTCCACGAAATTCCACATTTTTTCGCGGAACACCTAATTATCCCTAAAATTGATAAGCTTCATTATAATAATTTATACTGATAGCATTAGAATCCATATCCTCATTCCGAACTGCCAATTAAAACTTTTTTTTGCTAAAATAAGGTACAATCAACCTGTAGGGTTTCAATCACTATAACACAAAAACATATATATAAACTTGATTTTCTAATTACTGCCACAAATGAATCAAATTAAGTTTTCGATGATCCTTTCTGTTTCAATACTTCAAATTGCACATAATTTTTTCAATAATTATTT
>DDTL01000044.1 GCA_002344345.1 Saprospiraceae bacterium UBA2365
ACATTTTTCGTTAAATTTGGTTAAAAAATTTTAAAAAATCGTTTGAAACTTAATAAAATTTTGTATATTTGATCGTTTATTTAATGGAATTAAATTTTAAGCAATGACAAACAAATTAGATAAAGTTGATTTAAAGATTTTGAAGATTTTGCAGGAGAACAGCAAGATAACTAATCTGGAATTGTCAAAGAAAATAGGTTTATCTCCGGCGCCAACGTTGGAGAGGGTAAAAAAACTCGAGCAAACCGGAATCATCGACAGTTACCATGCCAAAGTTAATCCTGCAACGATCGGATTGAATGTACATACTTTTGTTTTGGTAAATCTTCTGTGGAAGAAAGAAAATGCACTGGAGAACTTCATAAAGAAAATCCAGGACATTGATGAAATAGTAGAGTGTTTTATCATTACCGGGGAGTCTGACCTCATTTTGAAGGTGATCACCAAAGATTTGAGATCTTATGAAAAATTATTGTTCAAACGTCTGTCACAGATTGAAGAAGCAGAGCATGTACGTACACTGATGACCTTGTCACAGGTCAAAACATCTCAGACCCTGCCTTTTGACTATGATTGATGATCAAATAAGTATATAAATCCTTGAACATAGACTGGTTTCCGAAAGGAAATAATTGATAATGGACGGGTTTACCTGTCCATTATTATTTTGTTAGGGTAAAAGTTGTTCTTCTGTTCTTTTGATGCTGTACTTCATTACACTGATCACAAACACATTTTTCGATCAACCTGGTTTCTCCATAACCTTCATAAGTGATCCGCTCCTTTAAAATCCCACCCTTTGTCAAAAAATTCACAACTGACTCAGCTCTTTTTTTAGATAGTTCCATATTATACGCATCATCTGCCCGACAATCTGTATGTGCGCCAATCAATACTTTCAGTTCAGGATTTTTGATCATGGTGTTCAGTAAACTGTTGAGTGCCGGTATTGCATCCATTCTGATGTCCCACTTATCCAGATCATAAAAGATATTTTCCATGACCATTTCTTTATCCAAATAGATTTTTTGAATGATGACCTCTTTGGAAATATGGTGGTTTTCTAACTTTGTATTTTCCAGGGGGTAGGGCACAGCAGGTAAATCCAGGTAATAGGTCAAGTACGATGGTTTATCAATTATGACCGAGTATTTTGTATCGAAGTTCAACTCCGTAATGTAACGGCCGTTCAAATCCGTGATGAAGGTCTTTTCCGCTTCAATTATCTTGCCTGTTGCTTTATTTACCGGTTTTTTACCCAGGATCTGACTGTTTGGGTCGGTTACATCTTCGAAAACCTGTTCAAAAACCCTTAATGTGAGGAACAATCTATAGTTTTTTGAGTCAACAACCGGTTTCTCTGCCTCCAAAGAAATCGTGTCTACAACACTTGTTTCATTTTTAGATATGGCAAAAATTCTGTCACTACCGGTTTTGCTGTCTCTGTTGGAGTTGAAATACGCAAACGGTTGTTTTGCCCTGGATTTATATGTATGGAACCCAAAATCGTCAGCGGGAGAATTGATTGGCGGAAGCAGGTTTTGCGGAGGACTCCATCTGCCATCGGACAAGGGAAATGTAACGAATATATCTGTTCCTCCCAGACCTGGTAAGTAATCTGAGGAAAAATAAATGGTATCACCAGCTACTGTTGGATAAAACTCATTTCCGGGGCTATTTACAGGTTCAGGCAATACAACCGGTGTCATCCATCTGTTTTTGACTTTACGCATATAATATATATCATAGCCGCCCTTTCCTTTTGGGTCATTACATGAAAAAAACAACAATGAATCACTGGCGAAAAAACTATGACCATAATTTAGATTTTCACTTTGGAAAGACATTCTTTCAGGTTCAGACCAATTTTGGTTAACCCGAAGTGAGGAATAAAGCTGGCAAAAGTTCTCATCGGAACCATCCGGATAACAGCGGGTAAATACCAATTCATTATTGCTCGGATTGATCGTGAGGTCTGCTTCATGGTACGGCGTATTCAGATGATTGCCAAATTCTTGAAGTTGTGATATATCATCATCACCGGAATAAAAAATATTCAGGAAGGGTCTGCCTGTCCATTTATGTTTGTTGGCGGAAATCCCTTTGACTTCCCTTTCAGCAGATATTAAAAAATTTCCTTTTGGATCAAAGCCGCATAAATATCCGTTGAATTCAATTTCTTTAGCAAGAGGTTCAACTTGGTATGACTGGTTGTATAATGTTTGCCACTGATTGGCCTGTCTGCAAATATCTCTTTCTCTTTTTGCTTGCAGGAAGAGTTGGTTGTTTTTCACACTGACTTTATCAAAATACTTGAGCGCCTGCCCGTACTGTCCTGTCTGTTTAAACATGAGGCCCGTATTATAAAACAGTTGATCGGATTCATTACCTGATTCAGCACTGTTGAGATACCATTTGACTGCGTTCTCTGTTTGTTTGATATTTCTATAGCATTCTCCCAGCAAAAAGGCAATTTCTGCTTTGTCAATGGTTTTGGCTGACTTATATTCTTTTTGAAAAAGTTCTATAGCCACTGCATATTGCTTTCTGTTCAAAGCCTCATGCCCGGTTTTTACTTTTTCCAAAGTGGTGCATGAAAGCAACAGATGGCTCAGAACTATGATAATGGTGGAATTTTTGATCAATCCAAACATGGTGTTATTATTTGTATGACCGCGCCATTTATCCGGTCAAATGTTTCTGACATAAGACATTGGTTGGCTAATGTATCAACTTTTAACAGAAAAAAACGTAAAAAGTTGCTTATGATTGCACCATATGATGAATTATCCGTGTTAAGAATGTCAAAATGACATCGTTTGTGGGTAAACATGTTTAATTTTGAGTTATGGGCTGAAATTTATAAATTACCACTAAAAATAAATTTGATTTGAATGGACAGGAATGCTTTCTGGATTGAAGTATTATTGTTGGTTGGGATTTCTCAGGCTATATTTTCATCATTGCTCGTTCTTGCAAAAAAAGAGAAAAGCATAGCCGATAAAATTCTGGCAGCGTGGTTGATATTGATGGCCATTGAGTTTCTGACGCTGATCATAGATCTGAACTGGATAGGAAAGCCCCTTTTGTCAAGCTCATTTTTGCTGGTCAATCCTGCGTTTTATTTTTATGTAAAGAGTTTAACCCAAAAATGCTTCAAACTGAAACCCATTTATATGTTGCATCTGGTGCCGTTCGTTTTTTTTGAAGTTTCAGCCTATATCGTGCAGGAAACCATAATGATGACTGATTTTTTCAGGGAAGATACCACTTTTGGATTCAGGATTTTTTTCGGAGTTACAAATCTGATTTCTTTGTTTAGCTACAATTTGTCCAGCATCTTCATGTTACACAGACACAGGCATGAAGTGTACAACGAATTTTCAAGTATTGATGTCAACCGTAATCTTGCCTGGGTTTTTTTTATAGTTGTTTTTTATTCTGTTTATTGGTTGAGCCTGATAATAATCAGTTTATTCAGTATTGCTTTTGCCGAACTTAGGTTCTTCCCGTTATTGATCAACTATTCTGTTATGTTGTTGCTGATCTATGTTCTGGGATTTTATGGTCTTGGACAGAAAATTGTTTCTTTACAAAATGGAACGGACAATGAAGGGAAAAAAGAGAAGTATGCCAATTCCACCTTGACAGATGTTCAAAAACAGTTGATCAAATCCACGATCCTGGATTTTTTTGAGAAAAACAAGCCATATCTGGACGCAGATTTTAATATGGATAGCTTTTCTGAAAGTACCGGCATTCCAAAACATCAGCTGACTGAAGTCTTAAGTACCGAAATGCAGCAGAATTTTTTTAGTTTCGTCAATAAGCACAGGATTGAAGCTGTCAAGAAAATGTTGGTTGATCCGGAAAACCTGTATAGCATTGAAGCCATTGCTTATGATTGCGGGTTCAATAGTAAATCAGCATTTTACAGTGTTTTTAAAAAACAAGAAGGATGTACACCAAATTATTGGAAAGAACTCAATCACTAAACTTAATTAAAAGCGAACCTAGTGAAAATGAATTTGTTATAAAAGCAAAAGAGCCGGAAATTAATAAGAATTAATGAAAGAATTAACTGACTTGTGCGAAAATCATGATTTATACGAGTATCTGGTCTGACTTTGAATAATGGCTGAACATTGTTTAAAAGTTGTTTTATTAAAAATATGCATGATTTTATTTTGAAAAGGATGGAAGGTACGGATTAGACGCCAGCACCTGAGCAGCGCCCCTTGATTACTGGCATAACATAATATATATTATTTATCCTATTTCGAAATATAATTTTGATAGTTAACAGCTGATCACCTAACTAAAAACTAATATACTGTAGATTTGTATTATAGTAGAATTGTCGTTTATTTT
>DDTL01000129.1 GCA_002344345.1 Saprospiraceae bacterium UBA2365
AAATAGTACGAAGTAGAAAACGATTTGAAGGGAAATGGAAGCGCATTAACTACGGCGCTTTTACCCGAAGCAGTATTTAATAACTAAAACTTAGGTTCAAATGAAGAAAACGAATTTTACTAATCCCGGGTGGATTAAAGGTAGGCTATTTGCCCTTATCTTTCTCGCCACCTCTTTTTTCAATGTGAGCAATGTGACCGCTCAATGCACCATTGCCATCAACGACTCCATTTCGATCTCCCTCAATGGAGATTGTCAGACAGTCGTAACTCCCGATATGGTTCTGGAAGCACCTTATACTCCTGGTTGTGCACCATGGAATTATGTTGTTACTGTTTTTAACCTGGACGGAACACCTGTAACCCCAGGTCCTGTTAATCATTTCATCACAAGAAATGAGGTTGGCAAAACCGTCATTGTTTATGTGAAGGAAATGAATTCAGGTAATATGTCAGCCGGCTGTAAAGTGGGTGTATATGATTTATTGCCTCCAACGCTTGAATGTTATGAACCACTGGAAACAAATGTATTGGAATCATTGGACGCAACCGATCCAACATATGTCCGAACATATATGAATCCTGACGGAAGTTGTGCAGGGTTTGCCATCGCTCCCTTAAATCCGGTTTATTACAATGAATTTCAGTTTGTTGTAACCAAATCAGGAAATTATTCCTTTACATTGAATCCCGGAACTGCGCCGGCAACCGGCTATTATATGGCCTTATATGAACACTACAGACCGCTTATCAATCCATGTCACAATGTGGTGGATCTTCTGGCTTCAGGACCAAATCCGGCTTTACCTGTTACAATGACTGTGTACCTGACAAAAGGAGTAAAGTATTTCCTGCTCACTTCAACCAGGATTGCTGGTGAGACCGGTACATATACTTATACTTATGGTGAACCTGCCGGTGGTGACATTCTCCAAAGAAATTATAATTGTGAATATGATTTTTACTGTTTTGAAAACATCAATCAAAACGTTTTTGTAATTCCAATTGACAATTGTGACTTAAATGCAACTTCCAGGGTGGTGAATGAAACGACGGTTCAGAACCCATGCAATAATCCCAACTGGAATCCTTTAACGGTTAAAACGATCACCAGATTTTATTCAGGGAAGGACGTTTCGAACAATGACGCTGAACTATTGCGGGTGAAGATCAACCTCCTACGATTGTCTGACGATGACTGGGCAAACAATATTTTCTTCCCTCCAAGCAGGCTGTTCTCTGAAGGAACACATGTCAGATGCGATGATGAATATGAGACCACTGAAGATTGTTGTTGTCAGGACACAAAGTGTCCGCATCCGAATTTCACTGGTGTGCCTTATTTTCAAAAGGATGATTTCAGTGTCGACCTGTATCCTGTTGACTTAATGTGTAATTTGACAGCTACTTATATAGACATACCACTGAACACACCCAATCCTGGTTGTTATTACAAATGCCTCCGTGTATGGACTGTCACAGAATGGTCTTGCGAACAAAGATGGGTATGGCCTCCTCGCATTCAAACCATTGAAGTGGTAGATGATACTGCACCGACATTAACCCTTTGTCCTAATGATGCTACAGTAACTACCAATACTTATGGACATTTTGACAATACCAGTTTTGGAAGTGTCAACTGCGCAGCCAATTTTAAACTTCCTAAAGCAACTGCTACGGACAAATGTCAGGCATTAGTTACCTGGAACGTACAGATATACAATGACATGGATGTTCCGATACAATATCTTGAAAATATTTCCATGATCAATACACCGGCTGTACAATTACCATTAGGAAAAAACAGGATCAATTATATTGCAGTGGATGCCTGCGGGAACATGAATGATGATTGCGAATTCTTTGTTACTGTTGAAGATCATACGCCACCTGTAGCTGTATGTCAACAATATACAACAGTTAGTCTGACTTATGATGCTTTTAATAATGAAGGTTATGCAAAAGTCTACGCAGGATCATTTGATAGTGGAAGTTATGATGATTGTAAATTGGATCGACTTGAAGTCAAAAGAATGGACAACGGCAAACCATGTGACAGGATAGCTACAGACAGCATTTTCAGAGACCATGTTGTGTTCTGTTGCGAAGATGTGGGTAAAACAATACAGATACAGATGCGGGCTTATGACATTTCAGGGAACTGGAATGAGTGTATGGTGAATGCAGAAGTTCAGAATAAATTTCCACCTGTGGTAGAATGTCCTCAAAGCAGAGTCGTAGAGTGTGATTATCCATACGATAAAAATGATTTAAGCAAAGCGTTTGGAAAAGCAATTGGATGGAATAATTGCGGATTGCTGCCATTGGATTCAACGATCACTTATGAAATAAATCAATGTGGAGTTGGAACGATCAAAAGGAGGTTTAATATAAAAGGGCAACCTCAGGCTTATTGTGAACAAACCATTACATTCAGGAATTCTGACCCATTCTGGATTGACAGACAAAATCCTTTTAGCACGAAGGACGATGTGGATTGGCCGGCACCTTATTCTACGGATGGCTGCAAGAATCCGGGTGATCTTACACCGGATGTAACTGGCAGGCCGATACTTCATGAAGGAGCATGTGACCTGGTGGGTGCAACATATCATGATGAAGTATTTATTTTCAATGCAGAAAATCCACAATCCAACGAAGCATGCTTCAAGATCATCAGACGGTGGAGTGTCATAGATTGGTGTCAGTTTGAAGATGAATATGGTAGTCTGTACAAAAAATGGCAATATGATCAGGTAATCATGGTAAAAGATAAAGTTGGACCTACCATATTAAGTGATTGCACAGACAAAACCACCTGTACTTATGACGGTACTTGCCAGGATGGATATATTGAATTGCTTATGTCAGCAACCGATCCGTGTACTGAAGATGAAGATTTGAGATGGACTTACAAAATTGACCTGTATAAAGACAACGCTCCGGGCTCTTTCGACTATATCTCTCCTGTTTTAAATGGAGCGAATGTACAGGCATTTGGAAGGAATCAAGGAAAATTCCCGATGGGAACACATCGTATTTACTGGACTGTGTGGGATCAGTGTGGCAATAAAACTCATTGTACCTATGATTTTACGATCATGAATTGCAAAGCTCCGACTCCTGTATGTATTGATCATATTTCCACCACATTGATGCCTGTTGATTCAAATCACGATGGTAAAGTCGATTGGGGTATGATAGAAATCCCGGTATTTGATTGTTTGCCTTGTTGTGTTGGACCTACGCATCCTTGCGGATATAGAGTGGTCACATCATTTGCTAAAGATACTACTGTAAAGAAATTAACATTTGACTGTGATGATGTGGGAGATAACGCAATCGAAATTTGGGTGTCTGCAGTAATGCCGGACGGAACTTTATTGCAGGATTATTGTACAACCACCATCAATATTCAGGACAACGCAAGATCTTGTCCTAATCAAGGCAATCTGCCGCTTGCTTCAGTTGGTGGAATGGTTAAAAATTTGGATGGTACTCCGCTTGATGGTGTAACTGTAAAACTGGATGGAAGCGAACATGCACCTCAGGTGACGGATGAAGAAGGAACATATCGGTTTGAAATGACGGAAGGTGGAGATTACAATCTGATACCCTTGAAGGATGGGAATGATGCTGAAGGTATCAGCACGCTGGATTTAATTCTCATCCAACAACATCTTTTGAATCTGAAAGCGTTCAATGACCCATATCAGATCATCGTTTCTGATGTAAATAAGAATGGGAATATTACAGCGTCTGATATCCACACCTTACGCCAGCTGATCATTGGAGCAACCAGTCAGTTATTGCAAACTGATTCATGGAATTTTGTTGAAGAAGGTTATCAATTCAATAATCCTTTGAATCCACTGGCAGAAACCTATCCTGCATATCTAAGGATAAGCGATGCAACAGGCGACATTCAGGCTAATTTCATCGCTCTTAAAATGGGTGATGTCAATTTCTCAAGCAATTTACAGGATGGACAGGAAATCGTGAGCAGATCCGTTCAATCTTTGGAACTGACAACAGACGAGTACTATTTTGAAAGGGGAGAATTGGTTGCTGTACCGGTTTACGGTAAAAACTTTACAGATATGAATGGTTTCCAATTGACTTTCAATTTCAATAAAGATGTTTTAAGTTTTGAAAGACTGGTGGAAGGGTCAATGGAAATAGGCGCTAACAATATTGGTCTGACTCATCTGGATAATGGTCAAATAGCCATAAGCTGGAACGGATTCAAACCTGTTGAATTCAATCCTGATGAGGTGTTGTTTACCTTGTATTTCAACGCTGAAAATGAGGGTGCTGTGAGCAAAACTACATCTATCGGTAATGACATTACCCGGGCTGAAGCATACAATGCAACGCTGGATGTGATTGGTGTAAACTGGTCGATCAGGGGTGAACTGGAATATCAGTTTGAATTATTCCAAAACAATCCAAACCCATTCTCTAATGTAACTGAGATAAAATTCAGTTTACCTAAAGCCGGATATGCCAGCCTGAAAATTCAGGATGTTGCCGGAAGACTGGTAAAAGTGATCAATGGTGATTTCAATAAAGGGATCAATACCATACAGCTCAAAAAGTCAGATTTGGATGCCTCTGGTGTCTTGTACTACCAATTGGATACTGAAGGATTTACGGCGACCAAAAAAATGGTTGTTATCAATTAAGAAATGTAAAAGTGACCTCGTATTCCGGCTGAAAGGCCGGAATACTGTAAAAAATAAGTTTACTGTTTTTGGGATGGATCCCTCTTCAAAATGTTGAAGAGGGTCTTTTCTTTTTATTAAGCCATATTTTTGCGGTGCAATAAATCCAATGGCTTGTTGAATGAACTTTTTTGATTTTATTAGGTTTACAAAATATTATCTTTGACCCCATGGGAAGAATTTTAGGGATTGATTATGGTTTGAAAAGAACCGGAATTGCAACCACTGATCCTTTGCAAATCATTGTCAATGGATTGGCAACGGTAGAAACAAGTCAGCTGGAATCATTTTTACAGGAATATGTTGCAAAAGAAGAAGTTGATAAAATTGTGATCGGTCAGTCCTTTCATGCTGATGGAAGTATGACTGATCATGAAAATAAGATCTTTGCGCTGATTGGTTTTCTGAACAATGAATTTCCAAATATTTCCATCGACCGACAGGATGAATCTTTTACGTCCCGGATGGCAAAAACTATATTAGTGGCTGCTGGTGTTCCAAAAATGAAACGTCGAAACAAAGATGAGGTTGATAAACTTAGTGCCGTATTGATTTTGCAGCAATATTTAGGACATATTTAGATGAAATAATAAAACAGATTTTAAAATGATTTTACCCGTATACGTATATGGTCAAACGGTATTGAAACAACCGGGAAGGTTAGTTGTATCAGATGAAATGGAAGAAATCAGAAAACTGGTTGAACAGATGTGGGATACCATGTACAAAAGTCATGGAGTAGGATTAGCTGCTCATCAGATAGGGCAGGCATTGAAATTGTTCATAGTGGATACTGTTCAACTCAATGAAAATGAAGACAATAAAGGAATAAAAAAAGTATTTATCAATGCAGAGATACTTAGAGAAGAAGGTGAGATCGTCAGTATTGAAGAAGGTTGCCTTAGTTTTCCCGATCTCCGCGGGAAAATTGAAAGGCCGTCTGTTGTCACGATCAGATATCAGGATATGGATTTAATGGTCCATGAGGAAACTTACGATGGTTTTGATGCCAGAGTGATACAGCATGAATATGATCACACGCTCGGGACTTTGTTTATCGAAAAATTCAATCCGCTCAAAAAGCGTCTTTTGAAAAGCAGGCTTGAAAAGATCAAATCCGGACAGGTCCAGGCAGATTATCCTGTTAAGGTGAGCAGAAGATAGCTTTACCCTTAAATTCCTGCAAAAATTAAGAATTGAATTGATTCATGGTTGTCTGCAAACCATGGAAAGCAAATGACAATGCGGCTTCCGAAACTTTAGTCAGGATCGTCGGAAGTTCTTTTAATTCGTTTTCATTCCATTTACCCAAAACATAGTCAACTTGCTGTCCTTTATGGAAACTGTCACCTATTCCTATACGAATCCGCGCATAGTCTGTTCCGATGTTTTGTTGGATATCTTTAAGCCCGTTGTGCCCGCCATCACTTCCTTTTGCCCTGATTCTGATCTTTCCAAAATCAAGGTTGAGATCGTCTACTATGATCAAAAGTTGGTCCTTTTCAATATTTAATTTTTCAGACCAGTATCTGACGGCTTTACCGCTCCTGTTCATGTAAGTCGATGGTTTTAAAAGATAAATGTTGCGGCCACGGAATTTAAAATTGGCCATATCTCCAAGTTTTTCATGCTGGATTTTTGCTTCATACTTTTTGACCAATGTGTCAACTACCTCAAAGCCAACATTATGTCTGGTTCCGTCATATTCAATATCCATATTTCCCAAACCTACAATCAGATATTTCATAAGCTCATCTTCTTTTTGCAGCGGACGTTCCAAAGTTCTGGTTCTTTGGATTATATTTTTAATCAAATTCTTTATCAAAAGCAATTTTAACCTATTTCAGGGCGTAAAAATATCAATATTCCGGTAATTTGTGATTTTGGCATATATATTTAACTCAAATCTTATTATGGTTTTCGATCAGAATAAGATGAAATCGGGATCACTTTTGGAAATAAAGTTGTTTAGATCGGGCATGAATGGAACAGATCAGTGCCTCACATTCATTGAACAGTTTATATTGCCGGGTTATTTTGACTGAACACATAAAAATTGTATTTTCGATTCCGAAAATGATATAATATGAGCGCTACCAGAAAATTACTCCAGAATTATTTGAACAGGGAAAGCAAATCCCGGGATATTTATCACGATCTCATGCCCTTTAAAGTGAAAGAGATCCTGTTGATCTCCAATCTGTATGATGCTTTCAGTGTTGAGAGAGAAGGCAGGTTTTCTGAGATCATGCTGCATGACTACGGAGTCATGAATCTGACTTTTTTGCCCAGAATAACCGGTGTATCTTCTGAAGAAGAAGCCTTTGAACAATTGGATAAAGTCCATTTTGACATGATCATTTTCATGGTTGGTCTGGATAAGAAAATGCCTGTTCATCTTGGGAAGAAAATAAAATCATCGTATCCAAATACTTCCATTTTTTTTCTGCTAAACTCAGATAGCGATATCAATTATTTTCAAAATTCCGGAATTTCAGGTTGTTATGATAAGCTCTTTACCTGGAATGGAGAGTCAAAGATATTTTTCGCTATGATCAAGTATCTTGAAGACATTAAAAACCTGGAACCGGACTCGAAATTGGCTGCTATTCGACTGATTTTGTTAGTGGAAGATGATCCGAAGTATTATTCGAAGTATGTGACCCACCTTTACAGGATCATTTTTGCCCAGACCAGTAAACTGGTCAATGAGCTCAGTGCAGATGACCTGTTCAAAGTGCTAAAATTGCGTGTCAGGCCCAAATTGATTTTGGCGACCAATTATGAACAAGCAATGAATTATTACAAAAAGTACAAAGAACATTTGTATTGTTTGATTACAGATGTCAGGTTTAAAAAGAGTGGGCGGTTTCAGGAAAATGCCGGGATAGAACTGGTGAAAGAGATAAGGGCGGAAAATCCTATGTTATCTGTGATCATTCAGTCGAGTGAACGGGAAAACCTGAAACTGGCAAATGCACTCCATACCGATTTTATCGATAAAAACAATCAGAATCTTTATAAGAAATTGAAATTCAAGGTAAATCAAACTTTGGGTTTTGGCAATTTCCTTTTTAAAAACGACGAGGAACAAGTGCTTGCCACAGCGGCAAATATTGGAGAATTCGAACAGATCATCAAGATCGTCTCTGAAGAATCGATCATGTTTCATGCCAAACGAAATGATTTTTCCAAATGGCTGTTGGCACGGAGTGAGTTCCAACTGGCAAAAGTTTTAGTAGTCAAACAAGCTGAAGAATTTGCGGGAGCGGAAGAGATCCGGAATTACCTGATCAAGGCTATATCAGAATACAGGCATGAGAAACCTTTTGGAAAGGTGGTTCCTTTCGATGAAAACGGAGATTTTACCACGGATAATATCATCCGTATGGCTGAAGGCGCTTTGGGAGGAAAAGGCAGGGGAATTGCCTTTGTGAATTCTCTCAAACGGCAATTCAATTTTGCTACCAGATTTCCCGGAATGAAAATCTCTGCTCCTAAAACAATCGTTCTGGGTACCAATGCTTTTCTTGATTTTATCGAAAGTAACAATCTTGAATTTGATAATCTTCAGAATTATGAATTTGAAGAAATCAAGAAAAGGTTTCTATCCTGTCATCTGAGCGATGATCTGATGGTAAAACTGGAATGGCTGCTCGGTAAAAGCAATAAACCATTGGCGATCAGGTCTTCCGGGTTGCTTGAGGATAGTATGGCCCAGGCATTTGCCGGAATATTTGAGACATATGTTATCCCAAACAATAGCCCGGATAAAAGTATCAGACTGAAACAATTATCTGATGCCGTTAAACTGGTATATGCTTCTGTATTTACTCAGAAAGCGATAAACTATATCCAGGCTATCAACCACAAGATCGGTGAAGAGGAAATGGCCATTGTCATTCAGGAATTGGTCGGAACTGATTTTGGAGACTATTATTACCCTCATGTGAGCGGAGTAGCTCAGTCATATAATTATTATCCTTTTGCGCACATGAAACCTGAAGAAGGTTTTGTGGTTGCTGCTCTGGGCTTAGGTACCTATGTGGTAGAAGGCGAAAATGCATTCAGGTTTTCTCCAAAATATCCTACGACTCAATTATTATCCCTGCAAGACCAGGTGAAGTATACTCAAAATTATTTCTATGCAGTAGATTTGACAAAACCAGATGTGAAGGTTTCCGATGGGTCCATGGCGGCGATTATAAAACTCAGTCTGAAGGATGCTGAAAGGCATGGAAGCCTAAAGCACTGTGTTTCAGTTTATGATGTCAATAATCAAATTCTTTATCCCGGTATCGGAAGACCTGGGCCAAGAGTGGTCAATTTTGCCAGCATATTGAAAAATGAATACATTCCTTTGGCAGCTTCGATCAGGTTTATTCTGGGACTCATCAAAGAAGCATTTGGTACTCCGGTTGAAGTGGAATTTGCTGTAAATCTTACTCCGGATGATGACGGTGACGCCAATTTATATATTCTACAGGTAAAACCACTGATACAGGTAGCAAATGATCATCACATCGATCTGGATCAATTTGATAAGGAGAAAATGATCCTTTTCGCCGAAAAAGGGATGGGAAATGGTTCCATTGAGGGTATCAAGGATGTCATTTTTGTTGATAACCTGGTTTTTGACAAATCAATGACTGTCGAAATGTCGTTGGAAATAGAAGAGATCAATAAAGAAATGGTTGAAGCCAAAAAGAATTATGTACTGATTGGCCCCGGCAGGTGGGGAACCCGGGACAGATGGATCGGTATTCCAGTCAATTGGCCCCAAATTTCCAATGCCAGATTTATTGTTGAAACAAGTCTGGAAGACTTCCCTCTTGATGCGTCTTTCGGATCACATTTTTTCCACAACCTCACATCATTGAATGTTGCTTATTATTCTATCAGACACGATAACCAAACCAGTTTCATAAATTACGATCTGTTGGAAAAAGGCCAACTTGTGAAAAAAGGTCAGTTTTTTAAACATGTCCGCTTTGAAAATCCTATCTCTATTTTGATGGATGGAAAACAACAAATGGCTGTTGTCAGTCTGAACGGCAATATATAAAAATAGATTGACTAAAATATATGAGCGCCAGGATCATATTGACTTTTGCGCATTAATGATTTTTGAATACAATAGCTTACCTATATTTGTAACAAAAGCCATATGATTGTTTTGTCTCAAGGCTTTTTTCCCTTTTATATTTGGTATTTATACCCTGAGAGATAAGAGATCAAAACTTCAAAATATTCTGTAATCTAAAGTCGTCAAAACAAATTTGGCTTCCTGCAACCGGACGTGGAATCTGATCAATCCACCCACCTGAATATTGTTAAAAACTTCAAATGATTCATTTAATTACTTTCCTTCCAGGAGCAACTTCATTACTGAACTTTACTTTGGCTGCTTCCCGGATGTCCACCATCAGATATGCCATAGCGCTGGCCGATGTGGTATAATAAGTCTGACCATCATAGGTCATCACACCTCGGTTACGATCCCAGTCTTTGGCAAACAACATGAATTTACCCTGATTTTTCTGACTCGCACCAAAGATCAGGTATTTGTTATTGTCATTATCAAAACTGACCGCAAGCCGGTTTTCCTTTGGCATAAATAGCAGAGAGCCCGGAGTACCCCTTTTAATGACCAGCTTTTCAATGACTTTATCTTCAATGACCTTTATTTTGCCATCTTTAATGGAGGTGATGTTATCCATCGCTTTTTTTTCCAGAACTATATCTCTGGAAACATAAAACTGGACACTTTGCAGGTCTCTTTCTGACCAGCCATATTCCTCGTACATTTTTTGTGTAAAGGGTTTTAACTGCGTGCCACATGAACTAATAAACAGTGCCACCAATCCAAAAAAAAGTATTCTTTTCATATGTAAGTATTTTATTTGTTTTACTTCTGTTGTATGCGATCTATAATGAAAAAATTGTGCCTGTGTATTGTAAAAAATCCTGATTTTTTAATTTCGAAATCCTGGATTAGACTTTTAAATTTCAAACATAAACTAATGAATTTTGCACAAAATCATATACAATCAAGCTTAAAACCCGATGATATTCAATTAAAGCCCAAAATAGGCCAACACACATACAAAATCAAGTTAAATCATCGCTTTAACGAAAGTTTATCATTTGGTTAATCATTTTTTAACAGGGTGGATATTTCGGGAGATCTTTTATAAATACAAATAAATCAGTATGTTAACTGGATTTTATTCTAATTTTAGCTTCCAAAAGGGTTCCAATGCATTCCAGATAGCATCATTTTTTGGCATAGAAATGATCTCAACTCTTTCTTGTGTGAAAGGATGGTTGAATGTCAATCTGTATGCATGCAGGTCAATAGACCTGTCTTTATTGGATCTTCGGGCGCCATATTTAACATCTCCTTTGATCGGACAACCAATATGAGCAAGGTGTGCTCTGAGCTGGTGAAATCTGCCTGTTTCCGGCTTTAACAGAAGTAAAAAATACCGGTCACTTTTCCCTATCAGGGAATAGTGCGTGATGGCCGGATCACCTTTTTTTGATTCAGATATATAAGCTTTATTTTTCCGCTTCCAAAGATAGTTTTCTATTGTTCCGACCGGATTTTCTGGAGTTTGTTCGACCAATGCCAGATAATCTTTCTCAATTTTATGACCAGCTACCTGACTGGTCATTGATCCGGCGCTTTTGGGAGTTCTGGCCAAAAGTACACAACCACTTACAGGCCTGTCAAGCCTGGTAAGTACATGAAATTTTTGCTTAAATATGGAGAAAAAATACTCAATCAGTGATTCATTACCATCCAAATCGCTCTGTGAGAGTACACCTGCAGGTTTATTGACTGCAATGAAATAATCGTCCTGATAGATAATGGGTATTTCAATCATTTTAATTCTTCATAATCAGTGAAATCATCATTCTTGGGTCGATTCCTTTCATCCTGCCTTCTTCCCTGGTCCAGCGCTTTATTCGCAGAAAAATATCTGTAGGCGAAGTAAATGAAGGCAATGAGGATTAAGTATTTCATATATGTGTTTTTTGATTTAATTTTTAGTCATCTTTTATCAAGGATGGAAGATACTGAGGTTGAATACGCTTAAAGGTCTTGATATCAAACATGCCTTGTTTGGTCAAACCGAGGCTTTTATTCAAAATAAACATTCAAGGCAAACATCACTTTTTTTCTTGTCCAATTCAAAGCTTAACATTTTATGGATTAAGTTTTAAAATCAGCAATTGGGATAATGAAATAATGATGCATTTAGTTACAAATAATATTGATCTGCAACAATACAAAGTCAAAAATTTGATAAAACTTTAGGCTAACAGACAATTACACCCATTTCCCCAAATAAAAAGAAATTCCCTTTTATTGATTGCGAATCAACGATTTTAAACAAAAATTCATTGCAAAAATAAATAAAAAACGTGATTCTTCGGTTATTAAATGAATGAATGTATAATTATNNGTTATACAACTGATCAAAATTTGATAGCAAGGTGAAAGATCTTCTGACTATTTTGCAGGTTTTTAATCATTAAAATTCACTTTTTGAGATTCAATTTATTAAAACCTGAAAAGTTTTTTACATTCAGAAAAGAACAGATTTTTAGGGAGAATGGATAAACCTGTTACAATTCACGCGAAAAAATGCAATAGTCAGTTGAATTTTATACTTTTGTCTGTTAAAAGGCTGCATTAGCAGTTTTATTATATTTTAGTTGTTTATTCTTAGCGGATTAAGCATTAGAAAAATATTATTTTATAATTATCATCAATATTATGAGAGGAAAAACAGTCAGTACTATTTCAGCGTGGCTGGTATTTATTATTGCCATGGTGGTTTATTACTTTTCCGCGGAGCGAACGGGTAGTTTGTGGGATTGCGGTGAGTTTATTTTGGGAGCCTTTAAAATGCAGGTGGTGCATCCGCCCGGAGCGCCGTTGTTTGTGTTGATAGGTAGTTTGTTTGCCCATGGAGCAGACGCATTGTCATCAAATCCATCTGATATCGCTTTTGCGGTCAACCTGATGTCTGGATTATTTACAGCTTTTGCTGCCATGTTGGTTGCTATGACCACCATGATCCTGGCAAGACTGATGATGGCGGGCAGAGAAGGCACATTGACCAATGCACAGGTGATCAGTTTGGGTGCTGCAGGTTTGGTGGCCGGGTTGGCAACAGCGTTCTCAACTTCTATATGGTTTAGTGCAGTAGAAGGTGAGGTGTATGCGATGTCCACATTTTTTACGGCATTGACTGTTTGGGGTGCATTTAAGTGGTATTCACTGCCAGATACGAAAAATACGGACAGATGGCTATTATTTTCTGTTTTTGTTGCTGGATTGTCCGTTGGTGTTCACCTTTTGAGTATTCTGGCGTTCCCTGTTCTGGCATTGCTATATTATTATAAAAAATACACCAGGCACACAATAACCGGCATTATTTACAGCTTGTTGGCCGGAGCGGGATTGATCATTTTTACTTTGAAGTTTGTGATCGCAGGCATTCCATGGCTATGGACCAAGTTTGAACTTCCTTTGGTGAACAGTCTCGGGTTACCTTTTCACTCAGGGTTGATTCCCACCATTTTGGTGGTTGCCGGGGTATTGTATTTCGGATTGAGGTATGCTGCCAGAAAAGGCAATTATATGTTTCATTTGTTGACTTTAAGTGCCATGTTGGTCACCATAGGCTTTTCCCTTGTAGGCGTAGTGGTCATACGGGCCAATGCAGATACACCTGTCAATATGAACGTACCCAGCGATGCTTTTCGCCTCCTGCCTTACCTCAACAGAGAACAATACGGAGAAAGAGACTTGCTCTATGGACCTCATTTTGATGCGCAGTATGTCAGCTTTGAAAAGGAAGACAGATATGGCCGGGTAGGGGACAAATATGAGGTTGTCGACGAAAAAATCACACCTGTTTATAACAAAAGCGATAAAATGTTATTCCCCAGGATCGGTGCTTCCGAGATGGGCAGACCTGATATGTACAGAGCTTGGCTTAATAAGCGATCTGGCAAACCCACCATGGGGGACAACATCAATTTCTTCATCAGATATCAGATCAACTGGATGTATGTCAGATATTTTATGTGGAATTTTGTTGGACGTCAAAATGGAGATCAGGGCTATTTCAGTTCAGACATTTCCAGCGGAAACTGGGAGTCGGGGATCAAATTCATCGATGAAGCCAAGCTTCATAAATCTGACAGGATGCCAGATAAAATGAAGAACGATCCATCCAAAAACCATTATTATTTTCTGCCTTTGATATTCGGACTCATTGGTCTTTTTTACCATGCAAAAAAGAGGAAGAAAGACTTTTTTGCCTTGTTTACACTGTTTTTGATAACCGGCTTGGGTATCATAATCTATTCCAATCAACCTCCGAATGAACCCAGAGAAAGGGATTATGTTTTGGTTGGTTCGTTTTTTACATTTGCCATTTGGATTGGATTGGCAGTACCTGCGATAGTGGAGATGATCAGGGAGAAATGGTCACTTCAGCAACCGATACTCGCAGGTATAACTGCATTGGTTGTCCTGACTGCACCTGCGATCATGGGATTTGAGAATTTTGATGATCACAGCAGAATGCACCACTATGCAGCAAGAGATTATGCCTCCAATTTTCTCAATTCATGTGCTCCCAACGCGATCATATTTACTTATGGTGACAATGACACTTATCCATTGTGGTATGCTCAGGAAGTTGAGGGCATCAGAAGAGACGTCAGGGTAGTCAACCTCAGTTTGATCGCGGTTGATTGGTACATTGATAAACTTAGATCTAAGGTAAATGAGTCTGCGCCTATTAAGCTGACAATTCCTTCATCAGCGATCAGAGGAAGCAAACGCAACAACATGCCTTTCTACAACCAGCCTGAAGAGAGGTTAAAGCAAGCTATGGATGTCAATACAGTTTTGAGATTCATGGGAAGTGAAAATCCAATCAGCGGCAGTACGATGTCTTTCGAAAGCTATATACCAACTCAGAATATGTTCATTCCGGTGGACAAAAAAAGAGCGATTGCCTCTGGCTGGATCAGTGCAGAGGATTCAGAAAAAATTGTTGACAGGATCAATATTTCTTTTTCAAAATCATATCTGACCAAAGATGATATAGCCGTATTGGATGTGATTGCATCCAATATCTACGATCGGCCGATTTATTTTGCAGTGACCTGCAAAAATGATAAATTGCTGGGATTGAATGACTATATGCAGATGGAAGGGTTGGGATTGCGGATCATACCGGTTAAGACACCGAGCAATCCGTCATTGCAGATTTTTGGCAGTGGCAGAGCCGATGCTGAGGCGATCTATGAAAATGTGATGACTAAATGGAGATGGGGAAATTTTGATAAAGTAGATACCTATATCAGTCCAAGTTACAGTGCCGGCATCAATGCCATGAAAATGGCCATGTACAGAGGGGCTGATGAATTTCTCAGGAAAGAAGATACAAAAAAAGCTTTGGATCTTGCCAATAAATATTTTGAAGCTTTTCCTGATTTCAATTTCCCTTATGATTATTCCGTTTTACCATTTATTGACGTGCTTTTGGAAGGCAAAGATCTGGAAGGAGCCAAAAAACACATGAAAATTCTGGCAGATGCCTGTGTCGAAGATATGGAATTCTATTATTCATTGGATAATAAAGATATATCTTCGTTTGAAAACCAAGTTAGAATCACTCAGGCGGGCATCGAAGGATTGATCAGAGAACTGGAGAAAGTCGAAGATGAAGCTTTTGTGAATGAAATGATGGCATTGCTGGGTAAGTATCAGACGGAAAATTTGCCAACAGAATAATATTTGGCCCATGAGTGCGCTAACACTTTCAATCGGTTGCGATCATGCAGGTTACATTTACCGGGAAAAGATCATTCAATTTGTCCGGAAAATGGGTTATGAAGTGATTGATCACGGAACTTTCACGGCAGAGGCGGTGGATTATCCGGATCATATTCATCCTGTTGCAAAAGATGTGGAAAACGGCGGCGCTCAGGTGGGTATCATACTTTGTGGCAGCGGCAACGGCGCTGCCATCACTGCCAACAAACACCAGACAATACGCGCTGCACTTTGTTGGAAAGCAGAACTGGCCCGGTTGGCAAGGATGCATAATGATGCGAATATCCTTGCCATTCCGGCTCGTTTTGTCAGCCTGAAAATGGCAAAAAGCATGATCGATATTTTCCTGAATACTGAATTTGAAGGTGGAAGGCACCAAAAACGAGTGGATAAAATCCCGTTTTGAGGATTTAAAGATGTTGATTGCTTATCTGAAAGGTTTGCTGTTTCCGAATTGTCATTTTACAATTACATGTCTCCGATTTTTTGTTTTTGACGAATTGGACCGATTTATTATTTAATGCCAGGTCTTCACCAAATAATATTTTGGTTTATTAAACAACAATGTCGCTTGTTTACAAAGTCAACCATTAACCATTAACCATTAATCATTAACCATTAATCTTTAACCATTAACAACATTATGCTTCTTGTTCAGGGTCTATAATGATCATTCTAATCAGATCGATTTTTGTGGCGCTCACCTTTTCAAAAATGAATTTGTAGTTGTCAAGAATGATCTCTTCTCCTTGTCTCGGTATCGCTCCGGAAGTCATGACAATGTACCCTGACAAAGTAAGATATTCATCTTCAGGCAAGTGAATATGTTCGTAAGTTTCGTTGAGGTAAGCAATTTCCATCCGGCCGGAAAACAGGAATTCACTATCTGAAATTTGCTGTTCGATCAGGTCTTCATCGTCGTGTTCATCTTCGATTTCGCCAAAAATTTCTTCCAGAATATCCTCCAGTGTGATCAAACCTGAAATGCTGCCAAATTCGTCCACCACACAGGCAAATTTTTTCTGATCTTTCATCATTTTCAGTAGAAGCTCCTTGATATTCATCGTTTCGGGCAGAAAAGGAACCTCAACCAACGTTTCTTCGATGGATCTGATGTCATTGATCACATGTTGGTGATGAATATATCCTTTCACGTTTTCGATGTCTCCATCAAAAACAAGGATCCTGGAGTGATTGGTTGATCTAAAAACGTCTAAGATCTCCGCTCTGGAAGCGTGGATATCGATTCCGACGATTTCGGTTCTGGGTATCATGCAATCTCTGACCTTAAGTGTATCCAGATCAAGGGTATTTTCCAGGATTTCTTTTTCTATCTCATCATCCTCTGTTAATTGTGAACTGATATAATCCTTCAGGTCGAGACGGGAATAACCAGGATCATCTTCCACACAATGTATCCTGAAAACATATTTCATCACGAAAGAACTGAGTTTTTCAGTGACCCATGCCGGTATCACCAGCAAAAAATGAAATAACAGCAACGGATAGGTAAAGAAATACAGCAATTCATTCGCAAATTGGCTGAAAATGAGTTTTGGCATTAATTCTCCAAAAAACCAAACAATGATCCCGATGATCAGGGTGATCAATAGAATGGACAAAATGGTTGCCATTTTAAGTTCCATCAAAGGGAAAAGATAATGGTAACCTGTGATGGCCAGCAGGATCAGGGTAAGCATATTGCCTGTTTGCAGAGATAGTAGAAATCGATTTTGATTCTCATAAAAGGAAGAAAGGATCCGTCCTCTTACAGAACCGTCACTTTTCAGGATTTCGACCCTGATCTTAGCAGCTGAAATAAAAGCAGCTTCCATGCCTGAGAAAAAAGCAGACAAAAATAATAGTATCAATATCCAAAATAAAAGCATATAGTCAGTTTATTGCAGTTGCAAATGTAAGCAAGATTCGGTTTTAAAGGAATGTAAATGTGAGGTCGAATGGTTTTTGGGAGGATTTTTAAAGAATTAATAGCGGTTTGACTTGAAAAATATTAAATCATACTGAAAATGGAAAATCTTTAAAATAAATAGTTTCGATCCTTGATTTGATTTTGAATAACATATACGGACTGATAACACCCGAAATGGGATAGAAATTGTTACCATAGTTAAAGAGTTTGTTGAACCAACATTCTCAATACTGTAAAAACTAAAATTGGTTGCAGTGAAATATCTCTTATTCAGTTGGATCTTTTATCAAATCTTTCATGCCTGCTGTCTCTGATCCTTTTGAAGATCAGAAAAATCAGGGCAATGAAAATTGCTCCGTAAAAAAACCAGGCAAGATAGAATTCAACATTTTCCATATCATTTCAGCTTAACAGCTGTGCCATAAGCCAGGATCTCTGCAGCACCCTGCATGATCATGGCAGAACCCAATCTGAAACAAACAATGGCATCAGCTCCAAGGTCAATCGCATCTTCAATCATTCTTTCCATCGCCTGTTCTCTTGCGTAGGCTTGTAATTTCGTATACTCAGAAATTTCGCCGCCTACGATGTTTTTCAATCCGGCGAAAATATCTCTGCCGATATTTCTGGCTCTGACCGTACTGCCTCGGGCAATACCAAGTATTTCAACGATTTCTTTTCCAGGAATAGTTTCAGTGGTTGTAATAAGCATAATATTGAATTTGAGGCTAATTTATATCAATTATTTAAGAAAACTGTTATTATTAACTTAAAAAACAGCTTTATTAATCAGCTAGCTGATCGCAAAATATTATGTTGGATGTTGGATCTGTTTTTGATGTACTCAGTTAGCGTTGACCAAAAGGATAATTAAGGCATGGACAAGTTCAGAACGCTGTTTCAAGCCGGCATGAAATTAGGTCTGAATATTATCTTCGGGTATTGTCAAAAAAAATGGTGCTATGTCGTTCAGTTTGGGTAAAAAAAACAGCTTAATTATTTGACTTTGGATTTTCAGATTTAAAATTGAAGTGTTCGGGCACAGTATTTTTGGATTTCGTCCTTTTTTCTTGATAAAAAAGGACCAAAAAATCAAGTTTCATTAAGGCGATTGCCAAGGCACCGCTCACTCCCGGGCTTGCATGCTTTTTTAACCGGTAGAGGTAGTTTTATTTTGGTATCTTGCTGGAACCAATGAAAGGAATCCAATCTTAAGTTCAGTAGTGGCTCGTCCGGTTAACGCAATTCCAGCCCTTCGTTCACTATCGCTGGTAATGAAACTTTCCAAGCATTGCTTCGTTGAAAATCA
>DDTL01000119.1 GCA_002344345.1 Saprospiraceae bacterium UBA2365
CCCGTATTCAACCCGTATTCAACCAATATTTTGTGGACTTAGAAACGACATATTCCGGAGGAAGCCGCGACGGTTGCTGGAAGATCCTCCGTTTTGCTGAAGGATTTGGAAGTGAGGATTTTAAATTTTAGTTTTTATAACTTTCAAATTTTTATTTATGAAAAAGTTCATTTTAATTTTAATAGTTTTTCCAATAGTTTTAACATTTCATCAATGTCAAATAAAGGATGAGGATCTTCAGAATAGGCATCAAATAGATTCAATTGTAGAAACACGTTCAAATGGGAATTATAGTAAAGTAGTTGCACCTGACTGTGATTTAACAGGATTTTTTAGTGGTTTAAATCAACTTATTTCATCTACAATTATTGACACACTCTATCCATATCAAAATTGTCCAGTTGAAGTGGAAATTGATGTTACAGTATTTTGGAATTCGGAAGGAAGATATTTTGATTTCAGAGAATTGAGATGGCGACCTTTAAGACCATGGGATCCTGCATGTGAGCAATGGTATCAGGATAATTTTTCCAGCACATATATTGGGGATAAGCGTGAATTTTACTATGAATTTGTTGAGAATTTGCGTTGGCAAACAATAGACAGTTTCATGATTAATTACATAACTTACAATTCTTTATATTGTTCAGAACAATATGAAGTGGCTGCTTATTCATTTAAATCCCCATGTACTCAAATATGTCATAAGACAATTCAGACCAAAGACGGGCTGGATTTTGTTATTACTGAAAAACCATGTGCAGATGACGGATGTTGCCTTGAATGGGTAGATTATTGTCTGAATATTGTTGGAGAACCCATTATTTCTCGATATGTTCAACCAATCAGTTCCTGCAGTAATTACATAATCGGGGATTGTGAAGGAGGGAATACAGTAGGTGGATGCACAGAGAAGGGATGCTTGTAAAATTTATTTGATAACTATTGCGACAGCTATTCAGTAACTTAAACAGCTGTCGCTTTTAAAAAAATAAATTATGTTTAAAAGTACTTACAATACCATAATCATTTTATTCCTTGTTTTAAGAGTACAAGCACAACAAATAATCTATCAGCCATTGATATTTAATAATATTGAACCTGTCTGGCAACACGCACCTATTGATAGTAGTTTGATTGGAATAAATAATTTTGATGGCCGTAACCACTTTACTATAAGTAAAAATCCCTCGTGTTATGTATTGTTTGAGGACAATTTGTATATTGCCCCATCCACTGCAACAACTGAGTTTGGTGTTGATGGAGGATTTATTGAGAGAATAAACACAATAACGGGGGAGGTTGACTGGATCAATACTTTTGATTTGCGTAGTGAAGAAAGGCAGGAATTCATTCAGGATCTTTATATAGATGATCAAAGAAGGGTGAATGTGGTTTCTTTTAGGAGAATAGTTGAACCCATACCAGACCCATATTTTGTATGGATTGAAAATGGTGATAGTTCAATTATATCGATCAGGAAATATGATATTGAAACAGGTGAATTACTTGAACACAAAACACCAGATTTTACTGATTACCAATCATTACGACTTAGACATCAAGTTAATAATGCCAGGTTCTTTAAAGGAGATAAAAAAGGAAATTTTCAGTATATAGAAAAAGAAAAAAAATCCGGATTTGTGCTCAAGCAATATTACTTAGATGAAAATGGGTATCAAATCGGTCAAATGAATCAAGACTCAATGGTTTTCTCTAATCCTAATTCATGGTCTTCTAACAGTATATTGCCGATTTTGGTTGTAAATAAGGATACAATTGTAGCTTTAAGCTTTTTAATAAGACAAAGTTCTACAGAGTCAGGTCAAAGTAGGCTTACGATATACGACCAAAACCTCAAAAAAAGACATGAGTTTTTTTTAGATGACCTTATTGAGGATAACTATAAATCCCTCTTATTGAATTATGCAGATAAAGATTTTATTTATTTACAAGTGGTATACTGGCTTGGGCCAACAGAAGAGGTTTATAATGAACATATTATTATGGATTATGAAGGAAAGATTATTAAACGTTTTGAAACAATCCAGGATGGATTATACTATTTTCCTTTTATCATTACCTACCTCGAAAAAGAAAATGAATTTTTAATTGTTGGATTAATCCGGGATCGAACATTTGGTTTGACTTTTTTTAAAACGAAGGGATTTGATGAACTGGGAAAAATAAAAACAATAAGTTACCAAAACCCTGAGTATTTTTTCAATGTATCTGGAGTCAGTCAGCAAGCTAATGGAGATATCTTATTACATGGAATCAATATATATTGGCCTATAAACGAACAATATTATCAAGCGACATGGCCTACCTGGCTAAGATTCAATGCAGAGGACATAGGTCTGACATCCTCCAAAGAAACAGATATTGTCAGTTTGCTCCGCATATATCCAAATCCGGCATCAGATCGCATTACTGTCAGCCTGGAAGAAGATCAAAGCGGAGTAATTGATATTTTGGATCACATGGGTAGGGAAGTATACGTCACAGACAATGAGGCAAATGAAGGATTGAACCATATTGACATTGGTTTTTTACCGACAGGGATGTATATTGTTCGGGTGACAGACAAAACCGGAAGGATCAATGGAACCGGACGGTTTGTGAAAATGAACTGATGTTTGAAATGTTCTGATGTTCTGATGTTCGAAATGTTCGAAATGTTTTGATGTTTGAAATGTCGAAGATCATGATATTTATCGTCATGATTTGAAATGTATTGATTGTCATGAAATAAAGCAAGTGTTTTGGGCTGAGCGAATATAAGATTTCATCCTTCGGTAGAACCTGTTTAGACCCGTCACGGCTGACGAATGAACGTTAGGTTCGAAACTGACGAGCATCGGGGATGACGATAGTTACTTTAGGGTTAAAGGGTGAATATGGTTCAAAACTTGTAGTCTGAAATCAAGATTTCTCCCTGCGGTCGAAATGACGACAGCGTTTTTTGGGGTAAAAGGGGAGGAAAAGGCGGCATGCCGCCCTTTTCCTCCCCTTTTTTACAGACCTGTTTTGTCATTCTGAGCGAAGCGAAGAATCTTCTGATGATCTGATTTTCAAATGTTTTGAACCTTAGTTTTCGAATCCTCGAATCTTCGAATTTTCAAATTTTCACAACCCATGAAGAATATTTTTCTATGGAAAACTTTTGATTTTCAAAAAGTTACAGTATTTTTAAGCCATTAAAACAANNGAGGAAGCCGCGACGGTTGCTGGACGATCCTCCGTTTTGCTGAAGGATTTGGAAGTGAGGATTTTAAATTTTAGTTTTTATAACTTTCAAATTTTTATTTATGAAAAAGTTCATTTTAATTTTAATAGTTTTTATAGGAATTATATTATTTTTTCAATGTCAGAAAAAGGATGCAGTTCTTCAGGATAGCCATCAAACAAATCCTGTGGTGGAAACACGTTCTACTGGAAATTATAGTAAAGTGGTTGCACCTGATTGTGGTTTAATAGATTTTTTTCCTAATTTGAGTTATCATTCATCTATAACTATTTATGATACGCTTTATCCATATCAAAATTGTCCCTTTGCAGTAGAAATTGATGTTATAATCTATATAAACTCAACGGGGCGATATTTTGATTATGGAGAATTTAGGTGGAAGCCATTAAGGCCTTGGGATCCTGCCTGCGAACAATGGTATCAGGATAATTTTTCCAGCACATATATAGGGGATAACCGCACGTTTTATTATGAGTTTGTAGATGATTTACGTTGGGAGCTTATCGATAATTACATGGTTGATTATATCTATGATCTTAATTTACCCTGTGGAGAAAGTTTTCGAGTGGCGGCTTATGTGTACAAGTCTCCTTGTACACAGCTTTGTCATAAGACAATTCAGACCAAAGACGGCCTGGATTTTGTTATAACTGAAAAACCATGTGCAGATGACGGATGTTGCCTTGAATGGGTAGATTATTGTCTGAATGGAGCCGGGCAGCCCATCATTTCACGATGGATTCAACCTATCAGTTCCTGTAGCAATTATATTATTGTCGATTGCGAAGGAGGGAATACAGTAGGTGGATGTATAGAAAAGGGATGCTTGTAAAAATTAATTGTTAATCATAGCGACAGTTTATTGCGAAAGCCAAAGCTGTCGCTGTTTAAAAATCTAATCATGTTGCAAAGAATTTACATTACGATAATGATTTCGTTTATTGCTCTAATAGTTCATTCACAAGAAATAAGCTATCAGCCATTGATATTTAATAATTTTGAACCTGTGTGGCAACACGCGCCTATAGATAGTAGTCTAATGGGCATAAGTAAATTTGATGGTAGAAATCATTTTACTCTTAGTAAAAATCCTTCCTGTTTAGTTTTATTTGAAGACAATTTGTACATTGCCCCTTCCACTGCAATAACAATTTATGGGCTTGATGGCGGGTTTGTAGAAAGGATAAATACGATGACGGGAAAAGTTGACTGGATCTATACCTTTGATTTACGTACCGAAGAAAGACAAGAAGTTATTCAGGATCTTTATATTGATGATCAAAGAAGACTGAACGTGGTTTCTTTCAGGAGGATAGTTGCACCCAAACCAGACCCTTATTTAAGATGGCCGGAAGATGGCGACAGTTCGCTTATTTCGATCAGGAAATTTGATATTGAAACAGGTGAACTAATTGAGCATCACACACCGTCATTTACTGATCAAGAATCATTGAGGCTTAAGCATCAAATTACAAATTCAAGATTTTTCAAAGGGGATAAAAATGGAAATTTTCAGTTTATTGAAAAAGTTACAAAGTCGGGATTTGTGTTAAAACAGTATTTAATCGATGAAAACGGTCATCAAATTCAGCAAATGAATGAGGATACCATAAGATTTAATGCTCCTAATTCAGGTTATACGAATCATTATCAGCCTGTTTTCATCGTTAGCAAAGATACCATCTTAGTTTTGAGTCATGTTGTTAAGCAAGATCCTTTAGCGGATGGGCAGAGCAGATTGACTATTTATGATAAAGACCTGAAAAAAAGGCGAGAGTACTTTTTGGATGACCTAATTGGTGTTAATTACGGGCAAATTTATATTGAAAATGCAGATCATAGATTTATAAAAATCATGGTTAGTTTATGGCGTAATCCGTGGGAGCCATTTATTTTAGAACATATTATCCTGGATTATGAAGGGAATATTGTCAAACGCTTTATGACAACTCAGGATGGAATAGAACATTTTACATTCGAAACAACATATCTGGAATCAGAGAACGAATTTTTGGTGGTTGGGGTTATCGGTGACAGATCATTCGGGTTGGATTTTTTTAAAACAAAAGGATTTGATAATCTTGAAAAAATAAAAACGATAAGTTATCAAAATCCCGAATATTTTTTCAGTCCAGATGATATCATCCAACTTCCCGACGGTGATATTTTATTAAATGGTATTAACATATTCTGGCCACCAGATGAAGGTCTTTATCAAGGTACATGGCCTACCTGGCTAAGATTCAATGCGGAGGATATAGGTCTGACATCTACAAAAGAAACTGAATATGTCAATTTGCTCAGCATATATCCGAATCCTGCATCTGATCGCATTACGATCAGGCTGGAAGAAGATCAAAGCGGTATAATTGATATATTGGATCATATGGGAAGGGAAAAATATATTACTGTGAGCGAAACAAAAGGAGGATCTAACCAAATAAACATTGGATATTTGCCGACCGGGATGTATTTTGTTCGGTTGACAGACAAAACAGGCAGGATCAAAGGGACAGGACGGTTTGTGAAAATGTTTTAATGAACTGTGAGCAGTGAACTGTGAGCAGTGAACTGTGAGTTGTGAACTGATGCGAATCATGA
>DDTL01000074.1 GCA_002344345.1 Saprospiraceae bacterium UBA2365
TGTTAGCCTGTTAGTCTCTTGGAATTGACTGTGGACATAGAGCAAAAGACACCAAATTTGTGCTGGAATCAGCAGTTTTAGCGCTGTGTAAAAATCATCTGCTAACAGACTTAAGACTGAAAGACTATTGAGCTAAACAATTACCTGACTTCTGTATCAAAAACGCAGTCTGGTACCGATCCGGACCCCTGTTTTAAAATATTTTTGTTCCAGCGGATAAGCTGTTTGGGTGATTGATTTCAAATTGAAATGCATCACCGGGGAAACAAACACTACCCATTTTTCATTGACTGGTATCAGTGAATTGATGCCGAATATTCCGCTGACGGGAACTGTTTTGCTGAAAACTGATCCCGGGTTTTCATCCAGACTGAATGGTAAGCCATCATGGCCCAGAATTTCGCCATTTTGCTTGAAATAAATATTAACAGAGATGCCTGAGTAAATTTCCATCAAGGTTCTTTTGACCGGAAATGAGTAACCCAGGAAAACCGGAACATCGAGAAAATGATAAGCATTGTATTTCCTTTTTTCCCAGCTTTTCGGTTCAAGGATGATTTTACTTCCGCTTATTTCTTCTATCGTCCCATCCGCATGGGTAATGATCTCGACGATGTCATCAGTGATTTTTTCAACCAGGACCCGGTCTTTACTTTCAAACAATTCCGTCGTCCTGTAATAAACCAAACCGGTTCCGGCAAACCAGCCTGAAGTGTGTTTCACACTGAATTGTCCACCAAACTGATAGGATTCAAGAGGCATTTCAGTTGCTTTCCTTTTTTCCCTGTACCAGGTATCATCCAGGCTTTTAGCGATCAGGAATTTTTTGGAGTAATCTGCGCCACCAAAAATATCCAGGCTGAATTTAAAAGGATTCAATTGGCCTTTAGGTGTTAATGCAGGGGCATCAAAGGAGTGATTCAATAAAATGACGGGCTGGACCAGAGGGCTCAAATCAACTTTAGGGGTGGAGATAAATGTTATTTCCGGATTCTGATCACTTACGGCGATAACAACAGCCTTCTCTGATCCAGCTGCCTCGTCATTTTCATCAACTGTATTAGAAATAGAGGAATATGACCTTTGTATGTTTTCAACAGGGTTTGATGAATTGGATTTAAACGTATTTTTTGTGTTTTGCGGAGCATCGCTTGTCGCTCCACTGTTTTTGGCGTACGCAACCGGTTTGGCGGAGTCCGGATGGATCAGTTGCCCTTTTCTGCCGAAAAAGGATGTATCCTTGCTCACTAAAGCCTGGCTTTTGGCAGTCAGGTCCTGTTTATAGTCTACCATCAGAAAAATCCCGGTTAAGACACTCAGGCTGACCAGCAGGAATACCGGCCACAATCTCCGCCGTGGTTTTTTGTTCAGCGATGGTTCTACCTTTTGCCAAAGCTCTTCAATATCCAGCGGAGCTTCGTGGTTTTCAAATATGTTTTTTATATGTTTTTCAAATGCATCCATTATATGGCTACTTTTTCATAAATTGATAAATATTCACGGAGCTGACTTTTTGCCCTGGCCAAAACAGCCCTTGAACTGCTTTCCTTCATGCCGAGCATGTCTCCTATATCTTTGTGTTTATACCCTTCAATGACATATAAATTGAATACATGCCTGTATAATTCTGGCAGTTTATTAATGGCAGTGAGCAGGTCATCCACATTGATCTTGTCCAGGACTTCCGGAACTTCCGTCCTGTCATCCTGGATCACATCATGCATGATTTCTTTTTTCTGATATGTTTTTCTCAGTTTTTGCAATGCAGCATTCACGGCAATCCTTCTGATCCAGGCCTTGAACGCGCCTATATCGGATTTGAATTCTCCAATGTGTGCATAGATCGAGATAAAAGCTTCCTGGAGTACATCCTTTGCTTCCTGATCATCCCTGGTATAACGCTTGCAAATACCGAACAGATAGGAAGCATAGGTCTCCATGAGCAGCTTTTGGGCCCTCCTGTCATCATTTTGACACGCTATGATCATTTGTTGAATCTCCACCCCTAGTTTTTTTCTTTTTATTGTCTCAATGGTATACTGAACTTCATATACATCATGCCTTCCTCGTTGTTGTTGTTCTCATCCCTGGCCAAACCCTCGATTTTTCCCTGCATTATTTCATTTTCAACGTATTTTGAAATCTCGAGTTTGTAAGTAGAAAATGATGAGATATCTTTTGGAACCAAATTCGGTGCGTTTGGTAAAATCGGGAAAAAACTCAATACAAAATCTGCAGTAGATTGACCTGGCATCAGATAAATGCCTTCACCATGAAAATCCTTTACCCAGCATTCTATGCCGAATGCTTCAGATGCTGCGCTGAAAATCATATCATTATTGTCCAGATCCACCGTAACTTCTTCATTGAGGAGATACAAGTGATCATTGAACTGGAGCGAAATATATCCGTCCACCCTGTCACAAATCTTCCATTGACCCAATTGAACAGCCTGTCCCAGTAAAACATTAACATCCATGGTTGCCTGAATGTTGTGTTCGTAATCCACTGCTTCTAATTTTGCTTCATCGATGTTGCCACACATCCTGAACTGGCCGGCAACCTTGCCTTCGCTATCGGTTCTTAAAAAATACCGGTTGTTATCACTCGTCAGTAAAACGTAACCATTGGTGATTTTGTTTCCTTCGCAATCCAGCAAAAAACCACTGATCGGAATGGTTTTGCAAGCGTTGTTTTCCACAAGCTGTTTATCGAATGTGACCTCGGCAGTGGCCGGGCCGATCGTTTCTTGTTTAACTAAGTAACCACAATCGTTGAGGATCTCTACAGTCAATGGTTTATTGGCTGGTACATTTCCATAAAAGTTGCCTCCGTTATCTGTTGAAAGCTCGACTTTATCCAGACCTGACATGACAACCACAGAAAAATTCCTCAGACCGTTGCCGTCGGTCGCCGTCAGCGTACCTTTGAATGGAATGATATTTTGAGGATAAGCCATACACCAGCTTGAAATGCTGGAAAGATTGACTTCATAGCTTTGGGCTGATTGTTTGATGGCGTCTGAACTTTGTATCCAGGTATTCTTTTTGACGTCAAAATACCAGAATGGTACGGTGCTTTCCAAAATACCTTTATAATCTTCCGGAATATGATATTGCAATCTGGCTGTTTTGCCTTGTGCAAGTCTCAGTGCATTACCTTGTACATCAGTCATTTCCATCTGGATCACACCGATGGGTGAAAGTCCTTTGATCGTTTTGGCTGTGTCCAGTCCGGAAAGTTCGCCCGGGATCAGATTCAGGAAGTATTCATCTGAAATTTGGTGCTTTGACCAGGTCAGTCTGACTTCACCAGAATAATCTGTACCGTCATTTGAGTGAACGATGCTTCTGGGCGGTATGATCAGGGTGGTCTGTTTGCCCATATCAATTGTTGTTCCCGTAGTGGTAAAAAAGCTGACAGAATTGACCTTTTGGGACAGAATGATGGTTCTGAACATTTGCTGATTCAAGCGAGGGTAGACCGTTAGAATATTGCGTACAAAACCATCTTTTGACGCGATGATCTGTGTTCCGAACCTGTTCGCCTGAATTTTGTCGAATTCGAAGTAGCCATTGGCGTCTGTTTTTACTTCGTAATCGCGGATTTTGATCACGACATCCGGCACAGGCAGGCCAGATTCACTGACGACCTGTCCATATATGCTGGTAACCACCAATTCTGCCGGAGGATCGGTGATGGGATCTTCATCCACAAAGATATCCACTTCCTTTCTGCAGGAAAACAGCAAGAGGAGAAGACAACTAAAAATCACCAATGGACGCATAAAAAATGATATGTTTTTTTTAAATTTATAAAACCTTTATTCAATTATTATCCTCAAAATGTTTCAGATATTACCATAATGCCGGTGGACGCTAAAACGTTACAAATTAATCTGTTTTTTTTGAAAATTTCCTTAATCCTGTTTTGATTTTTAACATTTTCGGCGTTCATTCAGGGAAAGTATGTCATTCAAAAATACAGTTTACTAACCAAAACGCGTATTTCGCAATTTTTTTATAACGTTTTACCACTATTTTTCATTAGATATCATAATCTTACCGTAATTTTGTGACATTATTTATTTTGGGTGTTACTTCGATTGAAAAATCAATCACAACGGATATTTTTGTTAAATTTATGTTCCGTGTTTTTTGATTTAATAAAATTATGTAATAGATTTGGATTGCAGATGCAACTTCCGTGTATTGATAGTGCAGCGAAATTGTTTTCTTTGTAATCTTATTACTTATTAAACTATCCTTTTGCACTCAAAGAGCGTGTAATTTGAATTGAACGATGAACCTTTAATTAACCAAAAAATAGTGAAATGAGAATTTTTCTTGTCTTATTTTTTTCAATAACCATGTTGACCCTCCAGGCTCAGTTGGTCAACCAGGGAGGAACCATCACTGTTAAAAGCGGTGCCACTCTTGTGGTTGAAAGCAATCTTACCAACACCACCGGAAGCATCGTATTGGAAAGCGGTGCTACCCTGGAAATTACCGGAAATTTTACCAATCAGGCAACGATGAATTTCAATGCTGCATCTGAAGTCATTTTTACAGGCAGCAGTAATTCCCAGGTAACAAGCAGTGGTGGAACTTTTGGAAAGGTACGAGTGGATAAAACATCGGCCAATGTTGTATTGGCTGATGACATGATCATCAATGGGCAGCTGAATTTTGCCGGGACCAATGCTAAAGTGGTGCTGGGAGGTAATGATCTGACGATGGGTAGCAGCAGTTCTGTTGCCGGAGCAGGTGGCAGTAATTATGTGGTAGCCACAGGTAGCGGAAGGTTTATCAAACCCATTTCAGCCAACAGCACATTGACCTTTGAAGTAGGGGACAACGATGTATCAACCAATTATTCTCCTTTGTCTGCAGCAATAACCGGGTCAGGATACAGCAGTGCAACCGTAGGCGTCAATCTGGTCAATGCCGTGCATCCGAATAAACCTGGCACGTCAAGTGACTACCTGACAAGGTACTGGAATGTACTTGCAGGCGGGATCACCGGGTACAGCGCCAATTTAACCGGAACCTACATCGCAGGTAATGACGTGGTTGGAACTCAGTCATTGATCGACGGCGCCAGTTACAACGGAGCTGACTGGGATTATACCAATGCTGCTCACAGCGGCAGTACGGTCTCTTCCACAGCAACAAATACGGATATCGGATTTACGGGATTTAAGAAGGGAGATGTAGTCCTCAATCTGACAGCGTACATTGAAGGATATATGGACGGAGGATCAATGCGTCCGGTATTA
>DDTL01000065.1 GCA_002344345.1 Saprospiraceae bacterium UBA2365
GTTGATTTTCAATCGTTTTTCGCCCGAATCTACTAACGTCAAAGATCAGCACTAGACTAAAGAAAAACGATTGAAAACCAACAAATTAAAAGTCACTTATTAATGCGAATCAAGGGTTAAAGTTAATTCTGGAGATAAGCAGGATTTTCTCACTTTTTTGCCTCGATCCTAAAGGATGAAAGCGAGAAAATCCTTTATCTTCCTTTAGGATTGAGGCAAAATAAAGGATTTTCGGAGCTTTTTTTCAACCCTTGATTCGCATTAATATATTAATATTATTCTAAATGTTCTTTTAAACTGGTCCTTTTGGGATAGATAGAGATCAATTCCTTTTTTAGTTTTTCACTTTCACGGATCATATCCAGTTTTTCCAGGTGGCTGATCACTGTATTTGCACGGTGAACAGCTTTCAGCCCCAGGTGATCTTTGTGGTAATTGACCAGATAATCCCTGTAAAATGAATAAATATCTACCTTTTTTTCTTTCACCAAAAATCTGTCATATTCCATAAACCATTCCAGGCTTGCCTTTTGGTTAAGTAACCTGATCAGTAAGTCGAAATCATTTTCCAGCACACACAGCTCAAGTGCCAATCTAAGATCCCTGTCAAGGCTTAAATTGAGTTTTTTTTGTATAAATTCCGGGTAGGATAGTGTTTTCCCTTCAAAATTTATGTTTTTGATCATCCGGTAATATTGAAGTTCCCTTGTAAGTCTGAACAATTCTGTCGCATAAAAAAGCTGCTTTTCAGGATTTCTAATGGATGCATACAGGGCCAGTAAGTGTTTGTATTGCATTGTTAATGAAATCAGTTTGCTATTTTTCAGCTTTTCCAGGAAATCTTCCAGTAATTCTTTATTTTCAGGTTTATTGAGTTGAATGATCACTTCGTTCAACAGGGCTGGATCTTTCAGTTTGTCAATGGTTTGGGTAAACGGTTCCCGCATTGAATACTGAATTTTGATCCAAATGGAATAAAGCAGCGCCCGGGTCTCTAATTGGCGAATAGAGTTGATTTTTTGCTGAATAGATCTCGCAAAAGTATCCATCCGGTGTTCGTCCAAATGGGTTTTTGATAATGTATTGTAGAAATTATTTGTTCCGGTAAAATGATAAAAAGATACCTGCACGAAGTCCAGCATGGTATCAATGATTTGTTGTAAAAATGCCGGTGCCAGAGGTAAAGCAAGCAGTTGATGATAATATCCATGAGCGCTAATCTGCAACTCATCCAGGACCTCCCTCGAATTCGTATTGGTATAAGTGGCATAAGCCAGTTTGGTGATCAGCTCTCTCAGGATCTGGAATGCTTCCGTATATTTTGCGAGACTTAATGCATCTTTAGCCTGCAACAGTAATTCGTTGGCAACCAAAATGAGCAATTGTGCATTTTGTCGAGTATTTTTGGATTGAAGTACTTCTGATACCGGGTAACAATCTTCCAAAATCTGTTGGTATATATTCCCTTCTGATTGGTCATGGAATTGTCTGGCAAAATAAGTCATCAGTAAGATCCTGAATTTCTTATCCTTTTTACTGAAAGCAAGTAAAAAATGTTTCAGATCCTCCAAACCTGCTATTTCCAGTATTGACCGAATGTTGATGGATTTTTTTCGTTGATGGTCAATGATTTTTGGTGCAAATTCCTGAACAAGCTTTTGACGAATTCCAAATAAAGTGCAGATCGTATGCGCGCAAAACGTTATATCTTTTTCTGAGGCAGAACAGCTGCATCCGGCTTGAATGACATGGTCTTTAAAAATACCGATTTTCGTTGAAAAATCCTGTTCTGCGGATATGATTCCTTCCCAAAGTCCCTTTTTGATCTCGGTTAACTGCAACAGTTTGTTTTCTTCAAAAAGTTTTTCAGCCAGCAGTAAATGTTCATTTTCTGCATAAGCTTCAAAATTGAGAAGTGGTATTTTATTCAGATGCTGCATATAGAACCTTTCGGCAGAAGATCAAAAACCTTTGTCATTTTATGACCATCAACAATTATTTTCCTTTGTTGCAAAATATAAAATGGATATTTTCTAAAAAAACATTTGTTTAACCCGTAAAGGTAAGAAAAGTGACTTAATAAGTTGTAATTTATTCCGGTTTTATTGGAAAAAGGATTTCTTCAAAGTTACAGTTCATCATTTTTTTTAAAACCAGGTGAAATGAGAAATGATATTAATTACAAAAAAGTCGGATCACCGGAGTGGAAATCGTATTGCTTTTGTTGCCTGCACGATCTACTAACCATATGTCATATCTAAAACTGTCTGTAGGGAATCCTGCCTGAACCGAGCAGGGTGGCAGGTTATCAGGAAACAAACAACAGGTGGTATAAGTCAAAATCCTCAGCTCTGCCTCCAGCCCATTTTTAATTTTATCTTCAGGGATAGCAGGAAAACTGAACTGTTCAGCTATGTTTCCTGTTCTGGAATCTACCATAAAAATCGTACTGCTCTCGGCAGTATCACCCAAATAGCCAAGGTCTCCATCACCATCAAGCACCTGAATATATATTTCCATAGAGTCTTCCTTAAAATAGCCTTGTTGCATTTCCGAATCACTTATTCCTGCCAGACTGATCTCAGGGATATCCGAAAGTTCCTTTTTTTTATAGCATCCCAAAACCAAAAGGATCAGGGCAACAAAAGTCAAGGTAATTAATATTTTAGATTGTTTAAAAATCATGATTTTCAGATCGGATTACATTTTCTGACAACAATTCTATAATATTGCAATATGGTTCATTTTGAGATAAAAAGAAAGGAAATTCTGGAAAAATTTCACCTGTTCAGGTCCGGTAGGTTTGATTTCTTTGATTTGGCGTTAGATTTGTTTCATTTTCAGCAAGTTAATAATTCTGTTTATTCAAGATTCCTAAGCTATTTGGGTAAAAATGATTTTGTGCCACAAAAACTTGAAGAAATTCCTTTTTTGCCCATAGAGGTATTTAAAAAGCATGAAGTGAAAACAGGAATATGGAAGGCAGATGTGGTTTTTCGAAGTAGTGGAACCACAGATTCAGAAAGGTCTGTACATCACCTCAGAACAAAAACGCACTATCAGGAAAATGCAGTGTATTGTTTTGAGAACCAGTTTGGAAATTTGGGGAATTATAGATTTTATGGCCTGCTGCCTTCCTATATTGAACAAGGTGATTCTTCTTTGGTTCATATGGTCAATTATTTCATGCAATATCATCGAAAGGCAGATGGAGGTTTTTATCTATATGATCATCAATCACTTATCCAGGCTCTGAAAAAAGATCAAAAGGAAAAAATTCCTGTATTGTTCGGGGTCAGTTATGCCTTGCTGGATCTGGCAGAGACCATTAGCCCCGATCTCAACCAGGTCATGGTTTTTGAGACAGGAGGCATGAAAGGTAGAGGAAAGGAATTGGCGAGGGAAGAACTGCATCAACGTTTATGCAATGGTTTGAATCTCAAAAGCATTTATTCAGAATATGGAATGACCGAGTTGCTTTCACAGTCTTATTCTTCCGGGGAAGGAATTTTTGAAATGTCTCCATCTATGAAAATTCTGATAAGTGATCTTTATGATCCTAAAAGCATGTTGTCCATTGGTCAGCATGGAAGGATCAATGTGATCGACCTGGCGAATATTGACAGCTGTGCTTTTATAGCTACTCAGGATGTCGGTGTTTTAATCAACGATAAAGAGTTTTCCGTTTTAGGGCGTACAGATAGCAGCGAAATCAGAGGGTGCAATTTGCTTTATGTTTAGCAATTTTTCGATTAACCGGAAACAGAAAGAATAAAGTTTTCAGCTGTTGCGAGGTCTTCAGGTTTTCCACAGTCAAACCAATAATCTTTATCATGTATAAAAGCTTTGATTCTGAATGTGTCCATGTTTTCCAGGTAGAAATCGATCAGAGAATAGATCCTGTTTTGTTCGATTTTTCTGATCAGACCGGGATTTATCAGATGAATGCCGCTAAAGGCGTATGCCACCGATGATTCGGTCGTTCTCAGGCTCATTTTTTTGTCATGCGTATTGTGGTTTACCCAACCATTCATTCTAAGACATTCATCGAATATGAGTTGCCTGGAACTTTTCCTGCTTCGTACAGCAAGCGTCACCACATTTTGGGAATGGATGTGATATGCTAACATGTCGCGTATGTTAAGGTTGGTGATAACATCTGCATTGAACAGCAGAATTGGTTGATCATCTGTATGAAACAAATGGGCAGCATTGGCCAATCCACCTGCAGTATCCAAAAGGATCTCTTCCTTTGACAGGCTGATACTCAGTCCAAAAAAATCATTTTTGACCAGGTATGATTCTATTTTTTCCTGGAAATGATGTGTATTGATCACAAAATGAGAAACGCCCTGTTCATTTAAAAATTTCAGATTATAATGAAGCAAAGTGGTACCCATGAATGGAGCCAGAGCTTTGGGCTTGTCATGCGTGATGGGATATAGCCGGGTGCCTAAACCCGCTGCGAAGATCATCGCCTGCATATACGTTTATTTGGTTTTTCGCATTTCTTGTTCACGATGTCTCAAAACTACGTCCACGTCAAACCTTGAACGTACGATCTCTGAAAACTGTTCTGCCAGAAAAACAGACCGGTGTTGGCCGCCCGTGCATCCGAAATTTACAGTCAGGTTGTTGAACGAACGGGAAATGTAATTTTTAATTGAGGATTCGGTCAGTTGGAGGCAATTTTGGAGAAAAGTAAAAACCTCAGGTTCTTTTTCCAGAAAATCAATGACTTCCTTGTCCATGCCTGTCAATTCCTTGTATTGATCCAGCCTTCCGGGATTTGGTAAAGCACGACAATCAAAAACAAAACCTCCACCATGTCCGCTTTCATCTACGGGCACACCTCGTCTGAAAGAAAAGCTGTTGACGGATATTTTTAATTTAGGTTTTCCGATTGCTTTTAATTTTTCGGAGCTGATCATCTGTCTCAGCACCGGAATAAGCGTTGGTAGCTCAATTGGCAATTCATTGTTGGACAGCAGGTAATCCATATTTCTGAGGGCATAGGGAATGCTGACGAGAAAGTGAGATTTTTTCTCGTAAAAACCTCTGAATCCATAGGTTCCCATCGCCTGCATGATCCTGATCATCACAAAAACTGTAAAAAATGATCTGAATTCAACTTCATCTACCTGAATATGTTTCTTTAATTCATTCACATAAAACCCCAACAACTCAGCACGGACTTCTTCCGGAATGTTGGCTTTCGCATCATAGAGAAGTGAAGCCAGATCATATTGAAGTGCGCCTTTTCTGCCACCCTGATAGTCAATGAAATAGATCTCATCATCTTTAAGCATAATATTTCTTGACTGAAAATCCCTGTAAAGAAAGTATTCGTGATCTGCAGAAATCAAATAATTCGTAAGTTTTTGATAATCATCTTCCAATGCCTGTTCATCAAAAGCGATGCCCGCTAATTTTAAAAAATAATATTTAAAATAGTTCAAATCCCACATCATGGATTGGCGGTCAAATTTCGATCTGGGATAGCAAAGTGAGTAATCCAGATCTTTTCCGGCATGAATCTGAAATTTGGGCAATTCAGTCAGCACTTTTTTATACAACTGGATCAAAGTATCGCTGAAACGACTCCTTTCTGACTCTAATTGGATCAGATTAAAAAGTGTAGTGTCGCCAAGATCTTCCAATAAGTAAACACTTTTAGTCAGATCTTCAGCGAGAACTGCCGGAACATTTAATCCTTTTCTGATAAAATGATTGGTAAAGCCTATAAAAGCTTTGTTTTCCTTATTATCTGCATTGTATACACCGACAACTTGTTTTGTTTTTGATTTCAAACGGAAGTATACCCGGTCAGACCCGGATCTTGGCATGGGTTCAATGGTTTTAATGGTTTCCCCTGACCACGATTCAAAAAGCTGAATGATTGGATCTGTCATATTTTTTTATGCTGAATATTTAAATGAAATCCGAAAAGGGATCAATCCCGGTTAGAAATCTTTTTATTGAACTCAACAGTGGCAATGCTCGGATCTTCCTTGATTTTTTTGATCAATTCATCAGGATCGATTTTTTCCTGGTTGAAAGTCACCAGCCAAAGCGGACTATCCGGTCCGAGTCTTCTGACAATTTTCATTTCGTATTCAGCGTATTCTCTTAACCAACGGACAAGTATCAATTGGTCAGTTCCTTTGATGATCAGCTCGTTTTTGATGAGTATTTCATTTTTTGGAACTGTTTCTACAATCGGAATGTCAGTCTGTTTCCAGCCATCAAGTTTGATCATTTCAAGAAGTTGCTTTTCCAAAACATCAACTGCAGGAGGAAAACTGCTTTTGGTTTTCATTGTTTTTTGTTTATCCTTATCCGAAAAACTCAATGTAGTAGTTGGAAGATCTGCAATATTCATATCATAATTCTCGTCGAGTTTCCATATGTTGGCATCTTTGAATAACTTCACCAGATTGATATACTCCACATCAGTCAATTGTTTTTCGTATTTGCCTATCATGGATGAATAACGAATGCCATTATATTTCATCAAACCTGTGTTGTAAATCGTAAGGTTGTATACAGGGCATTCACCATAACAGGCACCTTTACTATATACTATTTTAGGACTGGTCAAAGCAACATCCGTTTCCATTTTAATGGCCGGACTACAGGAAGTGTTCAGAAATGCAAGGGTGACGATGACTAATAGGATGGAGAAAAAATGCTTGATTGGGTAGTTCATATTTAATTTATTGTAAATTATTATTATTTGATAATTAATAAAATATATTAATACAGAATGAATTAGTTTTCATTCTGTATCATAAAAAAACGAATTTTCTGCTGACAAATTTTTTTTCGTCCTGCAAAAATAATATATATACGCCCGCTGCAATATTATTTAGATAAATATCTTTCTCGCTTTCTCCATAAAAACTTCCGGAAAGCACGGTTCTTCCCGCTGCATCCATTAACCGATACCTGACTATAGATTGGGCCGGTGTAAACCTTTTCAACTTTAATGCTGGTGGGGCTGCTTGATACAGGATCCAAATGTCATCCACCGGAGAATCTCCGGAATCAAAATCGCGGCAAAACTGATCCCTCATTAAATCAGGGTAATAGAGGTCTATCATCTGCCACATCCTCGACTTTTGTCCTTCAGTGAAGAATATCAGACAGTTGTCATCTGTATAATTCATAAAGTTCATGTACATATCTGCGCTTCCACAAGAGTATTGGGGATGTTTCGGGCAACCGTAATAAATTTTTCCCTGAACCGGTGTGTCTTCAATACCGTCGTCTGAATCACAGGTTTCTTCTGAACCCCAGGGATGTAGCAATCCAAAATAATGGCCCATTTCGTGAACCAGTGTTTTTCCTAGATTGAATGGATATTTCTCATGATCATTCGGGTGAAATCCAAAAAAATCGGGGTCGATGACGATGCCCGCTTCGTCAGAAGGTCCTTCACCTGGCAGTGTGGCAAATCCCTGGTATGCACTCAGTTCGGAAATCCATATATTAATGTATTTTTGGGTATTCCATGCATCAAAACCACCCAATATTTCGTGCTTTATCAATAGCTTTCCCTGCAGATTTACCTGCTCTCCAAAATAGGGAAGTTCTGTGGATTTTTGTTCTATCGCTGGTTCAGGTCCAATACCGTGATCAGTATAGGCAAGACAAAACTGAATCCCGGTATTGGCAGAAAATGGGCGAAAATCTTTAGGAAGATATGCCAGATCCGGATTGATTGCGTTGAATGTTTCATTCAAAACTTCGATTTGATCCTGAATTTCATTCAAAGTAACAGGGCTTCTGCCTTCTTCCAACATTATGTGAAAAACCAAGGGTATATAGTGGTTGCTCCTTGAATTTAATTTCAAGCCATTATCAACATTCAACCTGGATGGCGTATTTTTTTTTGTGAATTGTGTCAGTTGTGCAGTATCATACCTTTCATGCAGGCCACATGATCTTTGTTGCGCAGCAGTTTGAATTCCCCAAAAAAGTATCAAAATCAGGAAAAAGCCTGATCGTGCCCTGGAAAAACCTCCATAACTGATCAAATAATCAACAGGCCAATGTTTTTTTACCCTTTCTGTGAGTTGGGTGCCAATAACTATATTTTTTTTTATGCCCGCCATAATGATACAAACACAATTAAACAAAGTTAAATTGTATTCACCAACTTTTTATTTAATTTTTTGCCTGTCCGGGGTTGAACTCAATTTTTATTTTTTGCAATGATTGGGAAGATTCATATGCTTTCGATTGTTTGGTTTCATTAGGTTTTTGGCCTGATAACACCAGTTGCTTTGGATTGATACCCATTTCAATAAAGGCCTGATAAACAGATAATAGCCTTCCTGTTCTGATGGTCATTTCAGGAGTATTTTCCATGCCAGGTACTACAATATTTTCGACGCAAACATCCTTAACATTTTTAGAATTCAGTAAGCGCAACAGGCTGAGCAATGCATTCTTTCCCTTTTCAGACAATGCAATACTGTTCACCTCAAAAAGCAGCGATTCGTTCAATACTACCGCTAATAAACCGGAGGGTGTTTGTTCTATAGTGTATTCACCTGAAGCTAAAAGTTCAAGGTTCCTGGTCAATTGAACCCGGGTATCAGAAATCGTATCTGAATTATAGGCCAATTGGCTGTCTTTGGCGGTAGCTAAGTTAGTGCTAATTGAAGCACTGTTGAATTCTTCGTCTGATTGAACGTTTTGATGACCTGCCAGTTTTAATTCCAACTTTCGGATGATTTTCTCTTTTTCATTCAGAACAACCTGTTTTGCGATCAAATCATCCGTGAGTGACCTTTTATCATCGAATGCTTTCTCCAGCAATGCTTTATTTCGCTCATTCATTTTCGCCTGGTCCTGTTGAAGTATCTGGTTTTGCTGTATCAGGCTTTTCACTTTTTGTTCTGTATCTTCTAATTTATTTTCACACAAATAAAGTTTTTCATTTTGTTCAGCAATCGTGGCCTTTAATTTTTCATTTTGCCCATTCAAATATTTAAGGGATCGGAGTTCGGTATTGAGCAACTTGTTTTCTTCCACCTGTTGGAAATATTTGGAACTGCTCACGCAGCCTTGTAGCATTAAATAAGTGAAAAACAAAAAGATATATCTTAGATTCATAAAAACCATTCGGAATTTGGCGCAAATATACTTTTTTACTCTTAAAAAGGCAACAATTAGCTTTTAGAATGGCAAAATGGCTGTTTTTGAGCTGATTAACTTCATAAAATAAAATGATTGTCCGAAAATAATCGGTTTTGTTTTTAATCGATTCCATTTATTTTTAAAACTATGAAAAATAATGATCGCAATGAATAAGCTGAATTACAAATTTTACCTGGAATAATTGTTAAAATCTAATCAGCATCTTTTTTCTTCATTACCAGACTGTAAACCAGGGGTAACATATATTCAAGACCTTCAATCATATAACCATTAATTGCCTCAACAGAATTTGAAAAAATGTCATATGGAGAATAATCGTATTCCTTGAAATGGATGAGTTGCATGTCAACGCTCATCAGGTTTTCCATCACTTCTGCAATGGAATGGTTCCAGCCTACACATGTGTGATGAAGATCTGCGTTGGCATCGGCATAACTGCCATGGGCTTCTTCGATAATGGGAACCCGGTTGAAATACCCGTATTCAATTTTTGTAAATTGATCATCATACATCCAGATGACCGGATGGAATTCCACAAAAACGAAACTTCCACCCGGTTTTAATAAGTTTTGAATGTTTTTACCCCAGGTTGTTAATTCGGGCAGCCATCCGACCGTTCCGTAGGAAGTGAATATCAGATCGAATGGTTCAAGTAGAAGTTCATCCATTTTCATCACATCCGCACAGATAAAATGAGCATCCAGCTTCAGTTGATCATTCAATTCCCTGGCTTTTTCGATGGCTTTTTCAGAAAAGTCAATGCCGGTTGCCTTTGCGCCCATGCGTGCCAGAGAAAGCGTATCCATACCAAAATGACATTGCAGATGAAGCACACGTTTTCCTTTCAGATCCCCTAAAATAGCCAGTTCAATGTCTTTGAGGGAAGATTTTCCTTTCAAAAAGTTAGGTAGATCATACATGGCAGATCGTGTATGGACATCAACCCGGTCATTCCACATTTTTTTATTTAATTCAGCGTAATTCAATTCATTCATGATCAGATGATTTTAAAGATATTTTCTTTTGGCCTGCCGATCACCGCTTTACCCTGGTTGATGATGATGGGTCTTTCGATCAAAATTGGATTTTCTACCATCACCCGGATCCAATCTGCATCGGTCAGGCGGAGTTCTTTGAATTTTTCAGCGAACAATTTTTCTTTTTGGCGGATCAGCGCTATGGGCTGAATGTCCAGTTTTTGGATAAGGTCGGTCATTTCGTCAAATGTCGGTGGCGTTTTGAGGTATTCTTTTATCTCTGGATTAAAGCCCAATTCTTTCAGAAATGCCAAACTTTCCCTACTTTTACCGCATCTTGGATTGTGATAGATTAACATAAAGTTGTTTTTATGATTTGGAAAAACGATTTCAATCTGGAAATACTCAACGGATTATCCAAAAATACGATGGTTGAGCATTTGGGGATTGAATTTACAAAGATAGGTGAAAATTATATCATTGCCACCATGCCTGTGGACAACAGAACGGTTCAGCCTATGCGATTGTTGCACGGAGGCGCATCAGTTACACTGGCCGAAACACTCGGCAGTGTGGCTTCGGCGATGGTGGTCGATTATAATAAGTATCATGTAGTGGGCATCGAGATCAATGCCAATCACCTGAAATCTGCCACTTCCGGGATGGTGACGGGTAGGGTAGAACCCGTAAAGATCGGGGGAAAACTGCATATCTGGAACATTGAGATCAGAAATGAGTCCGGTGAGCTGGTTTGCGTGTCCAGATTGACTACCATGGTGCTTCCCAATAAATCCTGACAAATTTTTTGAAAAATATTTGGGAGAAAAAAAAAATAATTTTACCTTTGCACTGCTTTTTTAAAGAACATTAGCAAATTATAATCTTTGGCCCGTTCGTCTAGGGGTTAGGACGCCAGATTTTCATTCTGGTAGCAGGGGTTCAATTCCCCTACGGGCTGCATCTGAAGAAACCCTCGTAGTATGTTTACTGCGAGGGTTTTTTGTTTATGTGTTCTTTGGAAACTGCAAAAAAAATCCATGTTGCTATTAGGTGTCCTTCTTTGAATTCCTAGATTTTTATTTTTTTTGCTATGTATAGGGGACAGCAATTTTTTAATTTACACCCAAATTCTTTTTACTCTAACGTTAACTAATTTTCCATTTTCATCTAAACTATACAGCATTGTATATTGTCCTCCACATCCCCGACCACAATAATAGCTGAAACTCATATAATACTGATCTGCTTCAACGATATAATAAATATCTGAATATTTAAATACAACCAATTCCTTCTCCCTAAGCTTTTCATGAAAGTCGTTATTTGGCATTTTAATCAAAGAGTCATCTTCAAATTTAATTTTTCCCGTTGGGAAGAATTTTTTAAGGTATTTAACATAAATGCTTCTTGTTTCCCGAGAATCAATTATAGTCTTTTCACCATATCTATCTACCAAAGGAAAATTATCCATGATCTCCGACTCTATGTAATCATATGGCTGAGCTATAGTGTCAATGATAAATGTTTGTTCCGAATGCATCCCATTGAATGGTCCGATATCATCCATAAAATTATTGAAAGCTATATTTATAATTGAATCAACAATTTGGGGATCTATCTTTTTTTGTTGACTTTTGGATGTACAGCCTATACTAAGAATTGCAAAACCAAAATATATAATTGAAAATTTCATCATGGTTAATTACATTTATACTTGTTAGGATTACTTTGTATTTTTTCATTTTTTTCTTTCCAATCATCTACCGTTGATTCGGAAAAGGCACCTTGCCAATCAATTTCTAATCCACCTTTCCAGACAATATATAAGTAATGATCATACGGGAATTGGTTGCCATCTATCAACCGAAGGGTATTTGCTTCTAATTTCATATATTCCAATACCATTATATGGTGTTCATTATAATATTCGATTCCATATTTTTTATTTACCCAAGCCCTCCACATTGCTCTGTATTCATCATTATTTGACCAACCGGATATTAACGTTGTTTTAAAATCAATATGCTTTAATTCATGTAGCAGAGTTTGTGCAATTCCAATAAAGTCAGTATTTATACAATCGTGTTGATTGATGGACATTCTTATATAATTATCACCTATAATTTGGACTGTTCCGGATTCTCCATGAGTGCCCACGCTCATTTCTATTAAAAGTGTTTTATCTTCATGAAGATCTTTGATTAATTTGGAATAGTAATTATTTGGTAAGTTTTTTATATCATTATAAACACAATACAAATTTTTACAATCTTTAAAGTAAATATCTTCAAGAATGAAATCTCCTGAGGCACCTATATCATCCATTAAATCATCATATGTCATTGAAGCAATATTTTCATCACATTGTGAGTTAGTATAAGACTGCAAAATATCAAACGAAGACAAATTTGCATTATTTGAATCATAAAGCAAATTGTTATCTATAATTTCCTTTACATCCTCTCTGGCAAAAAATAGAAGTTTATTCGCTTTACAATTATATGTTCCTTCGCAGCCACAAAACTTACCTTCTCCAACCAATGCATCCAATTCTGCTACGGAAATACTCAACTTATACTTGTTGATAAAGTTCGCAGCAGCAGTTTGGCAGACATCACTTTGGACGGCTTGCCAGGCACAAGTACTCATTTAAGGTGTGTCAGGTCTTGATAATTTGCATTAAAATTTTTCACCGAACAATCATCAACTTCCAATACCTCACCGACAAACAGGTTGATGCTGTATGTATTGCAATGAGCTTTAATCGATGGTAGAATATTGAGTCTGCTCCGAAAAGGCATATCTTCAATTTTATAAATCATATTTAAAATATTATAATTTATAACATACTATAATTATGACAATATGTAATTGACATATACGTTTCCATTCTCGCATTCGTGGCGATCAATACTTTTAGGAGCAGACTCAATATTAACTATTTCAGTGTATACTTCTCCACATTCATTAAGCAACCATGGAGTTGCCCATTCATAAGATTTTACACCATTCTTGTCTGGATCATATTTGTCCACAATGGCTTTTTCGCAATCACCCGATTTCCTTCCAGGGCGAAGGAACCGATCGGTCATCCTACAGGCTGCAATTAAAAAGCCCTCGTAGTATGTTTGCTGCGAGGGTTTTTTGTTTATGTGTGGTTTGTTTAGGGGAATTGAACCCCCGCCAGCGCGCATCCGACTAAGGGATAGTCACTATCGGGTGAAGCGGTTCACCCCGTTTCTTTTTAAAAGTTTGATTAATTTGTTTTTCAAAAAAGTTGAAATGTTTATTACTGTAGGAGAACATAATTCAACGATTGAAGCGTCCCGGGAAAATAATTACCGGAACTCGTCTTGATAATTCTACCCTCGTGGTAAATATTCACTGTAAAATACTGTTCCAGTCTGATTGGTGCCATCCGTAATTCATTTTTATTTCCTACCATCAAAGCGATTTCTTGATTTAATGTTAAAAACCGATATCTGACATCTTTGTTAGAGTACATTATTGTTTTTTTTGTTTCAGGCTTGAAATTATCAGTCACAACAATTGAATCCCAGGTAATTTCCATTTTTTTAAAATTTATTTTACTGTATTCATTTCCCAAAGCTTTAATTCTACGGATTTCACAGGTGTCATTTGAAAAGAATCTGATAGTTTGGTCTGAATGTTTTTGCATAGTTATATATGTTTCATAATAGTTGTAATTATTATCCTGACATATATATGGGAATTCAGATCTATAATAATTTTCAGATACTTTGCGATAGCTAACTCCAGACATGCCTTTTTCTTCTATGTACTGATGAATCAAGGAGTCAGAAATTGCAATTAATATGTTTTCTTGATTGATGTAAAAATCAATGCCGTTAGCTGACTGTGGTCGATCTTGTGGTATAGACGAAACAGGAATATATTCATTTTTATTTATCGGTTTTTTACACTGAATAAATATCGGATTGTACTTTTGATCAGTTTCTATGATAACATAAACATAATTAATAGGATACTCAAAGTATTCAGTGATTTTAAACAGGACTTTATAGCCTTTTTTATAAGTAACAAATTCCGGCTGAGATAAAATATAGGAGCGTACACCATGTGATTTTGGTTGCAGGCTATCCAATAATTCTAAACTAAATTCATGTCCTCTTTTAATTTCTGACCAATGGCTCATTATTACTTTTTTGCCCTCAATTTCCCTGATCGCTATCGTATCAAATCTGACCAATTTGGAACCATCTTTCAAATGAAAATCTTCAAATTGAGTAGAGTATCTACGATCATTAGTTTTAGCTAGATCCTTGCAGACTGAAATAAATTCATATTCATCAATTGTCCGCCACTTGTTAAAATAAAAACAATCATTCGTTAATGCGTAACTGAGTGCATTTTGAGCAAGAACATTTATTTTCTCCTGAGATATATTGGAGGTTTTTCTGTTACAAGCAAAGGATATAAAAGCCAATAATCCTATAATGATACCACTAAAATTTATTTTTAATTGCATCCTATTGAAAGATTTTTAGTTTTAAGAAAATTGTACAATGGTTCATATTTGTTTATAAATTCACCGTAGAGAGTATTGAATCCCGGAACGGAAGAATTATGTTGCTCCATTGCATAAAAAAGACCACCGGCAGCTACAAGATAAAAATGTTGCTTTGTTAGTCCATTTGACTGACCTTTAAAAATTTCAAATAATGCTTTAGCTTGTTTATCAATAATATTTTCATAACTTAGCATTAGGTAATGATGAATTTCGGAAGGATCTGAATTAGCTTTCGCTAAATTTTCAAAATAATCAGCTAAATTTGGGTAAAAGTATTTCCAATTAGAGAAATCATTGAAATTGTATCCTTTTTCAGCCATTTTCCTCATAAGTTCTACATGTACAAATTCATGTAAAATAGTACTCATCAAAGAAACCTCATCTTCTTTGTTGCAATTAAAGGGATCAAATACCAAAGTAGCTGATTTAGTACTATGATTATATGTGGCATAAGCTGTACTGCCATCTTCGGTATCTTGTACTTTAATAGTTAATTTAAATTTGTCGGAATCGAATGTGGGTGCTACATAGCTGCAAACAAAATTAATGTTTTGTTGTAGCATTTTGTTATATAAACATACAAGTATTGGGCATTTCTGCTGAGTAAAACTTTTAGGATCCTCAACAATCCAATCATGACCTTGTATTATATCAGATAAAATATGAGTTAAACTTTTTAATCCGAAATCATATTCACAATTATTATTAAAACTATTGGTAATAATTTCTTGTGATGAGATTTCAGGGTTGCAAGGATCTTTGAGTAAATTGTTATCAATAATCTCCTTTATATCCTCTCTGGCAAAAAATAGAAGTTTATTCGCTTTACAATTATATGTTTCTTCACACCCACAAAACTTACCTTCTCCAACCAATGCATCCAATTCTGCTACGGAAATACTCAACTTATACTTGTTGATAAAGTTTGCAGCAGCATTTTGGCAGACGTCACTTTGAACGGCTTGCCAGGCACAAGTACTCATTGAAGGTGTGTCAGGTCTAGACAATTTACAATAAAAACTTTCAGAAGAACAGTCTTCATCGTGAAGGGCCTCATTTAGGAATTGATTGATACTTTGTACATTGCAATGAAGTCTGAGCGATGGCAATATGTTCACTATTTCTGTATAGACTTCTTCACATTCCTCGAGCAACCAGGGTTTTGCCCATACATAAGAATTTACTCCATTCTTGTCAGGATCATATTTGTCCACAATGGCTTTTTCACAATCACCCAGTTCCGCATAAGGCGTGTGAGCAAAAGTTATGATAATCTCAAAAGGAACAATGCCGGAGCTGGAAGTTGATGAACCCGAATTTCCCTGATTCCATTCCAGATCAGCGGTGAAAGGAGGAATATTTTCAAATGTCGGATTTTCTTCAAGAGTTGCTTCCCAGTTGATACCATAGCATTCAGCTAATTCTATGTATAACTGCCTGGTTGTGATATGAATATCATGTCTGAATTTTATCACTTCCAGGCCTGCGATATAAGGCAGTGCTATGCTCCAATCACTGAAAATTCCGGTCTTAAAAAGGATATCCAGATCCATCTCCACATTTGGCCAGTCCAATGCAGGTGGTTTCGGGTAAATACCATTTGGATTAAAACTCCAGTTTCCTCCCAGAAAAACATTGCCGGGGTTCACTTCATTTGGATAACTACCCGGGCCACTACCTGAGCCTGAGGCGCCATTAAACAAGCCATGGAACCAATCAAACCAGTCTTCAAAGCCTTCATCAATTCTATCATCTATCCTGTCAAACCAATTATATATATCTTCACCGAGCCTGACCCACCAACGATTTTTAACTTTACAACCTAAAGGATCATCATTTCTAACATTTGACGAATTTTGGTTATCAAATTGATTAAAAAAACTTGAAGGAATTTCTTTAATAATTTTTCCTTTTTTAACAATGGAGGGATGCCTTAAATATCCATTTTCATCTATTTGATAGATCAGGCCGCTGTAATTGGCATTGGTTGGTTTAACATTCTGATCAAAAAGTTTTGGATGTGAATGAAATAAGAGTAGATTTTCGCCTATCTGACCATTTGGTTTTTCATAGAAGACTATGCGACCATTTTGATAAGCATTCCACCTCGTATTTTTGGATATAGGCAGTATTGGTACAATTACTATTTCCGTATTGCCATTAAATATAGTTTCTTTGGCAAGACTCCAGATAGGTTTTGCATTTCTCGGGAGTATTAGTTGGTCACCATCAAAACTACTTGTGGGTGCAGCTTTGTATTTTGAGAAATGGTTTTTTACTCTGTCGATGGTGACAGAAGAATTTTTGGAAGAGTAGTCAGGTATGTCCTCATAAATGTTATCTTCCTTATTGCAGGAGGGAAGGACAAAACTAAGGGATACTAAAAGTACAAATAATGGCAAGTTTTTCAAAATACTGACATACAGTGTCTTACGAAAGTTGGGGGGTAGAAAGACTACAAAAACTGTTCGATTTCATAATAAGTTTAATTAAAAAGATGAATTAATAATGTTTTTCAAATCTTTCAAAACAATTATTGTGCCAAAAAGTGTTAAGGTACAGTAGGTTAGCTTAAATTTTAGGCCTGAATGTAAAAATGAAACTAAAGTATTTGAAAAACTCTTCAATTGGTGGGCTGATTAAAGGATTTTTGATTCTCAAGCTAGAATCAAAATGTTCATGGTTGGTGAGGGATTTAAACCAGCTCTTAACAAATTATCCTTTTTAATATGAAAAAATGGTATATTTGAACAATCAATCATCATTTTTAATATGGAAACAGTGGTTTTAAAGAGCGATAGCAAGGAGAATTTAAAATTATTGACTGACCTTGCCCGTAAAATTGGTATTAAAGTGAAGTTCCTAACTAAAGAGGAAGCTGAGGACATAGGTCTTTTAACGGCTATTTTAACCGGTAGGACGGGTGAATATGTGGATACAGATGTATTCATAGAAAGCCTGAAAAAATGAAAGTGCTGATAGATAAGTCGTTTGCAAAAGATATAGAAAGTATTGACAATAAGAAAGTTTTGCATGCTTTAGTAGAATTGATCGAAAAAATCAGAAAGAAAGAACAAATATCCCAGATTCACAATTGCAAAAAACTTAAAGGGACGAAAAATGCTTATCGGATCCGCTTGGGAGATTATCGCATCGGATTTGTATTTAACGGTCAGGATATTGAGTTTATCAGATTTTTGCACAGAAAAGACATTTACAATTATTTTCCTGATTAAGCTGTTTCTAAGGTTTTTCATTTTAGGCCGGACCATTGAACCTCAACCAGCCTTACTACTTAGGCGATTGCCTACGATCAAGTGGAACGTTTCATCAGGTTTCCTTCCGGGGCGAAGGAACCGTTTGGTCATCCTACAGGTGCAATTAATGAAACCCTCGTAGTATTTTTACTGCGAGGGTTTTTTGTTATGAATGATTTAGACCGCGAAATTGAACATTTGCCAGCGCGCAACCGTCCAGGGTATTGTCCGGTTCCCTTCAATTCAACACCACCTGCTTATCCTTAGGGATTTTAATCGTATAAGCGATCACTTTTTTGACGGATTCTCCTGGCTTCAGCTTCAGATTCCACTCTACCACACCGGTTTCTTTATTGAGTTTTCCACCTGAAAGTTCATCGGCTTCCACTGTCATTTCCCCGTCAGTTGACAGTGGGATCTGATCCTGCAGGAGTATTTCCGCCTCAACAGTCTTATTGTTGCGGATCGTGATCTCCCAACCGGATTGGATCTGTTTTTTATTGGACAAAAACCGGGTCTTTTTCAGATCTTTCAGTTTTTCCCTTGTGGTAGAAATGGCAATGTCAGGTCCGAGCGAAATGGACAATGTATCCGTCACAATATTCGCATCGAAATAATTGTTGCCGATAAAAGTGCTTTCAAAAAACAGCTTCATGTTGCCACTCGCCAGATTGTATTTTGACCAGTCTTCCACATTGGCCACCAGATAAACCTTGTTGTCCAGCTTCGGAACGGCAATATACCTGTAAAACCCAGGCAGGGTATTGTCCTGAACTTTAAATTCATGCTCTTTTCCGTCTGATGGAATAGCATATTTGCCCGGCAGGCTGAACTCCATGAAGGTAACATTTTCTTTTGCCACAGTTACCTCTCCGGCAGCTTCTTCTTTTTCTGCCCTGACATTTATGGAGCCCCTGACCTGAACAACTTCATCCAGCATCATCGGAGCACCGGCTTCATAACCGAATAAAGGCGCTGTATAGTACAAGAACCACGGATTGATGACCGGAAATTGCATGTTGAACTGTGGATTGCCGGTGGCCAGCGCCAACTGGACATCTTTCCAGTCTTCTCCGGTAGTCTGCCTGACCTTGCCCTTGTATTGCAGGTTCAGCGGTTTTTGCAGGGATTCGAGCCTGAGATCATAACTGGTGACCCAGGAAGCTCTCGGATCGATGTAACTGAATTCGATCAGTTCATCCATGGTTTTTTTGCTTTCTACCAGGATTACGATCTCACCTTTGTATTGCTGATTGTTTTTTGAGCTGATCTCGTTCATCTGCTTTTGAAGCCGTGTAATTTCTTTATCTATGTCTGTAATTTTTCGCGTGCTTGCAAGTATTTTATTTTTGAGTTCGGGCAATCTCGTACGATAAAAATCTGACATTTTGACCAATTGTTCAGCGGTGAGCCCGGTGTTGGTACCGGTGATGTTTTTGTTGGCCAAAATCATATTTTCCTCATCTTTCAGGGAGTTCAGCACAACCGTTTCATCTTCTTTTAACCTGAAAGTTGTTTCCAGTTTGTTTTTTAATTCAAGGTATGCCGGGCTGGATTCATAGTCCTGTGTGTAATCGGTGCGGTATTGAACAGCGGAGATCTCCAGTCTGGATAGGCTCCGGACACTGATGCTTTGATCGTTGAAGCCTGCGGGCAGATCAGTGATTACCACCTGATTGAGGCCAGACTTCAGCTTAACCGTGGCACTACGATTGATCTGAACGCCTTGCCGGAATACTGTTACACTGTTGATGGTAGATTTTCCGGTAATTTCTTGTCCGATGATGGCAATGTTGATGGTCAATAAAGCGATGAGAAAAAATAAGTGTTTCATGGTTGTGGTTTTGATAAATAAAAATGAATAAAATTCTCTGAAAGAGAACAATAAAGCTGATAGCAAAATATTTAACGTATATGGCTTATCAGAAATCCAACTTTCTGAACTTCCAACTTGCCGGTCACTTTCTATAAACGTTGTTCAGGCTCATTTATTTATAACAATTGAGCATTATATATAAATATACCTTTTATTGAACTTTTCTATGTTTCTTGCAAAGGCGCAGAGACGCATAGTGAAATTTGAAAATGGATGATCATTTCATCGTAAAGAATAAACAGTTTAGGCAGTAATTATTTTTACTATATTTTTCTTTTGCCAAATAAAATTTTAATTATTAGATTTAACTATTTATTTATCAATTACTTACATCTTAACTACTTTAGCATAATAATGTACTCCCCGGCTGATAAATGTCACCAGATAAACGCCCGGCAACTGTTCTGAAAGATCCAGTTCCAACAATTCGCCGGGTTGCTTAATCAAACCTTCCAGAACGATTTTACCCTGCAAATCGAAAACCTGGTAGCTGATGACACTTCCTCCCGGTGTAGGAATGTGGATCTTACCGAAGGAGGGAACAGGAGAAGCCTGCAATGACTGGATTTTACCCATGGTTTGAACACCTGAATAAATATTTAGACATCCTGTGACACTCAACTCTGCCGCAGAAGCCCAGGGATTTCCATTCACTTCGGATACCGCGACCAACTTGAGATATCTGCCCACAACAGGCGGGTTGAGCTCAATCTTTTGAGGAGCTGCCGTATTTGTAAAATTTCCTGTAGCGGTGGTCAAACCCCATTGATTGGATTGATTACTGATATAAAGTTTATAGTTTTTGATCCTTCCGTTTTCACCGTCCTGTCTCGGCAAATAAGTAAACTCAGAAATTCTATAAATTTCTCCCAGATCTATACTGATCTCATGAGGATATCCGGGACTGCTCCAATACCACTCGGTATGCCAGATCGTGGAAGGGTCTCCGTCAAAGGCATTGATCGCTTTTCCATCTTCTCCATTTATTTCCTGACTGTCAACATTTAATAGTTTCCAGTTGTCCTTAGGTATATCTGCCGGGTTACTGCAATCCTCAATGGAAGGGCAGGTCGTAGTACTGACCATATCCTGAATAGTTTTGGTATAGGTTTCTTCATTTTGCATAACTGAAAAATGAACTGTATAAGATCCCGGATTACCCAACACCACTTTTGGATTTCTAATGTTAGGGTCGCTGATATATTCAGGTTCAGGTGTTATCTGCCATTGCCAGCTTGCTCCTTCGTGGTTGATCATGGAATGGTCATCAAAGTAAAGCGTGTCCGTCATACACTCATATACCGGTTTTTCTACCCAGGGATTGATCACCGGGCTGAATTGTGGTTCTGCCAATGGAGATTCCCAGACGCTGCCATTGCCACCAACCCGGATTTTGCCGTCCCTGAAAAAAGGAAGCGCCATATTGGGTTGCATGCCAACCGGATAGTTAATACTGAAATTTTCCCAATCCTGCATGCCTGGTTTGCGGAACATGACCCGACCCGGCTTGCCATTCAATCCTTTGGTAAACAAATAAACCAGATCCTCACTTCCGGTTGTTGGCTGAATAACCAGGCATTTCAGGTAATCACTGACTGTTCCAGACCAGTCTTCCCAGGTATTTCCACCATCCTGACTCCGGAAAACCTTGCCAATATCTGCAGACCAGGTGCCGTTTTGAAGGCAGGAATAGATCGTATTTTCATCATAGGGTGAAATGGCAAAAAATAAATTGCCCCTCCATCCTGAATGTCCGTAAGGTGCATTGGTCAGACTCGGTTTTTGTACCCATGTCAGGCCTCCGTCGTCGGAGCGGTATAATCCGTAATTGCTCACATCCGCATAGATAACTTCAGGGTTTTTAAATGAGATCTGTAAATACCTGACCCTGCCGGGGAATGTATGCAAAAGAACATAACTAACGCCCATGTCGGTGCTTTTCCAGAACCCATTTCCTTCTCCGAGGTAAAATGTTCCATAATAATTTGGATGATGGACAAAATTGCTCCTCCGGCCCCCATATTCATCCATATTCGGATATTTACTGAAAATAAACCTTCCTTCCGGTTCGCCTTCGGCTGTTTTGGGCAATACCCAGCCATTTCCCAGGTCATCAAAAGCCACATGCCTGCTTTTACCTTGTAAAACCCAACCAGTGGGAGATTCTGCACCACCCATTCTGAGAGATTTGTTTTGATAAAAATCTGCGATGGCTGTATTGCCATTGTGATACCTACCTCCGACCACCAGATCTTCATTCCATCCCTGATCAAAACCCCACAGATCAGACCCCATCAGGCCTTTGCACCTGACATGGTAATTATTTTGTGCGGTGAAAACGTCCGAAGTGTAATTCATTCCTCCATCCGTTGCAACCCACGTTTCTCCATTTGGCAACATCTTAATATCCTGAATATCAGGATGTATATTGAAAGGACCCCAATAACCGCCCACTGCAGAAAAAGTCAATCCGCCATTGGTTGATTTGAATAGGGTAGTGGTGCCAACCAAAATGATCTTGTCATCCAACGGGGAAATTTCCATTGCAAGATCAAAATATCCTTGCCCATTGTCCATTTCAAAAGCTGTTGTCCTTCCTGTTGCAATTAAATTCCAGCTAATGTTATTATTGGCAAAATTTCCTTTTAGCAAATAGGGTGTATCGTTTGATCCCAATAAAACTGCAAACAACACTTCCGCATTTTTAGCGGTAACACCAAGATATGCACCTGAGGCAACCGAATAATTTCCGGGAAATTCCTGAATTATAGTGAAGGATTGTCCTCCGTTCACGGATCTGACCAATGAGTAGTATCCGGCATTCCTGGTGATAGCATAAATGGTTTGTCCGTCTCCGGGCTTGATACGAATATCCCATGCTTGATTCTGGTATCTTTGGGTCCATGTATTTCCTCCATCAGAACTAACAAATATTCCTTTTTCTGAAGCAGCAAAAATTTTTGAAGGATTTTGCGGATCAATACGCAAACGATCAGCATAAAAAAGATTGCTCAAAGGAAGCAATGGCTGCCAGGTGTGTCCTCCATCTTCTGAACGATGTATCTGGTTGCCACCAGAGGCAAACACGATATCAGGGTTGGTTGGATGTATAGCAATTGCAGTGATTCCACCACCAAAAAGATAACCGGGTGCCATCTGTTGCCAGTTTTGCCCTTTATCTGTGCTTTTATTGATAAAACCGGTTTCGGTTCCGGCAAAAATGATGGAGAAATCAGAGGTAGCAACATCAATCGCATATACATTTACCTGCCAGGGCGCTTTACCCGGTGCGGTTGCAGCACCGTTTTCATTCAACCAGAACGTTTCTCTGGGTCCTAAAAATGACCAGTCACTGCCATTGGACCTGTCGTTTTGGGATGACTCACAGAGGGTTTGACTTTTGTTTAATTGTCTGTTAAACACATGCATATCCGGTAGTTGAATGCTGCCATCCGGGCGTACGTATTCCAGTATAGCCTTGCGCCAGGTTCTGAAATATCTGGATATAGCCGTTTTCCTACCTGGATTTTCTGCTATATATGCTTCATACTGCTTATTGATATCGTAAAAATTGATGTCATTTCCATAAAGTTTTTTAGCCCATTCCGGAAAATCCGGATCAAAGGCTGGTTTGTTGCTTTTTATTAAACCTGGCAGATCGTCATAAGGCGTGTATTGGGCTTCAATAGAATTCGTGAACGCCAAAAAGTGAAGGGTCAAAAGAATGGGAAGCAAAGTTTGTTGTAAATGCATGTGCTTTAATATTTTTCTTCAAAGGCAAATATACTATTCAAATGGTTAACTGTTAAAGATTTATTGATCCATTAATCGCTTAATAATTGTTTCGTTTTTTTAAGAAATGGGCAAATTCTTCGCTTTGCTCGTTTTTGTAACCCTCATTTGCATTGAGTAAACTCATTGTTTTCGCGGCCTTCGGAAGCCATTTCTTTGATGTACCCTTATCAATAAAATAACACAGTAGTTTTTTACAAATAGTGCGAATCAAGGGTTAA
>DDTL01000049.1 GCA_002344345.1 Saprospiraceae bacterium UBA2365
AATATCTTTGGGTGTAAATTCATAGGGTATGACTAATTGGAGTGGATTTAGAAAAAGATCCTGTTTTTCAATCTTTCTTTTCATTTTTAGTTCCTGAATATCTCTTGAATTAAGGACTAAAAGCATCATTCGTCTATCATAATCAACAGGTTCATTCCTTCTATCCACTAAAATGGCATAAAAAACTGTGTCATTGATATATCTGTTTATTGGTATCTCATAAATTGGAAATGATACCCGATTGATTTTAAAAAGTTTGCTTAATATCATCAATAATTGGTTTTAAATAATCATAATGCTTTTTATTGTTTTGATTGCTACTATGTTTCAAAAATTCTTCTGCCTCTAAAATAGCATTTTTATAATAATCAATTCTTTTAATTTTATCGATTTTATTAATGTGGTTTGCGAGTTTAAAATCTTGTCTTTTCTCCCATTCTATAGTAATTTGTTCTATGCCATCTGTAATTCTACTTGAATTTTGTATATTTTGAGGAATTCTTGCTATGATTTTTTCAGTTCCTTCAACAATTTCTTTCCAGCATTTTTGTGTTGGTAAAGTCTTCTCCCGAAGGTTTGAATTGTTTGCCTATAGTGAACCCCCTTGCTTGTTAAAAAAACATAAATTTTAAATACCCTCTTCCCCGCAATGGTTGAAGTTTTTTTAGCAATAAACCTGCTTCCTGCTTTTTTAAGCATCCAACTACCTAAAACAAAAAAAAAAGGATCCGCAATGAATCCCTTTTTTATAAAAAGCTAATTTTAATGCCTGTCATACCTGTTGTATCTGTCCCGATCGCCATCTCTGTAGTACCTGTCATCGTGGTGTCTTTTTTCATATTTTCTGTAATGTTCTCTTTCCCTGTTGTTCAGAAAAACATGAAGCATTTTTTCAAATTCCTTTTCTTCTTCCCATATTCTTCTTTCTTCCCGACGGCTGATCCTCCCGTTGTGGTATGCATGCCGTTTCAAATGCTCCAGTTCGTTCCATTCTATCCGAAGTTTGCGCACTTCCCTGTCTGTAAGTTCGCCGGATCTGATCCCTTTTTCTACATACCATCCAAATTCGTCGCGGCCTCTATGCCGGTTTTCATGATGGGCAGTGAAAGTTTGGGCGCTGAGGTAGGTTCCCATGCTCAGGAAAGCAGCACCCATCAAAATCAATCTCATTTTTTTCATCTCTTTACAATTTTAGGATTATATAATTCGTATCTCTTTTATTCTTAGACCTGTAAAGTTGTACTTTTGTCTTAAGCATTGGCCCATTTAAAACAACATTAACTAAATATCGCCTGCGCTTAAGAATTCTATAACATCCCATATTTTGAGAATATCAATTAAGTAATTGATAAACAATAAATTAATGATTTTTTTAATATTAATTCCTGATTAGAACCCAAAATTCTAAGCCATTTTCTCATCTTTATTATATCTTGCACCCATATTCTAACCAAATTCTTGTTATGCAATCTGTATCTGCATTGAAAAATCTGTTTGATGATTTTGTGGAATCGCAAAAATTCAGGGATGAGCCGAAGGGCCTTTTTGAGCCGATGAATTACATTCTGGAGCTCGGCGGCAAACGACTGAGACCTGTGATTGCGCTGATGTCTTACAATATATTCAGCGATGAGGTGGAAAAAGCTTTGCCAATGGCATTCAGCCTTGAACTATTTCACAATTTTACCCTGGCTCATGACGATATTATGGATTATGCTGACCTGAGAAGGGGGAAACCAACCATGCATATCAGGTATTCCATCAACACAGGTATACTTTCCGGGGATGCCATGATGATGTACGCATTCCATTATCTCAATCTGAGCTCGGAAGATGATCAGGTGCAGAGAAAACTGAACAGTCTTTTTACAAAAACCGCTATTGAAGTTTGTGTTGGCCAGCAAATGGATATGGATTTTGAAACCCTGGATCAGGTCGAATTGGAAAAATACCTTCAGATGATCAAATACAAAACAGCGGTTTTATTGGCAGGGTGCTTTCAAACCGGCGCTATTCTTGGAAAAGCAACAGATACCGATGCTGAAGCGCTGTATGCATTTGGGATCAATCTAGGCCTTGCTTTTCAGATACAGGATGACTTGCTGGATCTTTACAGCGATGAACGTTTTGGGAAAATCCGGGGTGGTGATATTTTGCAAAGCAAAAAAACTTATCTGTACCTGACTGCTTTGCAACAGGCGGATCAGGCAACAAGAGATAAATTACTTGTTTTGTATAAAACCAAAACCCTTACGGATCACCAAAAAGTGGAACAGGTGGAGAGTATTTTCAATCAGCTGAATGTCAGGGAACTGGCAGAAAAAGCAGTCACGGAATATACGGATGCGTCTTTTATTCAACTGGATTCGCTAAGCGTTGAAAGAAAAAGACTGGAAATCATTCGATCACTTGCAGAAGAATTAATACAGAGGAAGTATTAGTTAAGAATGCGAATCAAGGGTTAAAGTTANNTTTTTTTCAACCCTTGATTCGTATTAAGAATAAAAAGTGAGAAAGTACATTTTTTGAACTGAATCACATTTATGAAGATTATTTTGCTGTTTTTTTTTGTTTTTTATCCAATTTTTCTGATTTATTACGTTTTAAAAATTAAAAAGTAATTTTCCAGAACTGGATGGAAAAAGTATTTCAGCTGTATTGCTTGACGAAAAAGTTAAACTTCAGAACCTTTGACTCCGTGATAAAACTTCATGAATCATGAATTATGCTTTCCTTTATTAAGTACTGATTCATCATGGCTTATATATCAAAATTTTATAAAATAGAATATAATCAAATTAAAGCGTAAAATATGAGAAAAAATTTAACGATCATTTGCCTGCTGATGTTTTCCGGTTTATTCCTTTACGGACAGCAGGATGGAAATATTCTGCAAAATTTGCGGAATTTTCATAAAGTACACAAATTTGTTGCTGAACCTGCAGCCGCGACTACGCAGGATCCATTCAACCTTTGTCAGTCCCTGTATGAATGGGATGATGCGATTACCAATTTTAAGAAAGTAGGAACGAACGAAATCAGTTATGAGATAGTGAACGGACAGGATATTTTTACTGTTGAGGGCGAAGTAAGTTCAGAGGAAGGTGTGCAGAAATTTAAGGTGATCAGTTACGGAGGATTCAATGATGTTTTTGCAAATGAAGATCTGTTGGCTGAAAATGGTGATTCAACGATCGTTTTTGCGGAGATTCCGGGTGGTGATTTAGCTCCTCTGCTAAAAATTTATAATACATTTGATCAGGGAAGAATTGTACTTTCTGAGCAGTATTTTGACTTTTCTATCCTGTTTGGCATACCGCTGGGATTTTTACTTGCTGGAACCACGGAGTACCGTTACAATGATGAAAACAGATTGTCCAATAAACTGACCAATAGTCTGGATTTCTTTACAGGAGAAATGGCGATTGTGGATTCCACAGTATTTCGCTATAACGGATTGGGGCAAAGGGGAGAAGAAAAAGTTTTTAATTTAGATGAAAACGGTGTTTTCTACCTTGCTGAAAAAACGCTTATTACTTTTAATGCAGATGGTTTGGAAGAGACGGAATCTGAATTTATGTATGACCCCGATGGTGTTGAGACCAACAAAACCAAAGCTTCCTATACCTATGATAACCAGAAAAGACAGACCGGAATTATCACCGAAACCTTTGATTATGGTACAGGGGCTTTTGTTTTTGACAGTAAAACTTCAAATGAATTTGCAAAAGAATTGCCATTAAGTTTTCCCACCAGACAGTTGTTCCAGATTTATTTTGAAAACAAATGGGTAAATTCCGATATGAGCATTACGGATTTTTGTGGTACAAGCCAGGTCAATCCAACGGAAAAAACCGCTTTCAAAGCATGGATGACCGGAAATAAATTGCAAATCAGTGGGTTTGAAGGTTTTTCTGAACAGACTCATTTAAATTTGATGGATCTCAATGGCAGGAGCGTTTTTGTTTCCAGAGGCAAACTCAAATCTAAGTATGATCTTGGTTTGATAACTTCCGGACTCTATATATTAGAGGTCAGAGATCAAAATACAAGTGTCAGTAAAAAACTGTTTATTCAGCCCTGATACCAATGGGTCAGTTCCAGCGAAAATAGGTGAACATTCACACAATAAGGCTGAGAAAGATCAATGAATGGGTATCATAGTGTTCCGTTATCTGATGACGATAACGGAACATTTTTTTTATGCTCAGCACCGGATCAGAAATGAAGGAAAAGTCTATTCCGGGATCATCATGATTGACTTAATCCGTGGTAAAACCAGATAAAACCAATTAAAATTCTATTTTTGCGCCCTTTAATTTTTTTGATATATGATAGATAAATATGCTTCTGTACTTTCAAAACTGCTAGGATTAAATTCACGACTGGTATATAACGTTTTGAAACTCATTGAAGAAGGTTCCAGTATACCATTTATAGCGAGATATCGTAAAGAATCAACCGGTAATATGGATGAAACAGTCCTTTTTGAACTAGAAGAACAATTTGGAAAACTGAAAGAACTGGAAAAAAGGAAGGAATTCATCCTGAAAAGTATCGAAGATCAGGGAAAACTTACACCGGCATTAAAAAAGCAGATAGAAGAGAGCTATGACGCGGTATTGGTGGAAGATCTGTACCTGCCATTCAAGCGAAGCAATAAAACCAAAGCTGCAGTTGCCAGGGAAAAAGGACTTGAACCTTTGGCAAAATATATTTTTGATCAGATCCATTCGGATATCTTGAGGTATGCGGGTTCATTTGTCAATGAAAAAGTTGAAACTGTTGAAGAAGCTGTCCAGGGGGCTTTGGACATCATTGCAGAATGGATCAGTGAGCAAACTGAAGTGCGGAATTTTGTCAGAAAACTTTATGAAAGGGAAGCGGTTTTAAATGCAGTCGTGGTCAAGGGCAAAGAAGTTGCTGCCCAAAAATATAAGGATTATTTCAATTATGATGAAAAGTTGTCAAAAATGCCTTCTCACCGATTGTTGGCTGTTTTCAGGGCAGAAAATGAAAAGCTATTGAAAATCAAAGTTGTTGTAGATGACACCTTGGTGTTGTCAAAAATAAAAAGCATGATTATCAGAAGAAATAGTCCTGTGGAAGCGATGATTGAAAGAGCCGTCGAAGACAGTTATAAAAGACTGATCGTTCCATCGATTGACAATGAAACCCGCGGAATTTATAAAGAAAAAGCTGATTTGGCTGCCATCGATGTTTTTGAAAAAAACCTGAGGCAATTGCTTTTGGCAGCTCCGGTAGGGCAAAGAAAAACATTGGCGATCGATCCAGGATTCAGAACAGGTTGCAAAGTGGTATGCCTGGCTGATAACGGAGATCTGCTGGATGAAGATGTGATCTATCCCCATCCTCCTTCAAATAAATTGGATGATGCTGAATTTTTAGTTCGGGAGCTGATTTCAGGATATGGCATTGAAGTGATTGCGGTTGGCAACGGTACTGCGGGAAAGGAGACTTTTCAATGGCTGAAAACCATACCTGATTTGAAAAATATGCCTGTTTATCTGGTGAATGAGGATGGCGCCTCCATCTATTCAGCCAGTAAAACAGCCAAGGACGAATTTCCTGATAAGGATGTAACGGTGAGGGGAGCGATTTCCATAGGCAGGAGGTTGATGGATCCTTTGGCTGAATTGGTAAAAATTGATCCTAAAGCCATCGGTGTGGGTCAATACCAGTACGATGTCAACCAAACCCTTTTGAAAGAAAAGCTGGATAAAACGGTGATGAGTGCAGTGAATTCGGTCGGTATCAATCTGAATACCGCATCTGAACATTTGCTGAGTTATGTGTCCGGATTAGGCCCTGGATTAGCCAAAAATATTGTGAAATTCAGGTCTGAAAAAGGACGATTTACGGATAAAAAACAATTGATGAAAGTGTCGAGACTGGGAGAGAAGGCATTTGAACAAGCTGCAGGATTTTTAAGAATAAAAGGAGGAAGCTACTTTCTCGATGACACAGGAATTCATCCTGAAAGTTATCCGTTGGCAGAAAAACTGCTCAACGACCACCGGTTGACCATCGAGGAGATCAGGTCAGATCCCCAAAAACTCAAAAACATACAGCTCGGCAGGTATGTCAATGAAAAAACAGGAATGCCAACGTTGAAGGATATCATAAAAGAACTGGAAAAACCTGGTTTGGATCCGAGAGGTGAACAAAAAGAAGTACATTTTGATGAACGTGTCAATTCCATTGAGGACTTATACGAAGGTATGGTTTTAAAAGGAATCGTCAATAATATTACCAATTTTGGCGCTTTTATAAATATCGGAATTAAAGAAAAAGGAATGGTGCATATTTCCGAGATGGCCAATAAATTTGTAAAGGACCCCAATACCATTGTCAGCCTCAATCAGGAGGTCTTGGTTAAGGTAATCCACGTTGATCCGGAGAGATCCCGCGTACAGTTAAGTATGAAGGATGTGTAAAAACTGAAAGATTGAGCCCGCTCCGAAAAGTCTATGCCCCCTAAATCCCTACTGACGTTTTCAGTCAGTACATGCCTAATGGGGACTTTTAATTTGTTGATTTTCAATCGTTTCCCTTTAGTCTGGTGCTGATCCATGACGTCAGTAGGTTGGGGTAAAAAACGATTGAAAATCAATAAATTGGACTTTTCGGAGCAGACTCAAAGTTAAACCCTTGTTTTTTTTCGTTCCCGCATATCTCGCCGATCTGCGCAGAATTTAGCTTATTGATCAGAAAACAGATCAGCGAAAATCTGCGGGATCTGCGGGAAAATCCTCGTCGCACCTTGGGCAATTATCAAATATTCTAATGATCCCTTCTACAAATCTCTCTGATTTCCAAACATAGATCCGCGCTGCGCAGCATCCGCGTCATCCGCGTTGCCAACTGTATTTTTCGAACGTTGATTAAGAGGATCGTTGTATGTCCAATGATTGAATCGCCACTAATTTTCAAATCTCGCAGATCACGACATTCATCGTCGTGATTCAAATTACCAAAACTCTCCTCCCATTCCCTGCAATCAGTCCCGCAGGGATGACAG